>NZ_LIPN01000434.1 GCF_001418325.1 Streptomyces atriruber | reverse complement strand
CCTTCCGGCGACGCCCCGTCGTGGTGGGCCGTTCCTACAGAGCCGTGCGGTGCGGGGTGCACGGGTGGGAGGCATCCGCCGCGCAGCGGCGGGGTAGGGACTCGCCCCCGAGCCGCAGGGGAGCCGCGGAGGAGGCGCAACGGAGGCCGCCGGGGCGCCGGAGGAGAGTGGTCCAGGTCTCCCTGGAGAACCCACCCGGCCGGTCCCGCTTGCCGTAGCCGTTACGCTGGAGTCGTGGCAGTCGTCGATGTATCCGAAGAGCTCAAGTCCCTCTCCTCGACCATGGAGTCGATCGAGGCCGTCCTGGACCTCGACAAGATGAGGGCCGATATCGCCGTGCTCGAGGAGCAGGCGGCCGCACCCTCCCTCTGGGACGACCCGGATGCGGCGCAGAAGATCACCAGCAAGCTGAGCCACCTCCAGGCGGAGGTCAGGAAGGCCGAAGCGCTCCGTGGGCGCATCGACGATCTCGGCGTGCTGTTCGAGATGGCCGAGGAGGAGGACGACCCGGACACCCGCGCCGAGGCGGAGTCCGAGCTCACCGCCGTCAAGAAGGCGCTGGACGAGATGGAGGTCAGGACCCTCCTCTCCGGGGAGTACGACTCCCGTGAGGCCGTCGTCACCATCCGCGCGGAGGCCGGCGGCGTCGACGCCTCCGACTTCGCCGAGAAGCTGCAGCGCATGTACCTGCGCTGGGCGGAGCGCCACGGCTACAAGACGGAGCTCTACGAGACGTCGTACGCGGAAGAGGCCGGCATCAAGTCGACCACCTTCGCCGTCAACGTGCCGTACGCCTACGGCACGCTCTCCGTCGAGCAGGGCACCCACCGCCTCGTCCGCATCTCGCCCTTCGACAACCAGGGCCGCCGCCAGACCTCCTTCGCGGGCGTCGAGATCCTCCCCGTGGTCGAGCAGACCGACCACATCGAGATCGACGAGAGCGAGCTGCGCATCGACGTGTACCGCTCCTCGGGCCCCGGCGGCCAGGGCGTCAACACGACCGACTCCGCGGTCCGCCTGACCCACCTGCCGACCGGCATCGTCGTCTCCTGTCAGAACGAGCGCTCGCAGATCCAGAACAAGGCGACCGCGATGAACGTCCTCCAGGCGAAGCTCCTCGAGCGTCGCCGCCAGGAGGAGCAGGCGAAGATGAACGCCCTCAAGGGTGACGGCGGCAACTCCTGGGGCAACCAGATGCGTTCGTACGTCCTGCACCCCTACCAGATGGTGAAGGACCTGCGGACGGAGTTCGAGGTCGGAAACCCCGAGTCCGTCTTCAACGGCGAGATCGACGGTTTCCTGGAAGCCGGAATTCGCTGGCGCAAGCAGCAGGAGAAGTAAAAGCCGCCGAGAACGGCTTTATCGACAAGGTAACTGCGGCCTCAAGGGCCGCAGTTACCTTTTTCGTCACAGTCACATCTCCGTACGCCGGTCAACTCCCCCAATTTAGGACATCGCGCCCGCAACGACCTTGACGCTGCTGTGAAAAGTGGAAAGGCTGGCGCGCGGCATGCGCATTTCTGGGGCGCGTGGGATCTGTGGGGGCCGATCGAACGCCCCCGGCGGCGAGCGCAGCAGCCCCGGACGCTGCCTCATTGACGATTCAGCTACTGGGGGTAGCAGCCAGATGACGAAGAAGACGCGGATCCGTGTCGCGCGCATAGCGGCCGGTGCGGTGATCGCCGCCGGTGCCTCGCTGACCGCCGCGGGTGCCGCCTCGGCCCTCGACGTCGGCGTCGACCTCGGAGGCGTGGGCGTCGGCGCCCACGCGGACGAGACCGGCGTCGGTGTGGACGTGGACGTTCCGGGCCCGGACGAGCCGACCGATGAGCCCACGGAGCCGACGGAAGAGCCCACGGAGCCGACGGAGGAGCCCACCGAGCCGACGGAGGAGCCCACCGAGCCGACCGAGGAGCCCACGGAGCCGACGGAAGACCCGACGGACCCGACCGACCCCACCGACCCGCCCACCTCGGACCCGAGCGACCCGGGCAACGGGAACGGCGGCGGCAACGGCGGCAACGACAACGACCCCGCCGGCGGCTCCAACCCCGTCGAGCAGGGCAAGGGCAAGGACAGCCTGAGCGACACCGGCTCCAAGCCGGTCGAGCAGGGCGGCAGCAGCGCCGACAAGGGCGACAAGGGGGAGCTGGCCGAGACCGGCGCCGCCGAGACCACGTTCCTGCTGATCGGTGCCGCGACGATGATCGCCGGTGGCATCGGCTTCCGGATCCTGCCGCGCCTCGTCGGCAACCGCGGCGCCGCTGCCTGATCCAGGCGGTGACGTACGCCACGTACGCATGAAGAAGGGCCCGGAGCTTCGCGAAGCTCCGGGCCCTTCCGTGTGACACCGGTGTCGGCGTCGTGACTCTCGGTGCGCCGTGCCGTGTCGTGCCGCGCCGCCTGCGCGGTCCGGCAGCGACGGTGTCTCTACGCGGACTGGTGCGCCAGCAGCGCGACCGCCGCGATCAGCACCACGAGCAGCGCTATCAATGCCGCGGGATTGAGCCCCGCGAAGAGGCTCTCCTGCTGCATGCGCTCGCGATTGGCCCGGCACACGGGGCAGCGGCCTTCACTCACGGGCGCTGCGCAGTTCGCGCATACCAACCGATCCAGGGTCATGCGCTCCTCCTCCCGCACAGTCTCAGCCTGCCCAACGCTAGGGGGAACCCAATCGTTCCCCCTACCACTGTGCCAGCTTCCGCGGATTTCGGCGCGGCCCGCCACTTCCCGACGGTTTCCGTGCCCCCCGGGGGAGCCTTGCCGTCCGTTTCGTGCCCCGATGCTTCCGTGACAATTCGCGCAACTCAGGACGCCGACTGCGCTCGCGTACCGGCTTCGCGTATGGTCACGCTCACCTACCCCCGGCAACCCGTGGTGCATCCGTGATCCGATTCGACAACGTCTCCAAGGCCTACCCGAAGCAGACCCGCCCAGCGCTCAGGGACGTCTCCCTCGAGATCGAGAAGGGCGAGTTCGTCTTCCTGGTGGGATCCTCCGGCTCCGGAAAGTCCACTTTCCTGCGGCTCGTCCTGCGTGAGGAGCGCACCAGCCACGGCCAGGTGCACGTCCTCGGCAAGGACCTCGCGCGCCTGTCCAACTGGAAGGTGCCGCACATGCGCCGCCAGCTGGGCACCGTCTTCCAGGACTTCCGGCTGCTGCCCAACAAGACGGTCGGCGAGAACGTCGCCTTCGCGCAGGAGGTCATCGGCAAGTCCCGCGGCGAGATCCGCAAGTCCGTGCCCCAGGTCCTCGATCTCGTGGGACTCGGCGGCAAGGAGGACCGGATGCCCGGCGAGCTCTCCGGTGGTGAGCAGCAACGTGTCGCGATCGCGCGCGCGTTCGTCAACCGCCCGAAGCTCCTCATCGCCGACGAGCCGACCGGCAACCTCGACCCGCAGACGTCCGTCGGCATCATGAAGCTGCTCGACCGGATCAACCGGACCGGCACCACCGTCGTGATGGCCACCCACGACCAGCAGATCGTGGACCAGATGCGCAAGCGGGTCATCGAGCTGGAGAAGGGCCGCCTCGTCCGCGACCAGTCGCGCGGCGTGTACGGCTACCAGCACTGACGGCCCAGCTCGCCCGTACCGTCTGATCCACCTGATCCACTGAAAGGCCGCCATGCGCGCCCAGTTCGTCCTGTCGGAGATCGGCGTCGGTCTCCGCCGAAATCTCACGATGACCTTCGCGGTCATCGTCTCCGTAGCGCTTTCGCTCGCCCTGTTCGGCGGTTCGCTGCTCATGCGTGACCAGGTGAGCACGATGAAGGGCTACTGGTACGACAAGGTCAACGTCTCGATCTTCCTGTGCAACAAGGCCGACGCCGAGCAGGACCCCAAGTGCGCCAAGGGCGCCGTCACGAACGAGCAGAAGGACCAGATCCTCAGCGATCTGAAGAAGATGCCCGTCGTGGACAAGGTCGCCCACGAGTCGGCGGACGAGGCCTACAAGCACTACAAGGAGCAGTTCGGCGACTCCCCGCTGTCCAGCTCGCTGACGCCGGACCAGATGCAGGAGTCGTTCCGCATCAAGCTGAAGGACCCGGAGAAGTACCAGGTGGTCGCGACCGCCTTCTCCGGGCGCGACGGCGTGCAGGCCGTGCAGGACCAGAAGGGCTATCTGGACAACCTCTTCGGGCTCCTGAACGGCATGAACTGGGCGGCCGTGGCGGTGATGGCGCTGATGCTCGTCGTCGCGCTGATGCTGATCGTCAACACCGTGCGCGTCTCGGCGTTCAGCCGCAGACGGGAGACCGGCATCATGCGGCTCGTCGGCGCGTCGAGCTTCTACATCCAGATGCCGTTCATCATGGAGGCCGCCGTCGCCGGCCTCATCGGCGGAGGCCTCGCCTGCGGAATGCTGTTGATCGGCCGGTACTTCATGATCGACCACGGTCTGGAGCTCTCCGAGAAGATCAACCTGATCAACTTCATCGGCTGGGACGCGGTCCTCGCCAAGCTGCCGCTGGTGCTCGCCATCGGTCTGCTGATGCCCGCCCTTGCCGCGTTCTTCGCGTTGCGCAAGTACCTGAAGGTGTGACAAGAGCCCTCAGCGTGTCAGGGCGTCGTGCGGTTCAACCCACCGTACGGCGCCCCTCGTTGTCCTAGACTCACCGTCATGTCAGGCCTCGACCGATTCGCCGAGCGGTTCTCCGGGCCCCGCCGCATCCGCCGCGGGGCGACCCTGACATTGGTCTTCGCGAGCGTCCTCGTCACCGGCGCGGCCACCGGCTCCTGGAGCGACGCGGCGGACGACGGCGGGAATGAGCCGCCTCCTTCGGTGCGTTCGGACGCCTTCGCGCCGCCGGAGGGCCACGCCGGGACCGCCGACGAGGCCGCCGACGCCGCCGCGGAGGCGATGGCCGACGGCAAGTCCGGCAAGGAGGCCGCCGAGGAGGCCGTCAGCCGCAGCGGGGACCGCTGGGGGTCGGTGTACTCACCGGGGGAGTTCCAGGAATTCGAGAAGGCCCTCGGCGGCGCGTACACGGGCGTCGGCCTGTGGGCCCGGCGCGCGGCCGACGGACACATCGAGGTCTCCCGGGTCCAGGAGGACGGGCCCGCGGGCCGGGCCGGGATCCGCGAGGGCGACCGGCTGCGCACCATCGACGGCAAGCGCGTCACGGGCCGTCCCGTGACCGAGGTCCTCGCCCTGCTGCGTGGGGAGCGCGAGGGCACGCGCGGCGCGCGCGAGGGCACCCCGGTGGTCCTCGGCATGGAGCGCGGCACGCGCGCGTGGCGCGCGAAGCTGCACCGGGCCAGGCTCTCCACGGACTCCGTGACGGTCACCGAGGTGTCCGGCGGCGCCGTCCTGATCAAGGTCGACGCGTTCACGAAGGGCTCGGGGGAGGCCGTGCGGGCCGCGGTGCGCGAGGCCCCCGAGGGGGCCGGGATCCTGCTCGACCTGCGCGGGAACTCCGGCGGCCTGGTGTCGGAGGCGGTCACCGCCACGTCCGCCCTGGTCGACGGCGGCCTCGTCGCCACGTACGACGTGCGGGGCGAGCAGAAGGCGCTCCACGCCGAGCGCGGCGGCGACACGGACAGACCCGTGGTCGCCCTCGTCGACGGCGGCACGATGAGCGCGGCCGAACTGCTCACCGGCGCCCTCCAGGACCGCGGGCGCGCCGTCGTGGTGGGCTCCAAGACCTTCGGCAAGGGCTCGGTCCAGATGCCGAGCCGCCTTCCCGACGGCTCCGTCGCCGAGCTGACCGTCGGCCACTACCGCACTCCTTCGGGGCGTGCCGTCGACGGACAGGGCATCACCCCCGACCTGGAGGCCGAGGACGGGGCCGAGAAGCGGGCCGAGACAGTATTGACTGGCCTCGGACCCCCCTCGTAGTGCGAAAATGGCCGCACTATGGCGAAGGAAAAGGTAAAGCGCAAGGCCGCGAAGGCCGCTGAGAAGGCACCCGCCCGGAAGATGGTCGCGCAGAACAAGAAGGCGCGGCACGACTACCACATCCTGGATACGTACGAGTGCGGCCTCGTCCTCATGGGCACCGAGGTCAAGTCGCTGCGGCTGGGCCGTGCCTCCCTGGTGGACGGGTTCGTGCACATCGACCGCGGCGAGGCGTGGCTGCACAACATCCACGTCCCGGAGTACGTGCAGGGCACCTGGACCAACCACTCCGCCACGCGGAAGCGCAAGCTCCTGCTGCACCGCGCGGAGATCGACAAGCTGGAGTCGAAGTCCCAGGAGACGGGTCACACGATCGTGCCCCTGGCGCTGTACTTCAAGGACAGCCGGGTCAAGGTCGAGATCGCGCTGGCCAAGGGCAAGAAGGAGTACGACAAGCGGCAGGCGCTCAAGGAGAAGCAGGACCTGCGCGAGACGAACCGCGCGATCGAGTCGGCCAAGCGCCGTCAGCGAGGCGCCTAGCCCGCGGGCCCCGTGGGGCCCCGGCGGGCCGCGCGGGAATTGGCTGGCACCGTCGTGCGTTGGTCACGTACGATGGGTACCGCACCTCACAGCGGGTGCACGATTTGAGCAGTATCTAATTCAATAGCGGTCAACATGGGGATGATCGGTTTCGACAGCGGATGTTGAAGCAGGGGAAGCGAGCCGAGGAAGCGGCAATGATCTCGTAAACCATATGTCGCAACCAATAATCGCCAATTCTAAGCGCGATTCCCAGTCCTTCGCCCTCGCTGCCTAATAAGCAGTGACTGAAGGACCCTAAATGGGTGTCAGCCCGGGGACGTTCCCGACTCGGATCCTGGCATAATCTAGGGAACTAAACCATCGAGCCCGGTCACGGGGTTCGATGGGAAATCAAACAGTGACTGGGCCCGTCGGAGACTTGTTCGCGAGATCACCGGGGCCGAGAAAATCGAAGCGAACTGCGCTCGGAGAAGCCCTCCTTTTGCACCGTTGGACGCGGGTTCGATTCCCGCCATCTCCACAATTCCCATGTGCGGCGAAAGCCCTCTGGCCCCAGGCCAGGGGGCTTTTTCCATGCCCGCCCGCTCGCCCTCCCGCCCGGACGGCGGGCCGGGTCGCGTCAACTCCCGTATGTCGAAAGGCTGTTGGACCGGCAATCGACGAGAAGGGCACATCCTCCGGTCATGTGACTCGTTATGGCAGCGAGTGCAGGTTCGCAGCGGCCGTGCGGTACAGCGCCAGGGCCGAGTAGGCAGGAGCAGGAGGCAGTCGCTTTGGATGCCACCGTCACTCTCTTCGGCTCCGTTCTCGCCACCCTGGGGGTCCTGGGTGCGGCTGTGGTGGCGTATCTCGGCAAGCGTGGCGAGAACGCGCTCATGGGCTACTCCAGTCTGACGGAGAAACTCCAGATCGAGCGGGACAGGCTGGAACGCCAGGTCGCCGAGCGCGACGCGAAGTTAGCCGAGTTGAACGCCCTGCACGCGCACGACCAGAGTGAGATCGCCCGGCTGCTCATGGACAACGAACGGCTCGGAGGCACGCCGTGATTCAGCTGGAGCGACTCCTGGCCCACCGCTGGCGCACCGTGTTCCTGGTCTGTGTGCTGCTCGCGCTCTCCGGTGCGGCGGTGATCCTGTGGGCCAGGATCGACGCGGGGGACCGCCGCGCCGACCGGTTCGCGACGGAGGCGGACCGGCGCGGTGAGGCGGTGTCCACCCTCGCCCGTGATGTGCGCACCCTGCGCGCCCAGGTCCGCGCGCACGGCGACACCCCCGCCGCCCCCGACCCCGCCGAGGCCATCGACGACCTGCTGGCCCGGGTGCGGGTCCCCGCGGGCGTCCCCGGAACCCGCGGCGAGGACGGGAAGCCCGGCGAGAAGGGGG
>NZ_LIPN01000433.1 GCF_001418325.1 Streptomyces atriruber | reverse complement strand
GAGCGAGGACGTGCGGCAGGCCGCGCTGCTCGCGCTGCCGCACCGCAGGCGCCGCAACCCGTTCGACGCGCCCGGCCTCGACGAGGACAAGCTGGACGAGGCGCTGGAGGACGCGCGCGAGGACGAGGAGCCCGAGCCCCCGGAAGGGGACGACGACCCCGACGGCGGCGGTCCGGACGGCGGCCCCGGCGGCGGGCAGCCCCCGGCCGACGGCCCCGACTCCCCCGAGCTGCCGCCCCAGAACCAGGGCCCGGACGCTCCGGACACCGACGGGACACCGGCCCCCCAGGAGCCCGCGCCCACCGCCGGTGCCCCCTCGGGCTCCGGCGAGCAGCAGGCGGTGCGCGCCGCGGAGCCGTTCCGCACGAAGATGCTGAGCGTGCCCGGCATCGGCGAGGGCGCGGCGGGGCGGCGCTCGCGGGCCCGCACCGAGCACGGCCGCACGACGGGTTCGCGGCGCCCCCGAGGCGCCCTGACCAAGCTGCACCTGGCGGCGACGGTACAGGCCGCCGCCCCGCACCAGAAGGCGCGCGGACGCTCCGGCGCCGGGCTCGTCGTACGCCGTGACGACCTGCGGCAGGCCACGCGGGAGGGCCGCGAGGGCAACCTCGTGCTGTTCGTCGTGGACGCCTCCGGGTCGATGGCGGCGCGGCAGCGGATGAGCGCCGTCAAGGGCGCGGTGCTCTCCCTCCTCCTCGACGCCTACCAGCGGCGCGACAAGGTGGGGCTCGTGACGTTCCGCGGCACGGAGGCGCAGGTGGCGCTGCCGCCGACGTCGTCGGTGGACGCGGCCGCGGCCCGCCTCGAATCGCTGCCGACCGGCGGCCGCACGCCGCTGGCCGCGGGCCTGCTGAAGGCGCACGACGTGCTGCGCGTCGAGCGGCTGCGGGACGCCGCGCGGCGCCCGCTGGTGGTCGTGGTGACGGACGGACGGGCGACCGGGGGCGTGGAGCCGGTGGCCCGCGCGGGCCGGGCGGCCCGGCTGTTCGCGGCCGAAGGCGTCGCCTCGGTCGTCGTCGACTGCGAGTCGGGTTACGTACGGCTCGGCCTGGCCGGGCAGTTGGCGGGCGAGCTCGGCGGGACGGTCGTGACCCTCGACGAGCTGCGGGCGGACTCGATCGCCGGCCTCGTCAAGGACGTACAGGGAATGAACTCGCCTTCGAGGAGGGCCGCTTAATGCCGCAGGGACAGCCGAGCGTCGTACCGGACGACGGGCTCACGACGCGTCAGCGCCGCAACCGTCCGCTCGTCTTCGTCCACACCGGCGTCGGCAAGGGCAAGTCGACCGCCGCGTTCGGGCTCGCGCTGCGGGCCTGGAATCAGGGGTGGCCCATCGGCGTCTTCCAGTTCGTGAAGTCGGCGAAGTGGAAGGTCGGCGAGGAGAACGCGCTGAAGGTCCTCGGCGCCACCGGTGAGGGCGGCACCGTCGCCTGGCACAAGATGGGCGAGGGCTGGTCGTGGATCCAGCGCGCCCCCGCCGAGGGCGAGTTGACCAACGAGGACAAGGCCCGCGAGGGCTGGGAGCAGGTCAAGCGCGACCTCGCAGAGGAGACGTACAAGCTCTACGTCCTCGACGAGTTCGCCTATCCGATGCACTGGGGCTGGATCGACACCGACGAGGTCGTCGAGGTGCTGCGCAATCGCCCCGGCACCCAGCACGTCGTCATCACCGGCCGCAACGCGCCCCAGAAGCTGATCGATTACGCGGACCTCGTGACCGACATGTCGAAGATCAAGCACCCGATGGACGCGGGCCAGAAGGGCCAGAGGGGCATCGAGTGGTAGCTCGCCTCGTCATCGCGGCGCCGTCGTCGGGCAGCGGCAAGACGACCGTCGCGACGGGCCTGATGGCCGCCTTCACGGCGGCCGGGCTCGCCGTCTCCCCGCACAAGGTCGGGCCGGACTACATCGACCCGGGCTATCACGCGCTGGCGACCGGCCGTCCCGGCCGCAACCTCGACGCCTACCTGTGCGGCCCCGACCTGGTGGCGCCGCTGTTCGCGCACGGCGCGGCCGGCTGCGACCTCGCCGTGGTCGAGGGCGTGATGGGGATGTACGACGGGGCGGCGGGGCAGGGTGAGCTGGCGTCCACGGCGCACGTCGCGAAGCTGCTGCGGGCGCCGGTCGTCCTGGTCGTCGACGCGTCGTCGCAGTCGCGGTCGGTGGCGGCGCTGGTGCACGGCTTCGCGTCCTGGGACCCGCAGGTGCGGGTCGCGGGCGTCATCCTCAACAAGGTCGGCTCCGGCCGGCACGAGGCGCTGCTGCGCGAGGCGCTCGACGAGTCCGGGGTGCCGGTGCTCGGCGCGCTGCGCCGCGCCCCTCAAGTAGAGGCCCCTTCGCGGCACTTGGGACTCGTTCCGGTTGCCGAGCGGCGGGGCGATGCGGTCGAGTCGGTGGCGGCGTTGGCTTCACGAGTGCGGGAAGGGTGCGACCTGGAGGGGCTTCTCGCGCTGGCGCGCAGTGCGCCCTCGCTGTCGGGTGACGAGTGGGATCCGGCCGTGGCCTGCGGCGCTTCGTTCTCCGATCCCACCCCTTCCCGAAACCGGGACTCCGCCCCGGACCGACGCGCTGGAGGCCGCCCTCGCATCGCCGTCGCCGGTGGGCCTGCGTTCACCTTCTCCTACGCCGAGCACGCCGAACTGCTCACCGCCGCCGGAGCCGAGGTCGTCACCTTCGACCCGCTGCACGACGAGCAACTGCCCGACGGGACGGCCGGGTTGGTCATCGGCGGCGGATTCCCCGAGGTGTACGCGCCCGAGCTGTCCGCCAACGAGCAGCTGCGCAAGGCCGTGGCGGAGCTGGCGCTCTCCGGCGCGCCCGTGGCCGCGGAGTGCGCGGGCCTGCTCTACCTCTCCCGCGAGCTGGACGGGAAGCCGATGTGCGGGGTGCTCGACGCGAAGGCCCGGATGTCGGAGCGGCTGACGCTCGGGTACCGGGAAGCCGTGGCCGTCTCGGACAGTGTGCTCGCGGCGACCGGTACGCGGATGCGGGGCCACGAGTTCCACCGCACGACCGTCGAGCCGGGCGCGGGCCCTGCCCCCGCCTGGGGCCTGCACCGGCCCGAGCGGCGCGTCGAGGGCTTCGTACAAGGAAATGTGCACGCCAGCTATCTGCACACGCACTGGGCCGCGGAGCCGGGCGTCGCAGACCGTTTCGTCGGGAGATGCGCCGCCCGATGAACCGGCCGCCGTCGCGCTCAGCCCGCGATGCCCACCACGAGCCAGATGAACGCCGCGCCCGCCACCGTGCACAGCAGGGTCGAGCGGGCCGGATGGTCGTGGTGGGCCTCGGGCAGGATCTCGGCCGCCGCGAGATACAGCAGCGCGCCGCCGAAGAAGCCCAGATAGCTGCCGAGCAGTTGCTCCGGAATGGTGAAGAGCAGGGTCGACGCGGCGCCCGCCACGGGCGCCACCGCGTCCGCGAACAGCATCGCGAGCGCCTTGCGGCGGGCGTTCCCGTACAGGCTGGTGATCGTGTACGTGTTGAAGCCGTCCGCGAAGTCATGGGCGACGACGGCCAGCGCCACGGCCGCACCCATGCCGCCGCCCACCTGGAAGGCGGCGCCGATCGCGATGCCGTCCATCACGCTGTGCCCGACCATCGCGGCGGCCGCGGTGAGCCCCACCTCGGGCACCCGGCCGCCCGCGTGCTCGCCGGCGCCGTGCGCGGCCTGGCGGCCCGCGAGGAGGCGTTCCACCAGATGGGCGACGAGGAAGCCGGCCACGAACAGGAGCAGGGCCGCCGGTACGCCGAAGACGGGGTCGCCCGCGGCGTCCAGGGCCTCCGGCAGCAGGTCGAGGCCGACGACGCCGAGCATCAGCCCGCCCGCGAGGCCCAGGACGAGATGGCGCCGGTCGGTGACCCGCTGGGCCGTCCAGCCGCCCACCAGGGTCATGAGGAAGGCGCCGAGCGCCACGAACACCGCCATGGCCCCTTGCTAGCCGATTGACCCCCTGCTCCGCACATCCATCACCCCACCCCACACGAAAGGACCTGCCCCATGGCCGTGGCCGATGCCGACGCCGCAAAGGTGACGTCCCCCACCGAGGACGTCGTGCTCGTCGTCGGCGTCGGCGCCTGCGAGGACGCCCCGGTGGAGGAGGTGCTCGGCCTCGTCCGGGACACGGTCTGCGAGGCGGGCCTCGCCCAAGGGGCGGTCGCCGAGCTGGCGACGGTCGACGTGAAGGGGACGGAGCCGGGGATCGTCGGGGCGGCGGCGCGGCTCGGGGTGCCGCTCGTGACGTACACGGCGCGCGAGCTGGCGGACGTGACGGTGCCGAACCCGTCCGCGCGCTCCCGTGCCGCGGTGGGCACGCCGTCCGTGGCGGAGGCGGCCGCGCTGCGGGGCGGCGGTGAACTCCTCGTCCCCAAGCGGAAGTCGGCGCCGGTGGGCCGTCCGCCGATGGCGACGTGCGCGGTCGCGGCGCGCCCCCGGGCCTCGGCCGCCCGCTTCGACCTGCGCCACCACGGTGACGCGGAGGTACGGGACGACGGCGCCGACCTCACCGACCTGGCGGTCAACGTACGTTCCGACACTCCCCCGGCCTGGCTCAAGCAGCTGATCGCCGCGTCCCTCGACGGTCTGGCGGCGTACCCGGACGGCCGGGCGGCGCGCGACGCGGTGGCGGCACGTCATGGCCTGACGCCGGACCGCGTCCTGCTCACCGCGGGCGCGGCGGAGGCCTTCGTCCTGCTGGCCCGCGCCCTGAAGGTCCGTCACCCGTACGTCGTGCACCCCCAGTTCACCGAGCCGGAGGCGGCGCTGCGCGATGCCGGGCACGAGGTGGGCCGGGTGCTGCTGCGCGAGGAGGACGGCTTCCGGCTCGATCCGTCCGCGGTGCCGGAGGAGGCCGACCTGGTGGTCGTCGGCAACCCCACCAACCCGACCTCGGTCCTCCACCCTGCCGCGTCGATCGCCCGACTGGCCCGCCCCGGGCGGATCTTGGTGGTCGACGAGGCCTTCATGGACGCGGTGCCGGGCGAGCGGGAGGCCCTGGCGGGCCGCACGGACGTACCCGGCCTCGTGGTGCTGCGCAGCCTCACCAAGACGTGGGGCCTCGCGGGCCTGCGGATCGGCTACGTCCTCGCCGCGCCCGACACGATCGCCGCCCTCACCCAGGCGCAGCCGCTGTGGCCGGTGTCGACGCCGGCGCTCGTGGCCGCGCAGGCGTGCGTGGGGCCGCGGGCGCTGGCGGAGGCGGGCCATGCGGCGCACCGGATCGCGGCGGACCGCGCCCATCTCCTTTCCGGGCTGGCCGAGTTGGCACCCGCGGGGGTCCGCGTGGTGGAGCCCGCGGAGGGGCCCTTCCTGCTGGTACGGGTCCCGGGGGCGGCCGGGGTGCGCGGGCGGCTTC
>NZ_LIPN01000432.1 GCF_001418325.1 Streptomyces atriruber | reverse complement strand
GGCGTCCGCGGACGCCCCGATGGCCGACGACGTGGAGAAGGTCCGCGGCATCGTCTCCGACGAGGTCGCCGCCTTCGGCGCCGCCCAGCGGGCCGCGCACATCACGCCGACCGTGGTCGCCCTGCGCACCATGGCCGCCGATGTGGTGGCCGGCGAGATGGCCCGGCTCGAAGGACGGCTGCCGGGCCTGGCGGACAAGCAACGCGCGGAGATCACGCAGACCGTGCGCCGCGTCGTCGACAAGCTGCTGCACGCGCCGACGGTGCGGGTCAAGCAGCTGGCGAGCGAGCCCGGCGGCGCCGGGTACGCGGACGCGCTGCGCACGCTCTTCGACCTCGACCCGCAGACGGTCGCGGCGGTCAGCAGGGCTGACCACATGAACAACGAGAACGACGACCCGAATAGAGGCCGGGCATGACGGAGAGGGCTCTCAGGCTCGGGACCAGGCGCAGCAGGCTGGCCATGGCCCAGTCCGGCCAAGTGGCCGAGGCAGTCCAGGAGTTGACGGGACGTTCCGTCGAACTCGTGGAGATCACGACGTACGGCGACACCTCGCGCGAGCACCTCGCGCAGATCGGTGGCACCGGCGTCTTCGTCGCCGCGCTGCGCGAGGCGCTGGCCCGCGACGAGGTCGACTTCGCCGTCCACTCGCTCAAGGACCTGCCCACCGCGCAGCCCGCCGAGCTCACCCTCGCCGCCGTGCCGGTGCGCGAGGACCCGCGCGACGCCCTGGTGGCGCGCGACGGCCTGACGTTCGCGGAGCTGCCCGAGGGCGCCCGCGTGGGCACCGGTTCGCCGCGCCGCATGGCGCAGCTCAACGCCTACGCGCGCAGCCACGGCATGACCATCCAGACCGTGCCGATCCGCGGGAACGTCGACACCCGCATCGGATACGTGCACAAGGGGGAGCTCGACGCCGTCGTGCTCGCCGCCGCCGGACTCAACCGCGTCGGCAGGGCCGACGAGGTGACCGACTTCCTGTCGGTCGACACGATTCTGCCCGCCCCCGGCCAGGGGGCACTGGCGATCGAGTGTGCCGCGCACAACGCGTCACTCGCCGCCGCGCTCGCCGAGCTCGACGACCCGTACACCCGGGCCGCCGTGACCGCCGAGCGCTCCCTGCTCGCCGCCCTGGAAGCCGGCTGCAGCGCCCCCGTGGGCGCGCTGGCCGATTTGCTGGCCGACGGGCAGATTGTCAAGGAGATGCGCCTGCGCGGTGTCGTCGGTACGACCGACGGCTCGTCGCTGGTGCAGCTGTCCACCACCGGTCCCGTGCCCGAGACGGAGACCCGAGCCATGGCGCTGGGCCGCGAACTCGCGGCCGAGATGCTCGCCAAGGGCGCGGCCGGTCTGATGGGGGAGCGAGCACTTTGAGCCCCACCTCGAACCTTCCCGGCCTTCCCGCACACGGGCACGTCACCTTCCTCGGTGCCGGACCCGGAGATCCGGGACTGCTGACCCTGCGCGCCGTCGAGGCGCTGGCCCGAGCGGATGTGCTGATCGCCGAGCCGGATGTGCTCGACGTCGTCCGCGTGCATGCCAGGGGAGGTGTGGACACACCCCAGCCGACAGCTGACGACACGTCAATGACCGCCGACGCGACGCCGTTCCGAGCTGCCGCCAATCTTGTCATGGAGGCAGCGAAGGGCGGCAGGCGGGTCGTGCGTGCGGTGAGCGGCGACCCGGGCCTTGACACGAAC
The DNA here is from genome assembly GCF_001418325.1 of Streptomyces atriruber. Lineage (GTDB taxonomy): Bacteria > Actinomycetota > Actinomycetes > Streptomycetales > Streptomycetaceae > Streptomyces > Streptomyces atriruber. The sequence goes on along the minus strand of NZ_LIPN01000432.1, from coordinate 14,279 downwards.
GCGGCCGACGAGATGCTGGCCTGCGCCGCCGCGGGCATCCCCTTCGAAGTGGTGCCGGGCATCGCGGCCGCCGTCGGTGTGCCCGCGTACGCGGGTGTGCCGCTGCGGGACGCGCAGGGCACGGACGTGCGCTTCGTCGACGCCCGTACCGCCTCCGACCGCTGCTGGAGCGAGGTCGGCGCGTCCGACGGGACCGTCGTCGTCTCGACGGCCCTCGACTCCGTGGCCGCGGCCGCCGGTGAGCTGGTGGCCGCGGGCCGCAAGCCGGACACCCCGATGACCGTGACCGTCGCCGGTACGACGACGCGTCAGCGCACCTGGACCGCCACGCTCGGCACCGTCGCGCAGGTCCTCAAGCAGGCGAAGGTGCTGCCCTCGCCCGACGGCGGCCGGCCCGTCATAGCCGTGGTCGGCGAGTGTTCGGCCCCCGCCCAGCGCGATCAGTTGTCGTGGTTCGAGTCGAAGCCGCTCTTCGGGTGGCGCGTCCTCGTGCCGCGCACGAAGGAGCAGGCGGCCTCGCTCTCCGACCAGCTGCGTTCCTACGGCGCCGTGCCGCACGAGGTCCCGACCATCGCGGTCGAGCCGCCGCGCACGCCCCAGCAGATGGAGCGCGCGGTCAAGGGCCTGGTCACCGGCCGGTACGAGTGGATCGCCTTCACCTCCGTCAACGCCGTCAAGGCGGTGCGGGAGAAGTTCGAGGAGTACGGGCTCGACGCGCGTGCCTTCGCCGGGATCAAGGTCGCGGCCGTCGGCGAGCAGACCGCCGCCGCGCTGGTCGCCTTCGGCGTCAAGCCGGACCTGGTGCCGAGCGGTGAGCAGTCGGCCGCCGGTCTCCTGGAGGACTGGCCGCCGTACGACCCGGTCTTCGACCCGATCGACCGGGTGTTCCTGCCGCGCGCGGACATCGCCACGGAGACGCTCGTCGCCGGTCTCATCGACCTCGGGTGGGAGGTCGACGACGTCACCGCCTACCGGACGGTGCGCGCGTCGCCGCCCCCGGCGGAGACCCGCGAGGCGATCAAGGGCGGCGGCTTCGACGCGGTCCTCTTCACCTCGTCCTCCACGGTGCGCAACCTCGTCGGCATCGCCGGCAAGCCGCACAACGTCACCGTGATCGCGTGCATCGGCCCCGCCACCGCGAAGACCGCGGAGGAGCACGGGCTGCGGGTCGACGTGATGGCTCCGGAGCCTTCGGTGCACAAGCTCGCCGAGGCGCTGGCCGATTTCGGGTCCCGGCGCCGGGCTGCGGCTCTTGAGGCGGGGGATCCCGTCACCCGGCCCAGCGAGCGTCGTCCGGGGTCCCGTCGGCGCCGCACCGCCCCGTAGGTACCTTTGGGTGGGCGCCGCCCCTTTTGGTGCTCCGCACCGGGGGCTGTGCCCACCCGTGCCGCCCAGCGGCACGTTTGCCCACAGCGGGCAGCGCCCCTGCGGCACGTCGGCCGGTGACGGGGCGACGAGCGGTATGAGGTGAGGTTTCAGTGACGAAGTACGGGTCCTTCCCCGGAGCGCGGCCGCGGCGGCTGCGGACCACCCCCGCGATGCGGCGCATGGTCGCCGAGACGCGTCTGCATCCGGCCGATCTGATCCTGCCCGCGTTCGTGCGCGAGGGGATCAGTGACCCGGTGGAGATCGGGGCCATGCCCGGCGTCTACCAGCACACCCGCGACAGCCTGAAGAAGGCCGCCGTCGAGGCGATGGAGGCCGGCGTCGCCGGGATCATGCTCTTCGGCGTCCCCGAGGAGTCCAAGAAGGACGCCGTGGGCACGGCGGGCACCGACCCGGACGGGATCCTGCAGGTCGCGCTCCGCGATGTGCGGGCCGAGGTCGGCGACGACCTGATCGTCATGTCGGACCTGTGCCTGGACGAGACCACGGACCACGGGCACTGCGGTGTGCTGGACGCCGAGGGCCGGGTCGACAACGACGCGACCCTTGAGCGGTACGCCGAGATGGCGCAGGTCCAGGCCGACGCGGGCGCCCACGTGGTCGGCCCGAGCGGCATGATGGACGGTCAGATCGGGGTCATCCGCGACGCGTTGGACCAGGTCGGCCACGAGGACGTCGCCATCCTCGCGTACACCGTGAAGTACTCGTCGGCCTTCTTCGGCCCGTTCCGCGAGGCCGTCGGCTCGTCGCTCAAGGGCGACCGCAAGACGTACCAGCAGGACCCGGCCAACACTCGTGAGTCGCTGCGGGAGCTGGCCCTGGACCTGGAGGAAGGCGCCGACATGGTCATGGTCAAGCCCGCGGGTCCCTACCTCGACATCCTGGCCAAGGTCGCCGACGCGGTGGACGTGCCGGTGGCGGCGTACCAGATCAGTGGCGAGTACTCGATGATCGAGGCCGCCGCCCAGCGGGGCTGGATCGACCGGGACCAGGCGATCATGGAGTCCCTGACCGGGATCAGGCGCGCGGGCGCGAACATGATCCTGACGTACTGGGCGACCGAGGTCGCGCGGAAGCTCTGACGCCCCGGCGGGCGGCCCTTGACCTCAACCTCGGTTGAAGTCGGAGGGTGGTGTGCATCGACGTTCGTTCCCACGTTCCGAGGAGCACACCATGCGCGCTGTCGTCCTGCACGAGTTCGGTCCCGCCGAGAACCTCCGCAACGAGACCCTGCCCGACCCCGTCGCGGGGCCGGGCCAGGTGCGGATCGCCGTGCGGGCGGCGGGAGTTCACTTCGTCGAGACGGTGATGCGGCGGGGCGAGGCGTCCGACATGGCGCCACCGCTGCCCGAACTGCCCGCGGTCCTCGGCGGTGAGGTCGCGGGGACCGTGGAGGCCGTGGGCCCCGGTGTCGACGCCGCGTGGCTCGGGCGTGCCGTGGTGGTCCCGCGCTCGGTCCCCGGCGGATACGCCGAACTGGCGGTCGCCGAGGTCGCGGAGGCACACGTCATCCCCGACGGCCTCGGCTTCGAGGCCGCGGCGACCATGGTGATGACCGGGGCGACCACCATGGGGCTGCTCGGCGCGGCCCGGCTCCGCTCCGACGACGTGGTGCTGGTGACCTCCGCCGCCGGTGGCGTGGGGCGGCTCGTCGTCCAGTACGCGCACGGCATCGGGGCGACGGTGGTCGGCGCGGCCGGCGGGCCCGCCAAGGTCGAGGCCGTGCGGGGGCTCGGCGCCGACATCGCCGTCGACTACAACCGGCCCGGCTGGGAGCGCGAGGTCGCCGAGCGGCTCGGCGGCGGTCGGCGCGTCACCGCCGTGCTCGACGGGGTGAGCGGCGAGAAGGGCGCGGCCGCCTTCGAACTGCTCGCCGACGGCGGACGGTACGTCGTCATCGGCTGGTCGTCGCAGAGCGACTTCGCACCCCGCCCCGAGGTGCTCGCGGAGCGGGACATCACCGTCACCAACGCGCTGCTGCAGCTGATCGAGAACCCCGGCGAGGGCCCCACCCGCGAACGCGAGGCCCTGGAGGCCGCGGCCAAGGGGCAGTTGGTGCCCGAGTTCCAGACGTTCCCGCTGGAGCGGGCGGCCGAGGCGCACGCCGCCATCGAGCGGCGGGAGACCACGGGCAAGGTGCTTCTCGTGCCGTAGGGGACCAGGCCCTAGCCCTGGCCCCGCTTGAGCAGGGTCGACAGACGGGAGAAGCCGTCGGCGCCGTGCCCCTCCTCCACGGCGCGGTCGAGGAGGGCCTGGAGAGGCTCGAACAGGTCCGTCCGCAGTCCCTGATCGGCGTACGTCCGAAGGAAGTTGGGGTGCGCCTCGCGGTTCATGGCGAGGTTGGACACATCGGTGACGTGCCGGTCGGTGTCGATCGCCTCGGCGGCGCCCGGCACGAGCCCGTCCGTCATCGCCACCACCCAGTCCCTGAGCAGCGGCGCGAAGTCGCGGGCCGGAATGCCCGCACTGCCGATGAGCGCGAAGGCCTGGGCGACGCCGAGCGCCATGCCGTTCATGCCGGTGAGCAGGGAGATGTCGTACAGGGCGGCCAGACCGGGGTCCTTGCCGACCCACTTCGTGTCGGCGAGCGCGGCCAGGGTCGGGCGGTGCGCCTCGAAGGCCGCCTCGTCGGCGCCGCTGTAGAGGATGTACGCGCCGGGCGTCGCGATCATCTGCGGGACGGCCATGATGCCGCCGTCGAGGTACGTGATGCCGTGCGCCGCCGCCCAGTCGGCCAGCTCGCGCGCCTGGCCCGGCGTGCCGTTCGTGAGGTTCACGAGGGTGCGTCCCGCGAGGGCCTCGGCCTCCGGCTCCAGGAGGGCGCGCACGTTGTCGTTGGTCGTGAGGCAGACGATGACCGGGCCGCCCGCGGTGATGGCGTCCCGCGCGGTGGCCGCCGGAGCGGCGCCCTGGGCCACCAGCGGGCCGGTCTTCGACTCCGTCCTGTTCCATACGGTCGTCCGGTGCCCGGCCTTGATCAGGGCACCGGCGAGGGCGGTGCCCATCAGGCCGAGACCGAGGACGGAGACAGGGGTGTTGGGCACGGGGAGCTCCTTCGAGGCGTCCCGTCGGACCGTTCCTTCGGGTACGCGTTCGATCCTCGTTCGGCTCCATGAGGCGGACAAGTACCGACTTTTTTGTGCGGTACTCACCAAAAGGTGCGTGTGCCGGTCGGAGCTCCCCGTGCCGGGCCGGGTCAGCCGAACTGACCGGGCTGGTAGTCGCCTGCGGGCTGCTGGAGGATGACGTTCAAGCGGTTGTAGCTGTTGATGAGGGCGATCAGCATCGTCAGGCCGGTCAGCTGCTCCTCGTCGAAGTGCTTGGCGGCGTTGCCCCAGACCTCGTCCGAGACCCCGCCCGCCGCGTCGGCGATGCGGGTGCCCTCCTCCGCCAGCTCCAGGGCGGCGCGCTCCGCGTCGGTGAAGACCGTGGCCTCGCGCCACGCGGCGACCAGGTGGAGACGCGTCGCGTTCTCACCGGCGGCGATCGCCTCCTTGGTGTGCATGTCGAGGCAGAATCCGCAGCCGTTGATCTGGCTCGCGCGGATCTTCACCAGTTCCTGCGTGGCGGCCGGCAGCCCCGTGTCCGAGACGACCTTGCCGACCGCGGTCAGGTGCTTGATGGCCTTGCCTGCGGACGGGCTTGCGAAGACGTTCAAACGGGGTTCCATGGTGTGCTCCTGTGCCGTTGGCCGGTGGTTCACAGTTAGGACGGACGGACCCCGCGAGATGTGACACGTACGGATGTGACCCGCGTCTCTCGCCCTTCCGGTCACCGGATGAGGGCGTCCTGCGGCGACCGCTGCCAGTAGGTGGTCCGCACTGAGCCGTCCACGTGGACACCGCCCGAGGGCAGCTCCACGGCCGCCTCCGGGCCGACGCCGCCGTCCATGGCCCGGTCGGCGAACAGGACGCCGAGACGGTGGGCGGTGCGGCCTCCCTCCCCGTCACTCTCTCCGTCGCCCTCCGTCTCCGAAAGGGCCACGCCCGCGTACGCCGACTCGCCGGGCTCCAGGGTGACGACCGCCTGCGGTACGGAGTCCGGGTCGGTGTCGGCCGGGGCCTGGGCGTCGTCGAAGCGGAGGTAGGGGGCGTCGTAGGCGTCACACGGCCTGGTGCCGGTGTTCGTGGCGGTGATCAGGAGGTGGTGCGCCGGGCGTGCGACCTCGGTGACGGTCACTTCGGTGTTCGCGCCGGTGCAGGGGACCGAATTCCGTGCGGTGCGCCGGTTGGAGGACGGTTGCGGAACCGTGCTGTGCTTGTTCGTCGTCTGCGCCACGAGCGTTGCCGCGCCCTCGTCCCGGGTGCCGGTTCCGCTGGCGCAGCCCGTCAGGGAGAGGGTGCCGAGTGCGATGGCGGTGGCCGCAGAGATGCGGACTGCGGCAGTGGTCCGGGAACCGGTGCGGGGCATGGCTGGTCCTTACTGAGTGCCGGATGCGGCGTGCTTGGATGGCCTGGCGGGCACAGCTTGTGCCCTGGGGGGTCCCAGCCGCCACGGGTGCCGGGGAGTTGGGGACGCTGGAACGGTCGCACCGGCTCTGAACAGGGGGAACGAACTCCCCTTGGAACGCGTGAATGGAATGGTGGAGGGTGGAGATGGCGACTCTCGCGGAGCTGCTGCGGGAGCTCAAGGAGCGGTCCGGGCTCAGTTATGGAGTGCTGGCCAAGCGGCTCCACATGAGCACGTCGACGTTGCACCGGTACTGCAACGGGGACGCGGTTCCCACCGAGTTCGCTCCGGTGGAGCGGTTCGCCCGCCTCTGCAAGGCGTCGCCGGAGGAGCTCGTCGAGGTCCACCGGCGGTGGATCCTGGCGGACGCCTCGCGGGGCAAGAAGGCGGAACCGGAGCGTGTCGAACCCGCGCCGGTACGCGCCGAACCCCTGCAGGTGCGCGCCGACCCCCCGCCGGGATGTGCCGGGCCCAAGCAGGAACGCCCCGGACCCGAACCGGAAGAGCCCGGCCCCGAGACCGAGTTGGTCACGGACCGGCGGCAGCGGACCCTGTCGCGCAGGCGGCGCCCCCTCATCCTCGCGGCCGCCGTCGCCGCGGTCGTCGGCATCAGTTCCGTCGCCCTCGCCATGAACGGCAACGGCGGCGACGGGCACAAGAAGGACACGGGCGCGGCATCCTCGCCCCACCCCGGTGAGTCGCCCGACGACGCCCCCACCGGCAAGGGCAAGGGTCAGGGCGACGACGACGAGAAGAAGGACGGCGGCAAGAAGGAGGACGGCGCCTCCGCGTCGCCCTCCAGGAGCGGCGGCCCCGGATCCAAGACCTCCCGGGCCCCCGGCAAGGGCCCGGCCTCCGCGGGCGGCAACAGCGGCAGCACCTTCGACGTACCGGTGACGGTGCGCACCAGGCCCTACGCCATGGACGACCCCTGCCTCCAGGACTTCCTCGTGAACCGCAAGGCCTCCGAGGTGCCGGAGCAGCCCGCGGCGCAGGACGCGGCCGGCTGGGTCGGCGACCTCGGCGCCGTCCCGGCGGGCCGACAGCTCATCGAGGTCACCGTGCAGGGCACGGGCGACGAAACCGTCGTCCTGCAGGACATGAACGTCCGGGTGCAGAGCACCAGTGCGCCGCTGGCCTGGAACAACTTCCAGATGGCGACCGGCTGCGGCGGCGACGTCGACCCCAAGTCCTTCTCCATCGACCTCGACGACGGGTCGCCGCACGTCAAACCCCAGTCGGGTCAGCGCGACTTCCCGTACAAGGTCAGCGAGAAGGACCCCGAGGTCTTCTTCATCATCGCCGACACCGATCTGCACGACGTGCGGTGGTACCTGGAGCTGGAGTGGTCCAGCGGCAAGCGGCACAACTCCCTGCGCATCGACGACCAGGGCAAGCCGTTCCGCACCAGCGGCAAGAAGGGGCGCCCCACCTACGGCTGGCCGCCCGGCGGCAGCAAGTGGGAGAGGCAGCTTCAGGACGGCTGACCCGGGGCGGCCGCGTCCGCATCCCGGAATGGCGTGTGTAGCCCGCACCTACGTGCTTAGGGTGCGGGCACAGCCGCCAGAGCCGAAGGAGCCGTCGCCGTGACCGTCACCGAGCCCTCCCGCACCGCAGTCCCCCAGCCGCCGCTCGCCGCGCGGGCCGCGGCGGTCGGGGGCTCGCCGGTACGGGACATCCTCGCGGTCACCGCGCGCCCCGAGGTCATCAACTTCGCGGGCGGCCTGCCCGCCCCCGGCCTCTTCGACGGCGACGGCATCGCGGCCGTCTTCCGCGCGGTGCTCCAGGAGACGCCCGAGCGGGCCCTGCAGTACTCGACGACCGAGGGCGAGCCCGCGCTGCGTACCGCCATAGCGGCCCGCGCGACCGTCCGGGGACTGCCGACCGACCCCGACGACGTGCTCGTCACCACCGGCTCGCAGCAGGCTCTCTCGCTCCTCGCGACCGCGCTGATCGAGCCCGGCGACACCGTCCTCGTCGAGAACCCCTGCTACCTCGCGGCCCTCCAGGCCTTCGCCTTCGCGGGCGCCCGCGTCGTGCCCGTGCCCTGCGACGAGTCCGGCATCGACCCGGCCGCCCTCGACACCCTCGTCGCCCTGCACCGCCCCAAGCTGCTGTACACCGTCCCCACCTTCCAGAACCCGACCGGACGCACCCTGCCCGCCGACCGGCGCGCGGCGATCGCCCGGGTCGCCGAGCGGCTCGGACTGTGGATCGTCGAGGACGACCCGTACGGCGAACTGCGCTTCGAGGGGGAGCGCGCGCCCTGGATCGCCACGTACCCCGGAGCCGAGGACAGGACCGTCCTCCTCTCCAGCTTCTCCAAGGTCATGGCGCCCGGCCTGCGGCTCGGCTGGCTGCGCGCGCCCGCCGCGCTGCTGCGCGCCTGCGCCGTCGCCAAGCAGGCCGCGGACCTGCACACGCCCACCGTCAACCAGCTCGCCGCGGCACGCTACTTGGCCGACCGGGACCTGGACGCGCACGTCGCCCGGGTCGCGGGCGTCTACCGCGAGCGGCGGGACGCGATGCTCGCGGGCCTCGCGGACGCCCTCCCCGAGGGGTCCGGCTGGATCCGCCCCGAGGGCGGCATGTTCGTGTGGGCGAAGCTCCCCGACGGTCACGACACGACGGAGCTGCTGCGGACGGTCATCGAGCACCAGGTGGCGTACGTCCCCGGCGCCCCGTTCTTCGCGGGCGAGCCGGACCGGGCGACCCTGCGGATGTGCTTCGTGACGCAGGCGCCGCAGGAGATCGCGGAGGGGCTGCGGCGCCTCGGCCGGGCGCTTGCGGTCGCGGCTGGTGAAAACTGAGCGAACTCGGTTGAAAGCGGGGGTAGTTGTCAGTCCCTGCGCCTAGGGTGACCACTGTTGAGAGTTCATCCGCCTGGGGAGTGCGGATGCTTCACACAGAGGGGATCTTCCATGCGCAGTACAGCTCTGCCTGCCAAGAGACTCGGACGCGCCCTCGTCGGCGTCGCGGTGGCCGGCGGCCTGATCACCGTCGCCGCCCCCGCGCAGGCCGCCGCCGGTGCCCCGGTCGCCGTCAGCTCGTACTCGTACACGAGCGCCGAGGGCGACTACATCGGCCAGGGCAAGTCGGGCACGTACAAGGACCCGCAGAGCCCCATGCGGATCAGCGGCACCGCGGAGTCCCTGACGGTGTCCCTGCCCGACGCGGAGTGGAGCATCGACATCGCGGCGCCCAGGGGCGACGAGCTGCGCCCCGGTGTCTACCGCGGCGCCGAGCGCGCGGCCTTCCGCACCGGCCGCTCGCCCGGCCTCGACGTCAGCGGCGGCAGCCGCGGCTGCAACGAGGTGTACGGATCGTTCTCGGTCAACCAGATCGAGACGGACGCGGACGGCAACGTCACCCTCCTGGACGCGTCGTTCACCCAGAACTGCGAGAGCGCCACGGCTCCCGCCCTCAAGGGCGCCGTCAAATTCCGGGCCTACCCGCTCTCGTACCGCTTCCAGAGCGACCCCGAGGACTACATCGGCGCCGGCCGCACCGTCGGCTACACCGGCTCCACCAGCACCTTCAAGGCGTCCGGCGACGCGTCCCGGGTGCACTACTCGGCCTCCGGGAAGCGCGACGACTGGTCCGCCGACATCGGCGCGCCCAAGGGGCAGACCCTGGAGGTCGGCAAGACCTACCGGGCCAACCGGTTCGGCGACGACGGCCTCGCGGAACTCGACGTCTACGGCAACGGCCGCGGCTGCAACACCACGTCGGGCGAGTTCAAGGTGACCAGGCTCGCCCTGGACGAAGCCGGTGAACTGAAGGCGTTCGCCGCGACGTTCAAGCAGATCTGCGGCAGTGGAGGCACCGCCGCGCTGAACGGCACCATCCACTACTACGCCTGACCACCCACCCGTCGGGACCGCCCGGGCGTCAGAGGCGCTCGGGCGTCCTGATGCCGAGCAGCGCCATGCCCTGGTGCAGCGTCCGCGCCGTGATGTCGCACAGGAACAGCCGGTTCTCGACCACGTCCTGCGCGGGGCGCGGCTTGATCACCGGGCACTGGTCGTAGAACGTCGTGAACAGCGACGCCAGCTGGTACAGGTACGCGGCCAGCTTGTGCGGGGCGTACTCGGCCGACGCCTCGTAGACGAGATCGCCGAACGCGTCGAGGTGCAGGCCGAGCGCCCGCTCGGCCGGAGCCAGTGCCAGCTCCGGGTGCGCGGCGGCGGCATCGCCCTCGGACTTGCGCAGGATCGACTTGATGCGCGCGTACGCGTACTGCAGGTACACGCTCGTGTCGCCGTTCAGGGAGACCATCTGGTCGAGGTCGAACTTGTAGTCGCGGTTCGCCGACGTCGACAGGTCCGCGTACTTCACGGCGCCGATGCCCACGTACCGGCCGTTCTCGACGATCTCCTCCTCGGAGAGGCCGATCTTCTCGGCCTTCTCCCGCACCACGGCCGTCGCCCGCTCGACGGCCTCGTCGAGCAGGTCCTCCAGGCGCACGGTCTCGCCCGCACGCGTCTTGAACGGCTTGCCGTCCGCGCCGAGCACCGTGCCGTACCCCATGTTGTGCGCGGTGACGTCGTCGTTCAGCCAGCCCATCCGGCGGGCCGCCTCGAAGACCATCTTGAAGTGCAGCGACTGCCGCACGTCCACGACGTACAGCAGCGTCGTCGCGTCCAGGTCGACGACACGGTTGCGGATCGCCGAGAGGTCGGAGGCCGCGTAACCGAAGCCGCCGTCCGCCTTCTGCACGATCAGCGGCACCGGCTCGCCGTCCTTGCCGCGGATCTCGTCGAAGAAGACGACGAGGGCCCCCTCGGAGCGGACGGCCACGCCCGACTCCTCCAGCAGGCGGGCCGTCTCCGGCATCATGTCGTTGTACGCCGACTCGCCGACGATCTCGTCGTCGCGGACCTCCATGTCCAGCTTCTCGAAGACCGAGTAGAAGTAGACCTTCGACTCGTCGACGAAGCGCTGCCACAGGTCGAGCGTCTCCTTGTCGCCGGACTGCAGGGCGACGACCCGCTTGCGGGCCCGCTCCTTGAAGTCCTCGTCCGCGTCGAAGACGGCACGCGACGCCTTGTAGACCCGGTTCAGGTTGCTCATCGCCTGCTCGCCGTCGACGTCCGCGGCCGGGGCCAGCTGGTCGGGGTTCTCGATCAGGTACTGGATGAGCATGCCGAACTGGGTGCCCCAGTCGCCGATGTGGTGGCGGCCGATCGTCTTCTCGCCGGTGAAGTCCAGCATGTGGCGCAGCGCGTCACCGATCACGGCGGAGCGCAGGTGGCCGACGTGCATCTCCTTCGCCACGTTCGGCTGCGCGTAGTCGATGACCGTCGTGCCCGCGGCCGGGTTCAGCGGCACGCCGAGCCGGTCGCCGTCGGCGGAGCGCGCCGCGAGCGTCTCGACGATCGCCTTGTCGGTGACCGTGACGTTCAGGAATCCGGGGCCCGACACCTCGACGTCGGCCAGCAGGTCGCCGCGGGTGATCCGCTCGACGACCTGCGCCGCCAGCTCCCGCGGGTTCGCCTTCGCCTTCTTCGCGAGCGCCAGGATGCCGTTGGCCTGGAAATCGGCCCGGTCGCTACGTCGCAGCAGCGGGTCCGCGGTGCCGGCCTCCGGCAGGGCAGCCGAGAGGGCGTCCGCGAGGCGCTGGTGGACGGAGGCGGTGAGGGACGTGACCGAGGCCATGAATGGGTGCCGTTCTGCTCGGGTGCCTGGGTGTGCTGAAGCTACGAAAACCGAGTATCCCACGCGGTGAAAAGCGGTTTTCGCGGTTAGCGGCCGACCTGGGAGAATGGCTCCGTCAAGCCGTACTCACGTAGAGAAGAAAGGCGTGTCGATCGTGGCTCAGAGCACCGATACCACCGACTGGGTCTCCCGCTATGCGGACGAGGTCATCGCCGAGTCGGAGCGTCGTGCCCCGGGCAAACCGGTCGTCGTCGCCTCCGGACTCTCCCCCTCCGGCCCGATCCACCTGGGCAACCTCCGCGAGGTCATGACCCCGCACCTGGTCGCCGACGAGATCCGCCGCCGCGGGTACGAGGTCCGCCACCTGATCTCCTGGGACGACTACGACCGGTACCGCAAGGTCCCGGCCGGCGTCCCCGGCATCGACGAGTCCTGGGCCCAGCACATCGGCAAGCCCCTCACCTCCGTGCCCGCCCCGGCCGGTTCGGCGTACGCGAACTGGGCCGAGCACTTCAAGGCGGCCATGACCGAGGCGCTCGACGAGCTCGGCGTGGAGTACGACGGGATCAGCCAGACCGCGCAGTACACCTCCGGCGTCTACCGCGAGCAGATTCTGCACGCGATGAAGCACCGCGGTGACATCGACGGGATCCTCGACCAGTACCGGACCAAGAAGGCGCCCGGCAAGAAGCAGTCGCAGAAGCCCGTCGACGAGGCCGAGCTGGAGGCCGCCGAGGGATCGGGCGCCGCCAGCGAGGACGACGGCAGCGGCGGCACCAGCGGGTACTTCCCGTACAAGCCGTACTGCGGCGCGTGCGAGAAGGACCTGACCACGGTCACGTCGTACGACGACGAGAGCACCGAGCTCAGCTACGTCTGCGCGGAGTGCGGGCACAGCGAGACCGTCCGGCTCAGCGAGTTCGACCGCGGCAAGCTGGTCTGGAAGGTCGACTGGCCGATGCGCTGGGCGTACGAGGGCGTCATCTTCGAGCCGTCCGGCGTCGACCACTCCTCGCCCGGCTCGTCCTTCGTCGTCGGCGGCCAGATCGTGCGCGAGATCTTCGACGGCGTACAGCCCATCGGCCCCATGTACGCCTTCGTGGGCATCTCCGGCATGGCGAAGATGTCGTCCTCCAAGGGCGGCGTGCCCACCCCGGCCGACGCCCTGAAGATCATGGAGGCGCCGCTCCTGCGCTGGCTGTACGCCCGCCGCAAGCCCAACCAGTCCTTCAAGATCGCCTTCGACCAGGAGATCCAGCGGCTCTACGACGAGTGGGACAAGCTGGAGTCCAAGGTCGCCGACGGATCGGTGCTCCCCGCGGACGCCGCCGCCCACTCCCGGGCGGTCCGCACCGCCGCCGGTGAGCTGCCGCGCACCCCGCGGCCGCTGCCGTACCGCACGCTGGCCTCCGTCGCCGACATCACCGCCGGTGCCGAGGACCAGACCCTGCGGATCCTGCGCGACCTGGACCCGTCCGACCCGATCACGGCCCTCGACGAGGCCCGTCCGCGCCTCGACCGCGCCGAGAACTGGATCACCACCCAGGTCCCGGCCGACGCCCGTACCGTCGTCCGCTCCGAGCCGGACACGGAACTCCTGTCCTCGCTGGACGACGCGGGCCGCGAGTCGCTGCGGCTGCTCCTGGAGGGCCTCGACTCGCACTGGTCCCTGGACGGCCTCACCCATCTCGTCTACGGCGTGCCGAAGGTGCAGGCGGGCTTCTCCGCCGACGCGACGGCGAAGGAACTGCCCGCGGAGATCAAGGTGGCCCAGCGCTCGTTCTTCGCGCTGCTCTACCGCCTCCTCGTCACCCGGGAGACCGGCCCGCGCCTGCCCACGCTGCTCCTCGCGGTCGGCGCCGACCGGGTGCGCAAGCTCCTGGCGGCCTAGTGCGGCGGGGTCGGCCGGACGGTTCGCCGGTCGGCCCCGCCGCTCCGCTGCATCCTTCGGACTACCGCTGATTCGGCCGGAGGCAGGACGAGACCGGCCGATCCGCGGCCGATCGTGGACGCATGAAAGAAATCATCGGCATCGTCGGCTGGGTCGTGGGCATCCAAGGCGCGCTGGGCATCGTCGGACGGATGTTCGGCGACGAGCCCTGGGGCGCACTGAAGATCTGGTGGGACGTGCCCACGCCCCTCTATGTGGTGCTCGCCGTGGTGGGCGCCGTGCTCGCGGCCTATGGAGAGGCCGCGAAGAAGCGGCGGAAGGCACGGGTCTGAACCCGCGGGCGGAAGCAGAAGCGGGAGCGGAAGCCGCAGCGGCGGCTACGCGATGTGGTCTTCCATGAGCTCGTTGTCCAGACGGGCCGTGAACCGGTCCATGTAGTTGTTCAGCTCGCGGGACTGGAGGCGCAGCCCGAAGGCCGCCTCCGCGTTCGCCGCGAACGCCCCCGGGGTCGGCATGCCCTCACCCTCTATCGAGTGCCGGAACACCTGGTACAGGTCCTCGTCGGAGGGCGCGGGGACGGGCCCCGGCTCCTGCTGCGGGGTGCCCTCGCCGAGCGGACGGGTGCCGCCCGCGCCGTTCGGCACGGGGAACTGTTCCTGCTGCGGCTGCTGTTGCGCGTACTGCTGCTCCTGCTGAGGCTGCTGTTCCTGCGGGTACTGGCCCTCGCCGGTCGCCTGCTGCCGCTCCTGCTCCGCGTACCACTCGTCGTACGGGGCCACCGGTGCGTACGACGCGTTGTGCGCCGAGAACCAGGGGCTCGCATGGTTGGCGACCGGGAGCGTCTCTTCCGGCGTCGGGGCCGGGGCGGGGGTCGGGTCCTGGGCGGGTTCGGGTT
>NZ_LIPN01000431.1 GCF_001418325.1 Streptomyces atriruber | reverse complement strand
GTCGGGCCTTCGGGCCCGTCCGGGCGTGTCCTGCGTCCAAGTGCCCGGTGATGCTCCTGCGCTCTGTGTCGGGCCTTCGGGCCCGTCCGGGCGTGTCCTGCGTCCAAGTGCCCGGTGATGCTCCTGCGCTCTGTGTCGGGCCTTCGGGCCCGTCCGGGCGTGTCCTGCGTCCAAGTGCCCGGTGATGCTCCTGCGCTCTGTGTCGGGCCTTCGGGACCGTCCGCTCGTGTCCTGCGTCCAAGTGCCCGGTGATGCTCCTGCGCTCCGCGTCGGGCCTTCGGGACCGTCCGGGCGTGTCCTGCGTCCAAGTGCCCGGTAACGCTCCGCCGCTCCGCGGCGTGCTTCTCCGGCGCTCCACTCCGTCACCCTTCGCCGCTCCGCGCCGGGCCTTCGGGACCGTCCGGCCGTGTGGTGCACCCGCGCGCCCGGTAACGCTCCGGCGCTCCGCGTCGGGGAGTGGGTGGGTTGTGACACGCTGGTGTCCGGTTCGGGGGGGGGAGCACGTGAAAGGGCAGGTCGTGGGGCAAGGGCGATGGCGGCGCTTTGGCAGCGCTCTGTGGCGTGTGGTCGCGGTGTGGGCCGTCAGCACGCTGACGATGCTCGTGCTCGCGGGCATCCTGCCGGACTTCAAGCTCCAGTCCGCCGACGGCGACAGCGCCACCCGCATCGCGATCACCGCCGCCCTCGGCGCCGGTGCCTTCGGTCTGCTCTCGGCGCTCGTGTGGCCCCTGCTGGTGCGCGCCCTGCTGCTCGTGCCCGCGCTCGTCCTCGGGCTGCTCGCCTTCTTCCTCAACGGGTCCCTGCTCCTGCTCGCCCTGAACCTCATTCCCGAGGGGCGCGGCGAGGCGGGTGCGGAGACCGCCGTCGTCGTGGCCGCGGTGATGTCCGCCGTCGCCTCGGCCACCGGCGGAGCGCTCGCCGTGCGGGACGACGACGCGTACCGCCGCAGGCTCTACCGGCTCGCCGACCGGCGAAGACGCCGTCGTCCGGACGGGACTCCCGGGCCCGCCGCCCCCGGCACCGTCTTCATCCAGCTCGACGGCGTCGGCCACGACGTGCTCACGGACGCCGTCGCCGCGGGCCTCATGCCCACCCTCGGGCGCTGGCTGGGCGACGAGGGCGCCGCCACCCACCGGCTCACCCCCTGGCGCACCGACTGGTCCAGCCAGACCGGCGCCAGCCAGCTCGGCATCCTGCACGGCTCCAACCACGACGTGCCCGCGTTCCGGTGGTACGAGAAGGACACGGGCGAGGTCATGGTCAGCAACCGGCCCGCCTCCGCCGTGGAGCTGCAGCGGCGGGCCGTCGAGCGCACCGGCGACGGCGGGCTCCTCACCGTCGACGGCGCGAGCCGCGGCAACCTCTTCAGCGGGGGCGCCGAACAGCTCGCCCTCGTGCTCTCCGTCGCGGCGCGGCGCGGGAAGGAGAACCGGTCACGTGCCGGGTACTTCGCGTACTTCTCCGATCCCGCCAACGCCGTCCGCACGGCCCTCTCCTTCGTCGCCGAGGTCTTCCGCGAGATCGGCGAGTCCACCGCGGCCCGGTTCGGGCGGCGCCGCCCGCGGGTGGCCCGCGGAGGCCTCTACCCCTTCATCCGCGCCTTCGCGACCGTCGTCGAGCGCGACGTCGTGGTCGCCGCCGTCATCGGGGACATGCTCGCCGGACGCAGCGCGGTCTACGCCGACCTCGTCGCGTACGACGAAGTGGCCCACCACTCGGGGCCGTCCGGCAAGGACGTCGAGAAGGTCCTGCGGCGCCTCGACCGGTCGCTCGCGCTGCTCGACCAGGTCGCCGAGCACGCGCCGCGCGCCTACCGGATCGTGGTGCTATCCGATCACGGGCAGAGCCCCGGCGAGACGTTCCGCGCCCGCTACGGCCTGACTCTCGGTGATCTGGTCCGGGCGGGCTGCGGGCTCCCCGTGTCCCGCAAGGCGCAGCGCACGCACAGCGGTGCGGAGGCCCGGGCGGCCGTGCGGGCCGCGCTGCGCAGGCCCGTCGAGGAGGGCGCCGAGCAGCTCAGGCCGGTGCGCCGCGCCGAGCCGATCGTGCTCGCCTCCGGAAACCTCGGGCTCGTGTCGTTCCCCGACGTGCGGCACCGCATGACGCGCGAGGAGATCGACGACCGCCATCCGGCGCTGCTCCCCACGCTCGCCAACCATCCGGGCATCGGCTTCCTCCTCGTACGCAGTGCGGAGCGGGGTCCCGTGGTGCTGGGGGCGCGCGGCGCAGAGGTGTATCTGGACGAGGAACCGGCCGACCTGGGGCCGCTCGCCGACTTCGGGCCGGGCGCCGTCGAGGCCGTGCGGCGCACGGACGGCTTTCCGCACACCGCGGACATCATGGTCAACTCCTGGTACGACCCGGAGGAGGGCGAGGTGCTCGCCTTCGAGGAGCAGATCGGTTCGCACGGCGGGCTCGGCGGGGCGCAGTCCCGGCCCTTCCTGCTGTCGCCGCTGGTGCTCTCCGACCCGGTGGCGGACAGCGGGGAACTGGTCGGTGCCGAGCAGGTCCACCACGTCCTGCGGGGCTGGCTGGGGGAGGAGTCGGGGCCGGAGGCGCCGGTCCTGCACGTCGCCGCCGACGTGCACGATTCGTCGTCCGACCAGCCGGACAGCACAGCATTTGCGGTTCCCGACCGCGCCGCGCAGGACAAAACACACTGATTTGGGGGCAGGGTCCGCCGTGCCCGACCATGTCTTCCGCCCGGCGATCCCGGGTGCCGGGCACGACGAGAGGCGCACCACCCCATGCACGACACCGGAACCGTGGCACCGTCGGATCCGGCCCCCGACCAGGTGGACTCGCAGAGCAGGCACGCCCGGCGCTTCGGGCTTCCGATCGCCACGTGCCTCGTCATGGGGAACATCATCGGCGGCGGCATCTTCCTGCTCCCGGCCTCCGTCGCCCCGTTCGGCACCATCAGCCTCGTCGCGTTCGCCGTCCTGACCGCCGGCGCCATCGCCCTGGCGCTCGTGTTCGGCCGGCTGGCGGAGCGCGATCCGCGCACCGGCGGCCCGTACGTCTACGCCCGCGCCGCCTTCGGCGACTTCGCGGGGTTCCTGGCCGCCTGGTCGTACTGGATCACCACCTGGGTGTCCAACGCGGCCCTGGCCGTCGCCGCCGTCGGCTATCTCGACGTCCTCGTCCCGGTCAACGACCACAAGTGGACCGCCTGTCTGGCCGCGCTGGTCCTCCAACTCCTGCCCGCCCTCGCGAACTTCGCGGGCACGCGGTACGTGGGCGCCGTCCAGCTGGTCGCCACCGTGCTGAAGTTCCTGCCGCTGCTGCTCGTCGCGGTCGGCGGGCTCTTCTTCTTCGACAGCGCCAACCTCGGGCCCTTCCGGGCGAGCGACGACAGCCCGGTCGGTGCCGTCTCGGCCGCCGCCGCGATCCTGCTCTTCTCCTACCTGGGCGTCGAGTCCGCCGCCGTCAGCGCCGGTGAGGTGCGCGATCCGCGCCGCAACGTCGGGCGCGCCACCATCCTCGGCACCCTCGGCGCCGCCGTCGTCTATCTGCTCGGCACGCTCGCCGTCTTCGGGACCGTCGCGCACGACAAGCTGATCACCTCCACCGCGCCCTTCTCGGACGCCGTCGACGTGATGTTCGGCGGCTCCTGGGGTGGCACCGCGGTCGCCTGCGCCGCGCTGGTCTCGATGGTCGGCGCCCTCAACGGCTGGACGCTGCTGAGCGCGCAGACGCCGTACGCGGCCGCCCAGGACGGGCTGTTCCCGAGCGCGTTCGGCAAGAAGAAGCGCGGCGTGCCGACCGTCGGCGTCCTCGTCACCGTCGTCCTCGCCTCGCTCCTCACCGTCTACAACTACACGGCTGGCTCCGGCGGCGTCTTCGAGTCCCTCGTCCTGATCACCACGTTCACGGCGACCGTGCCCTACCTCCTGGCCACCGTCGCGCAGATCTACTTCCTGATCTCCGGGCAGCGCGAGCGCGTGCACCGCGGACGTCTGGTGCGGGACGGGATCCTTGCGGGCGTCGCGTTCGCGTTCTCCATGTGGCTGGTCGCCGGGTCCGGTTACGCGGCCGTCTACCAGGGCGTGCTGTTCCTCTTCGTCGGCGTCCTGGTCTACGCGTGGATGGCGGCCCGCAAGCAGCGGACCGCCACCGGACGTCACTGATCCGGATCGTCGAGCGGGCCGCTCCCGCCGCCCCCAACGGCGGGAACGGCCCGCGTCGCGCCTACCTCGCCAGCGGCGCGACGACCCAGCGGCGGGTCTTGAACATGCTGTCCTGCGCGCCGATCTCGATCAGCTTGCGGGCCGCCGGATAGGCCTCGTCGCCCTCCATCTCGTAGCCGACCTCGAACGTGCCGGGCACGTCCCTGACCTCGGGCCTGCGCTCGGCCGTCGCCCGCTGTCCGGGCTCGTCGGCGGTGACCGCCGCCAGCTCGGCGAGCAGCTTCTTCTGCGCCGCGTCGAGCGCCTTGCGCGGGTCGCGCTCCAGGGGCGCCGCCGTGGCCTTGCCGCCCTTGGGCGGAGGCGGCGAGACCTCGGTGCTCGGCTCGCGCATGACGCCGGTGGCCCGGCGGGTGGCGATCTGCGCCTGGACGGCCGTGCCGTCGTTGTCGAGACCGACGCGGATCAGGCCCAGTCCCGGCGTGATGACGGGTACGCCGTCGAAGACCTGCCGGAACGTCACGTGCGTCTGCAGCGACACGGGGCGCCCGACCTCGGAGCCGTCCTTGGTGCCGGAGTTCTGCATCAGGTCGTGCACGCTGTCGACGACGAGCTCGGCGCCTTCGGCGTACCGCTCGGCGAACGCGCGCGCCGCCTCGATCGCGCGCTCGGTGGGCAGTTGCTGGGTGTTGCGGTGGTTGGGCTCGGCGAGCCTGACCCAGCGGCTGCCCTCCAGGCCGCTGGAGATCACGCGGTCGCCGGAGGACGCGCTGAGCACGCCGAGCCGGTCGACCTGCACCTCTTGCAGCGCCGCCGACGGGAAGTCGGCCAGCTGCCCGAGCGCGCCGAGCTCGGCGCTCGGTTCGCGGGGCGCCAGCTGGACGATCTGCTGCTGCCCGGGGAGCTGGGAGAGGGGCTCCCTGACGCCTTCGCGTGCGTAGTACCAGCGCCACGCGTACCAGTTGTCCGGCACGTGCTCGCGGTAGAAGTTCCGCTCGGTGTTGAGGCGGTTGGTGGCCTCGGCCTGGGTGGAGCCGACCGCGCACACCGAGGGCGCCTGGCCGTGGTAGATGTCCCAGCTGGCGTTGAGCCAGGCGTCGCAGAACGTCTGCCCGG
Source organism: Streptomyces atriruber (assembly GCF_001418325.1). Lineage (GTDB taxonomy): Bacteria > Actinomycetota > Actinomycetes > Streptomycetales > Streptomycetaceae > Streptomyces > Streptomyces atriruber. The sequence continues at coordinate 3,891 of NZ_LIPN01000431.1, read as the reverse complement.
CCCGCCACTTCTCCCAGAACTTCTTGCCGTAGTCCGGGCTGTCGATGCTGACCGTCTCGAACCCGAAGATCATCCGGAAGCCGATGTTGGGTCCGGCCCAGGTGCGGATGGGGGAGTGCCCGCCGAGGACGCGCAGCGAGGTGCACGTCGACCAGAAGACGTAGTTCGCCTTCTCGTTGCCGAGCGCCATCCGGTTGGAGATGGCGTCGCTGCGGCCGTCCCAGACGGCGCCGAGCGGCGCGAAGAAGACGCCGTTGTTGTCCATGCCGCCGTGGCCCGAGTGGTAGACGGCGACGACCGCGTCCATGCCGTAGCGGTCCTGCCAGTTGTCGTACGTCTCCTCGTACGCCCACACCTGCGCGCCGCCGTCGGCGAACCAGAAGTTCCGGTCGTAGAACTGCTGGAGGTACGCCAGCCAGCCGGTGGCGTCGCCGTGGGTGTGGGAGAGCGGCGACTGGTTGACGAACTTCTGGATGCTGAAGGCACCCCACCAGCCGAAGGTCGAGTCCCGGTCACCCGCCGCTCCGGGCTTCTCGGGTTCGAGCGGGGACGGACCGTGGTCCGAGTAGTTGATGCGCATGGCCATACCCCCTGAGAGGATCTCCTCGTTCCGTGCACGAGGGGGCCTCAAAGTGTCACCGCGGGCGCTCCTTGCCCAGTTGCCATTCCGGCCATAGGCCCCCTGCCACGCGCCTGTTCCCGCACCTCAGAGGCCCCTGTGGCGCGTCGGCTCACACCACGTGTTCGTATCGGGCGACGCGCACCTGCGCACCCCGCTCGAACACCTCCGGGGACGCACCGAACCCCGCGCGGCCCGTTTTCACCCGGAGGCCCCGGCGTCGGGAGAGCGGTGGGCGGCGTTGAAGCGTGCCTTCTTCTGGCGGTTCCCGCACGTGTTCATGTCGCACCATCTGCGGGTGCGGCTCCGGCTGGTGTCGAAGAAGGCGGCCCGGCAGGTCGGCGAGGCGCACAGGGCCAGCTTTCCGTCCCGTTCACCCGCGATGACGCTGATCGCGTCGGCCGCGATCACGCCGAGGGCGTCCTCCACGCCGGAGACCGGGCCGAGCTGCCAGCGCCGCGTTCCCCCGGGCGTGAGGATCGCCGCGGCGCGGCCCTGAGCGCTGCGGTCATTGATGACGCGGACGGCGGACGCGGGGAGGGCTTCCTGGCGCGCGGCCGCTGTCGCGGCGGTGTGGATCGACTCCCTCAGCTCCCGGGCGAGGTCGAGCTGGGCCGGGGTGCAGGAGTCCACGGCGAGACCGTTCACCGCCAGCCAGTCGACGAGCCGGTGCGGCACGGGAATGCGCTCCACGGCGTCGCCATGACGCTCCGACAGGGTGCCGGTGAAGCTCGTCGCCAGCACGGTGCCGAGGCGGAAGTCGGGGAACGCGGCGGGCATGGAACCACCATAGCCGGTTGCGGCGTGACGCGGAGAACTGTTAGAACCGGCATAGCCGGTTCGCGATGGCGCGCGGCCGGTTCCGCCACGGTCAGGAGGTCTCATGTCCGGTCCCACCAGCGACGTGCAAGCATTCGAAGCCCATGCGACCGATGCCGACCTCGACGAGCTGCGGGCACGCCTGGCCGTGGCGCGGCTGCCCGAGGCCGAGACGGTCCAGGGCGCCGCGCCCGGTCCTCGCCGATGGGCGCAGGGCGTTCCGCTCGCCGACCTCGTCGACGTCGTGGACTACTGGCGCACCGGCTACGACTGGCGGCCGTTCGAGGAGCGCCTCCATCGCATCGGCCAGTTCCGTACGACCATCGATGGTCTGGGAATCCACTTCCTGCACCGCCGGTCCGCGCGCGCGGACGCCACTCCGCTGGTTCTGACGCACGGCTGGCCGGACAGCGTCGCCCGGTTCGTCGATGTGGTCGACGAACTGGCGGATCCGGAGGACGCGGACGCACCGGCGTTCCACGTCGTGGTCCCCTCGCTGCCGGGCTTCGGCTACAGCGACAAGCCGACCACCCCCGGGTGGGGCACCGAGAAGATCGCGGCCGCATGGGTGGAGCTGATGGGAAGGCTCGGCTACGGCACGTTCGTGGCCCACGGCGGCGACTGGGGCGGCAACATCACCACGGTGCTCGGCGGCAGGTTCCCGGCGCACGTGCTCGGCATCCACACGACGTTCGCCGAGGGGCCGCCCGGTCTGACGACGGACGGGCTGACGGCGGTCGAGCGCGCCTGGGCCGAGGAAACCCAGGCGTTCTGGCGCCACCGCGCGGCGTACGCGAAGCAGCAGGCGACCCGGCCGCAGACCATCGGGTACGCGCTCGTCGATTCACCGGTCGGGCTTCTCGCCTGGATCCTCGACAAGTTCGCCGAGTGGTCGGACACCGAGGACAGCCCGTTCGAAACGATTTCCAGGGACCGGATCCTCGACGACGTCACCCTGTACTGGCTGACGCGGACCGGCGCGTCGGCGGCCCGCATCTACTACGAGAGCCACAACTCGCTCGACCCCGAACTCCGGGTCGACGTCCCGTCGGCACTCACCATGTATCCCCGCGACGTGGAGAAGTGCCCGCGCCCCTGGGCGCAGGAGCGCTACCGGCGGATCGTCCGATGGAGGTCGCCCGAAACCGGCGGGCATTTCCCGTCGTTGGAGGTCCCCGGACCCTTCGTCAAGGATTTGCGGGAAGGCCTCGCGGCCGTGCTGTCCGCACAGCGGTGAACGCCCGGCGGACGGCGCGGTGTAGCGTCGGGAACCCCTTGTCAGCGGTGAAGAGTGGAGCTTCCATGCACGGTGCGGGCGATCGGATCGATACGTCGACGGCACATTCGGCGCGGGTGTACGACTACATCCTGGGCGGCAAGGACCACTACCTTGTCGACGTCGAAGCGGGGGACGCCATGTGCCGGCACTGGCCGGCGCTGCCCGTGCACATGCTGGAGAACAGGCGGTTCATGCACCGTGCCGGTCGCTACCTCGCCGAGGAGCGGGGCGTCCGTCAGTTCCTGGACATCGGCACCGGTCTGCCCACCGCGCCCAACCTGCACGAGGTGGCGCAGGAGGTGGCGGCGGAGTCCCGCGTCGTCTACGTGGACAACGACCCCATCGTGCTGGCGCACGCCCGTGCCCTCCTGCAGAGCTCGCCGGAGGGGGCGACCGCATACGTCGACGCGGACATGCACGACCCGGACGCCATCCTGAACAGCCCTCAGTTCCGTGCCCTGGTGGACCTGGGCGAGCCGGTCGGCCTGATGATCATCGGGATCCTCCACTTCATCCTGCCGCCGGACGACCGGCGCCTGGTGCAGCGGCTGCTCGAACCGCTGCCCTCGGGCAGCTTCGTGGCCCTGACGATCGGCACCGCGGACTTCGCGCCCGAGGAGGTGGGCCGGGTGGCCGAGGAGTACGGGCGGCAGGGGATGCCCATGGCCCTGCGTGACCTGGCGACCGCTTCGGCCTTCTTCGAGGGTCTGGAGCTGGTGGAGCCGGGGGTGACCCAGGTGCACAGGTGGCGGCCGGGCCCGGAGCAGGACGGTGTCGACGACAGTGCCATCGCGATGTACGGGGCGGTGGCCCGCAAGCCCTGACGGGGCACATGTGCCGACAGGTGTTATCCGGTCGGCCGTCGGGCCCCGCGCGACCCGTTCTCGTCCGGAGTGTGATCGGATGGTGGCAACGGAACTTCCGATCACGGATCCGCACTGAAGGGAACTGCATCGTGGCAACCACGCGCTCCGCGCACACGGTCTGGGAAGGCTCTCTGGCAGAGGGCTCGGGCACCGTCACCTTCGACTCCTCCGGAATCGGGGAGCAGGCGGTGTCCTGGCCGTCGCGCGCCGAGGAGGCGAACGGCAAGACCAGCCCGGAGGAGCTGATCGCCGCCGCGCACTCCAGCTGCTTCTCCATGGCGCTGTCGCACACCCTCACCGGCAAGGGC
>NZ_LIPN01000430.1 GCF_001418325.1 Streptomyces atriruber | reverse complement strand
TGGCAGCACCGACACCACCGGCCCCACCAACCCCACCGGCACCGCTCGTGAAGAGCGGGAGCCGGTGGTCTGACAGGCGCGTTCCCCCGTCCCGTCGGCCCGTCATCGCCCCCCACGGCGGCGCACCCCGACCGCCGCGACGACCGTGCCCACCGCCGCCATGGCCACCGGCACGAGCAACGCCCACCGGAACGCCGACAGATCCGCCTCGGCACCCAGGCCCGAGCCCGCTCCCGCGTCTGCGCCCTGATGCGTGGCGCCCGCCGAGACCAGGCCGTGGACGGCCGTCACCGCGGATATCCCGATCGCGGCGCCGAACTGCGTGGCGGTCTGCAGCAGCCCGCTCGCCAGCCCCTGCTCCTTCACCGGCACGCCGTCCGTCGCCGCGATCATCTGGGGGCCGAGCGTGAGCGCGAAGCCGATGCCCGCGAGGAACAGGGTCGGGAACATAGCCAGGTAGGGCCAGTCCATGCCGACCGGCAGGAACAGCACGTACGCCGCGAGAGCCAGCAGGAACCCGCCGAGGATCACGCGCGCGTTGCCGAACCTCCGGACCAGGCGCGGGGTGAGCGTCGGCGACAGGAACACGTCGCAGCCCAGCACGACCATCGCGACGGCGGTCTGCCACGACGACCAGCCGCGCAGCTCCTGGAGGTAGAGCGTCAGGACGAACTGGAAACCCATGAAGGCCCCGAGGTACAACAGCGCGCCGAACCCGGCCCGCACCACGGACCCCGTGCGGAAGATCCCGAGCCGCACCAGCGGGTCCGCCGCGCGCCGCTCGATCCGCACGAACACGCCGACGAGCAGCAGCCCCGCGCCCATCGAGCCGACGATCAACGGCCAGTCGGAGAAGCCGTGCTCGAGCTGGACGATGGCGTAGGCGAGGAGCAGCATCGCCCCGGCCGCCGTGGCCGCGCCCGGCAGGTCGAACCCCCGCCCGCGCGTCCGGGCCCGCGCCGCCCCGGCCGATGCCACCCGACCCGCCGTCGCCGGAGCCTCCCTCGGAATGAGCCGCAGCGCCCCCGCGAGGATCACCCCCGCGACGAGCACCGGCGTGAAGAAGACCCACTGCCAGCCGAGTTCGGTGAGCAGCCCACCCACCACCAGGCCGAGCGAGAAGCCGCCCGCCGACGTTCCGGCGAAGATGAGCAGCGCTCTGCTCCGCTCGGGCCCCTCCTCGTACGAGGTGGTGATGATCGACATCGCCGCCGGTGTCATGAACGCGGCCGCCACCCCGGTCACGAACCGCGCCACGACCAGCATCCACCCCTCGGTCGCGAAGCCGCCGAGCCCGGAGAAGGCCATGAAGACGCCCAGCCAGAGCAGGAACATCCGCCGCCTGCCCAGCAGATCGGCCGCCCGCCCGCCGAGCAGTGTGAAACCCGCGTACCCGAGGACGTACGCGCTGACGACCCACGCGGCCGTGCCGGTCGACAGCCCCAGGTCGGACCTGATGTCCGGGATCGCTATCGCGATCATCGCGATGTCGATGCCTTCGAGGAAGATCGTGCCGCAGAGGACGAGCAGTAACGCCCAGGCGCGTGCACTCATGGCAGAACTCCTTACAGGCAGCACGGCAAGTAGGGGCGGTTACGTGGATGAGGGTCGGTTCCCTCTTGTAACCACTGGCATCCTGCGGCAGCATCGGGAGCTGTGGAAGAAGGCACTTCAAAGTCACCGAGTAACCTCCCGGGCACCGTGGACTACGGCGAAGCCGATCCCTTCCAGTGGGACACCCGCGAGGACTGCCAGGTGCGGCAGATCCTCGACCGGGTGGCCGACAAGTGGTCGCTGCTGGTCATCGCGCTCCTGGACCGCCGCCGCCTGCGCTTCACGGAGCTGCGGCGGGAGATCGACGGCATCAGCCAGCGGATGCTGACGGTCACGCTCCGGCAGTTGGAGCGCGACGGCCTCGTCAAGCGGACCGTGCACCCCGTCGTGCCGCCCCGGGTCGAGTACGAACTCACCCCGCTCGGCGGCACCTTGCACCACACGATCCAGGCCCTGGTCTCCTGGACGGAGGACCACCAGAACGAGATCGCCGCCGCGCGGGCCGCCTACGACGCGCGGGCCGCCGAGGAGTCCGACGCCACCGCGGCAGGCCCCCCGGCCGCGACGGAGGCGGCGAGGGCGACGGTGCGGGAGCCGGTGCGGGGAGGCGCGAGGGCGTCCGGTGCCCGGTCGCGCTGAGCGGCCAGGAACACCGAGATCACCCAGAGCAGCCCGAGGTCGATGCCCAGCTCCACCACCGCGGCGAACTGGTCCATCGTGAACTTGAATATCTGGCCGACAAACATGTCCACGAGCAGCGCCGCCCGAAAGAGGCGGAGGGCCGTCACCCCGTCTCCGCGCAGGCGTATCAGTCCGGTGAGGCCGAGGACGGCCGAGACCACTTCGGTGAGCGCGACCGCGAGATGGGCACCCGGCTGCGGCTCCCGCGCCAGCTGTCCGCCGAAGAAGTCCACGGACATCCAGACGGAGAACAGCAGCGCCTCGGTCAGCAGGCAGAGCACGGCCAGGGCGAGCACGATGCGGGTGCGCGCCAGCCACCGCAGCGCACGTCCCGCGCCGGACGCCCACGTCCGCCACCAGGAGGGCGCGGCCGCCGGGCGCTCGGGGACCGCGGCGATCAGCCGCGCCAGCGCCGCGTCCAGCTCGCGGTCCGAGCCCTCGACGAGCCGCAGCGCCGCGCGGCGCTGCTCGGCCGTGAGCCCGTCGGCGACACCGGCCAGGGCCACGTCGGCGGCGTTCACGGAGCGCTGCCGCGCGTCGAGCCCGGTGGTCCTCGCCGCGCGCAGGCGTATGAGGTGGGTGAGGAGGAGCAGCAGCGCGAAGCTCAAGTAGATGATCCCGGCGGCCGGTTGGTAGAAATACCCCGGCTCGTCCGTGATCTGTTTGCCGACCTCGTCGATGAAGAGCCCGAAGCCGATGCCGCCGACGAAGGCACCGGCGAGGCGGGCCGCCCTGCCGAGGAAGCCGAGCGTGAGCAGGATCGCCGCCATCATCAGCAGGCCGCCCCACAGCATGTGCGCGATGTGCAGCGGGCTTCCGCCGCCCCCGCCCAGCTTGGGATAGCCCGCCCGGGCGAGGAAGGCGCGGGTGACGAGGACCGTGGCGATGCCGGTCAGCGCGAAGACGTTGACGTATGTGGCCGCGTCCGTGGCGCGCACGAGAGC
>NZ_LIPN01000043.1 GCF_001418325.1 Streptomyces atriruber | reverse complement strand
CCGACGATCGTCGGCGACCTCGGCGGCCTCGGCCACTTCTCGTGGGTGGTGACGGCCTACCTGCTCACCGCTGCCGTCTCCACCCCGATCTGGGGCAAGGTCGGCGACCTGTACGGCCGCAAGGGCAGCTATCTGACCTCCATCACGGTCTTCCTCGTCGGGTCCGTGCTCTGCGGACTCGCCCAGGACATGGGGCAGTTGATCGCGTTCCGCGCCCTCCAGGGGCTGGGCGCGGGCGGCCTCTTCGTGGGCGCGATGTCCCTCATGGGGACGCTGCTGACCCCCGCACAGGCAGGCCGTTCGCAATCCATGATCGGCGTCATGCTGCCCGTCGCGATGATCGGCGGCCCGCTGCTCGGCGGCTTCCTCACCGACCAGCTGGACTGGCGCTGGGTCTTCTACGTCAACGTGCCCGTCGGCGCCGTCGCGCTCCTGCTCGTCGGCCTCCTCGTACGGCTGCGCGGCGAACGCCGCACGGCCCGGATCGACTTCGCGGGCGCCGCTCTCCTCACGGCGGGCATCCTGGCACTGACCCTGCTCGGCACCTGGGGCGGCACGACGTACGACTGGATCTCGCCGCAGACCGGCGGCCTCGCGCTGCTCGCGACCGTCTCGCTCGCCGCCTTCGCCCGCGTCGAGCGCGGCGCCCCCGAACCGGTGATCCCGCCCCGTCTGTTCCGCGACCGCAACTTCACGCTCGCCCAGGTCCTCACCTTCCTCGCCGGCGCGGCGATGATGGGCGCGGCCAGCTATCTGCCGCAGTACATGCAGTTCGTCCGCGGCATGTCGTCGACGGAGAGCGGCCTCCTGCTGCTCCCGCTGATGCTGGGCATGATGGGCGCGCAGCTGTACATCGGCCGGGCGGTCGGCAACGGCGGCACGTACCGGGCGTACCCGATCGCGGGCGCGGCCGTCGCCACGGCGGGCGCGCTGGCCCTTCTGACGGTGGGCACGGACACGGCCACGGCCGTGGCGTCCGCACTGACGTTCGTCCTCGGCGCGGGCCTCGGCTGCCTGATGCAGCCGTCCCTGCTGATCACCATGAACAGCGCGGAGCTCCGCGACATGGGGGCCGCCAGCGGTACCAACGCGCTCCTGCGCACCATCGGCGGCTCGCTCGGCGTCGCGGTGCTCGGCTCCGTCTACACCGGCCGCATGACCGACTCCCTCACGGACCGGCTCGGCCCGGACGGCGAACGCCTCGCGGGCGGCGAGCTGACCCCCGCGCTCCTGCACGGCCTCCCCGAGCCGGCCCGGGACGCCTTCCGGGCCGGGGTCACCGGCGGACTCCACGGCGTCATGACCGGCACGGCCGTGCTGTGCGCGCTCACGTTCGCGGCGGCCTGGCTGATCCGCGAAGTGCCGCTGCGGTCAAAGGCGCCGCAATCGCCGGAGTCGTCGGCCTAACTCGGCAGCAGCCCCGCCGCCCCGCCCACCACCGGCAGGTCGCCCAGGGAGGCCCCCGAGGCCAGCGGCCCGGTGACGAAGCCCGTGTCGACCGGCTTGAAGTCCGCGACCTGCGTCCCGAGCGTGTTGTCGAGCGGATCGGCACTGGTGTTGGCCAGCGGGTCCAGCTGGAGGTCCTTGACCGGCGCGAGCCCGCCCGCCGCCGAATGGTGGACCGCCGCCGTGAGGGCCTGCACCGGCGACGCCGCGGGCCCCGGCTCCACCGCACCGGCACTCGCCGTGCCCCCCACCCCGAGCGCCGCACCCGCCGCCGTGACGGTGAGCCCCGCACGCAGCAGCGCGCGCGAACCGGACCGGGGAAGCTTCTTCACTGCGTGTCGTGCCATGGGTACCGCTCACATCCGTGCATCGTAGGGTAATCGAGCGAGCACGTAGCGTAGTTGACGGGCCCGGTCGGAGCCAAAGGCCGACGCGCGGGGCGGGGCCGTGCGGTGACGGGGGAGTCCCATCCCGGGCGCCTCGGTTGATAATGGCTCCCGTCCACGCGGACACACCGTGTCGGGAGATGCGGTCCACCCCGGCTGCAAAGGCTCAGAGAATTGGGTTCCCATCCCCCGATACCGACCCGCGTCGTGCTGCTGACGGGCCCCTCCGGCTCGGGGAAGTCGTCGTTCGCCGCCCGCTCGGGGCTGCCCGTGCTGTGTCTGGACGACTTCTACAAGGAGGCAGGCGACCCCACGTTGCCGCAGGTTCCGGGCAGTTCGGACATCGACTGGGACTCGCCGGCCTCCTGGGACGCCGACGTGGCCGTCGCCGCGATCGAGGAGCTGTGCCGGACGGGGCGCACGAAGGTGCCGGTGTACGACATCTCGATCAGTGCGCGCGTCGGGCAGGAGGCGCTGGACATCGAGCGCACGCCGCTGTTCGTCGCGGAGGGGATCTTCGCGGCGGACATCGTGGAGCGGTGCCGTGAACTCGGCGTGCTCGCCGACGCGATCTGCCTGCGGGGGCGGCCCTCGACCACGTTCCGGCGGCGGCTGCTGCGGGATCTGCGGGAGGGGCGCAAGTCCGTGCCGTTCCTGCTGCGGCGCGGCTGGCGGCTGATGCGGGCCGAGCGGGCCATCGTGGCGCGGCAGACGGCGCTCGGGGCGCACCCCTGCGCGAAGGACGAGGCGTTGGGACGGGTCGCCGCCGCGGCGGCGGGCCGGTGCGTGAAGGTGCGGGCCAAGGCCTCGTCGTAGGCCACGAGGGGCCCTGCGCCCAGAAACGGGCGGGCAAGCAGAAGGACCGGAAAGACCCCCCGGCCTTCCGGTCCTCTACTTGATTCCCCCGTGATTTCCCCCGTGCCACCG
>NZ_LIPN01000429.1 GCF_001418325.1 Streptomyces atriruber | reverse complement strand
AGATGTGTATAAGAGAACGGGGGTGGGCGCGCGGGGAGTGGGGCGAGGCCGAGGATTCTCGGCAGCAGCGAGCCGAGCGGGCGAAAGGGGCGGGTCCCTGTGAGCGGCATCGTCGACCTCCCGATTGGCGCACGGAAGGACGTCTCTGTCCCCCGTGTGCCCTAGGGGGAGTCGTGGCCGAGGAGACGGCTGTGCGATGGCGATCCCGGCCACCGTTCAGTGGTGACCCCGTGCCCCCGTTGCATCGCCGATGTGCGGAATCACCATGCCGTGCGGCTGCCGGCATGGTGTCCCGGCGTCTCGTTGCGGCTCCCCTCGCGCCTGGTCCGGAAGCGGAGCGTGAACCCCTCGGTTACGGATGGGCGCGCAGCGAACGTGTCCCACGTGTGATTTCCCCCTCGCTCTCCACCGTGAAACTGCCGCTTGCGCGATGCTGGGGATAACGTTCGTTCACTTCCCCGGCCGGTGCGGTGCGGGGTATCTGTGCCGGGACAGACTGTTGTCGGTACGGATATCGGTACATGGAGGCAGTGATGGGTGTGGCAGCCGGGCCGATCCGCGTGGTCGTCGCGAAGCCGGGGCTCGACGGGCACGACCGCGGGGCCAAGGTCATCGCGCGGGCGTTGCGTGACGCCGGTATGGAGGTCATCTACACCGGGCTGCACCAGACGCCCGAGCAGGTGGTGGACACGGCGATCCAGGAGGACGCCGACGCGATCGGCCTCTCCATCCTGTCGGGGGCGCACAACACGCTGTTCGCGCGCGTGCTGGAGCTTCTGAAGGAGCGGGACGCGGAGGACATCAAGGTGTTCGGCGGCGGCATCATCCCTGAGGCGGACATCGCGCCGCTCAAGGAGAAGGGTGTCGCGGAGATCTTCACGCCCGGGGCCACCACCACGTCGATCGTGGAGTGGGTCCGGGGGAACGTGCGCCAGGCCGCCGTCTGACCTTCTCGTCCGACCTCCTCCGGTTCGGTTGTACGTGCGGGGGCGCGGGGCCGCGGGCGTGTGTCCGTACTCGCCGCCCCTGCGCCTGCCCCTGCGTCACGGGTGCCACAGGGGTTGCGCGTGCCACAGGCATCACGCGTGCCCCCGCGCACCACGCGTGCCCCGCGCTTTACGGCGGCGGGAGTTCGTCGCGTATCGCTGCGCGGAGGCGCAGGGTGGTCACCAGGCGCTGGAACGCCTCCGACCAGTAGCCGACCGCGCCCGGGGAGGCGTTCTCCGGCTCGTCGGGGATCGCGGTGAGCGCGTCCAGACGGACCGCCTCCGACGGGTCGAGGCAGCGCTCCGCGAGGCCCATCACACCGCTGAAGCTCCAGGGGTAACTGCCCGCGTCCCGGGCGATGTTCAGGGAGTCCACCACCGCGCCGCCCAGCGGCCCGGCCCAGGGGACCGCGCAGACGCCGAGCAGTTGGAACGCCTCCGACAGGCCGTGCGCCGCGATGAAACCGGCCACCCAGTCCGCCCGTTCGGCGGCGGGCAGCGAGGCGAGGAGCTTGGCGCGCTCGGCGAGCGACACGGCGCCCGGGCCCGCGGCGTCGGGTGACGCGGGGGTGCCGAGCAGCGCCCTGGACCAGGCCACGTCCCGTTGGCGTACCGCCGCACGGCACCACGCGGCGTGCAGTTCGCTCCGCCAGTCGTCGGCCACCGGGAGCGCCACGATCTCGGTCGGTGTGCGATTGCCGAGCCGGGGCTGCCAGGTGGCGAGCGGGGCCGATTCCACCAGCTGACCGAGCCACCAGGAGCGTTCGCCGCGGCCGGTGGGGGGCTTCGGGGTGACGCCGTCCCGCTCCATGCCCGCGTCGCACTCGTGCGGCGCCTCCACCGTGAGGGTCGGTGTGTCGGAGGTGTGGTCGACGGCCACGCAGGAGGCCGCGCGGGTCGACATCCGGCCGGCCAGGGCCGAGTCGGGGAGGGCGGACAGCAGCTCCGCCGCCGTGCAGCGGACGTTGCGACTGCGGTCGGTGAGGGCCTGCTCCAGGAACGGCTCGTCCTCGGAGGACAGGCCGGTGCGCAGGGAGTCGAGGAACATCAGGCGGTCCTCCGCCCGCTCCGTCGACCACGTGGACGTGAGCAGGTCCAGGGCCGCGCGGGCGTCGTGCGCGCGCAGCGCGGTGAGCAGGGCGACGCGCTCGGCGAAGAGGCCCTCCTCCCACAGCTGTTGGACCTTCGGGGCGTCATCGGTGGGCGGGAGCGCCACGCCGCCTCCCGGGGTGGCGCGGAGCGCGAACTTCCAGTCGGGGTTCAGGCGGGCCAGCCACAGGGCCCGGGGGCCCGCGAAGGTGAGGGCCTGGGGGCGCAGGTCCGTGCGGCCGCGTGCCGCGTTCAGGAGCGCGGGCAGCAGCTCTGGCGGGGCGCCGTACCCCCGCGCGTTGGCCAGGGCCAGCCACTGGGGCAGGAGTTCCATCAGGTCGGGGGCCGCGCCCCTGCGACCGCCGCCGGTGCCGGGCTGATCGGTGAGCAGCGTGGCGAGCCTGCGCCGGGCCGCAGGGGGCACCGGTGGCCTGGGGTCGTGCGCCGCGGGCTCGGGCGGTGCGGCGGCCGGGGCCGGGCGCAGCCCTGCCCTGCGGCGGACCGTCTGCAGCGCCGCCGCGTCCAGGAGCGCGATCGGTGCCTCCATGCCGCGGGTGTGCACGGCGGGCGGCAGTGCACGGCGCTCGGTGCCCAGCAAGGCCGCCGTGACCAGGTCCTCCCAGGAGGGGCGGGCGGTGGCCGGAGCGGGATGTGCCGTGGGTGGGGTGGTTTCCTGTGGTGCGTTCGTCAGCACAGCGACACCGTCTCTCCTGAGTCCTTCTCTCCTGAGACCTGGTCTTCCGGGCCCTTGTCCCCCGAGCCCTTCGGCCAGGCCGCCAGTGGTGTGAAGCCCTGGTGGCCGCATTCGCCGAACACCGTCAGCGGTGCGCCGCCGGAGAGGGCGACCAGACGCCACAGGCCCGGCCGGGACACGGCGGACGGCGCGAGGGGGAGGGCCGAGCCGTCTCTCGGATCAGCCAGTTGCCAGGAGTCCTGTGCCCGGGTCGGTATCACCTCGGCGAGCGTCACCGGCCAGGACTCCAGCCAGGGGTCATCCTTGAGCGCCGCGCCGTAGCGGGCGGCGGCCTCTGCGGGGCGCACGCCCGGCGGCCGTTGTGTGGTGGGTCTCGGCGCCGTGAACTGCTCGCCCAGGTCCGCCCGCAGCTGCCCCGCGCCCGGATATCCGGTCACCTCGGCATCGAGCACCAGGCCCACCGGCAGGGCGAGCGCGGGCGCACGGCCCGCTGCCCCGTAGGAGAGGAGGAGCGCGGTGCGGCCGGAGTCCGTGCCGTACAGCCATATGCGGCGCGTGGTGAGTCTGCTGTCCGCCGTGTCGTACTGCGCGAGGACCAGCCAGCGGTCCCGCACCGGCGGGCCCTCCGGACGGCTCGGCAGGCCGACCCGGGAACGGACCGTGGCCGCCAGCCCGGCCGGCAGCCGGTCGCGGTGGAGCCAGCCCCGGTCGAGCAGGTGGAGCAGCGCACACTCCTCCAGGAGGCGCACGGGCCAGCCGGATCCCGAGGACGGTATGGCACCCAACTCGCGCACTCTCGCGGCCAGTCCGGGGGCCTGCGCGTCGACCATGCGGGCCGCCGTCTCCTCCCACAAGCCGTACCCCGACTGTTCGGCCGATGCCGTGCCGCCGCGGAGCAGGTCGGACAGGCGCTGCTCCAGCTCCGTCACCCCCGCGGTGATGCGCTCGGCCCGCTTCTCCGTCCTCTTGCGCGCCGCCTCAGGGTCGGCCGAGGCGGCGGCGGTGGGCGCCGTGGCCGAACTCCGCTTGGTCTCCGCTCTTTTGCGGCGCGTCGCCAGCCACTCCTCGGCCCAGGCAGGCGGCTCGCCGCCCGTCGGCACGGTGCCGTCCGCGCCCGCCCAGACCAGCAGCAGCCCCAGCGCGTGCTTGCACGGGAACTTGCGGCTCGGGCAACTGCACTTGTACGCCGGGCCCGCCGAGTCCGCGATGTCGACGACCGTTTGATACGGCTTGCTGCCACTGCCCTTGCACAGCCCCCACACCGTCCCCTCGTCAGAACTGCCCGCCTCCGACCAAGGGTCGGCGACGCCGAGTTTGCTTCCCGCCTTGCGTGACGGGGCGTCAGGAGCCAGTGCGAGCACCTGATCCGCCGTCCAGCGCACCCCCTGCTGAGTCATGTCTCGAAGGTAGGTGCCACCACTGACAATCGGTTCGGGCCCGGGTGTTCTCGCAGGTCAGAGAAGGGCGAAGGCCGATTGTCAGTGGCGTGGTGCACGGTGGGAACAGTTCCGGGCCAGATGCGTCCGGACGAGCTGGAGGGGGATCGCTCCATGACCGTTTCCGTCGACTCGACGACGTCCGCGACCGCGAATCCGCCGGTGCCCGCGCCCGGTTCCGGTTCGGGCTCCGGTTCCGGTTCCGGTTCCGCCGACGGTGCGCAGACGCTCCGGCCGCACGCCGAGGACGCCTTCGCCGCCGAACTGGCCGCGCTGGCCGCTCAGGACGACCGGCCGCGTCCGCAGCGCTGGAAGCTCTCGCCGTGGGCCGTCGCCACCTATCTGCTCGGCGGGACCCTGCCCGACGGCACAGTGATCACGCCGAAGTACGTGGGACCGCGCCGCATCGTCGAGGTCGCCGTCACCACCCTCGCCACCGACCGCGCCCTGCTCCTGCTCGGCGTGCCCGGCACCGCCAAGACGTGGGTGTCCGAGCACCTCGCGGCCGCGGTCAGCGGTGACTCGACGCTGCTCGTGCAGGGCACGGCGGGCACACCGGAGGAAGCGATCCGGTACGGCTGGAACTACGCCCAGCTGCTCGCCCACGGCCCGAGCCGCGACGCGCTCGTGCCCAGCCCCGTCATGCGGGCGATGGCCGAGGGCATGACGGCGCGCGTCGAGGAACTGACCCGCATCCCGGCGGACGTGCAGGACACGCTGATCACGATCCTGTCGGAGAAGACGCTGCCCATCCCGGAGCTGGGGCAGGAGGTGCAGGCCGTGCGCGGCTTCAACCTCATCGCCACGGCCAACGACCGCGACCGCGGCGTCAACGACCTGTCGAGCGCCCTGCGTCGCCGCTTCAACACCGTGGTCCTGCCGCTGCCGGAGAGCGCCGACGCCGAGGTCGACATCGTCTCGCGCCGCGTCGACCAGCTCGGCCGCTCCCTCGACCTGCCCGCGGGCCCCGAGGGCATCGACGAGATCCGCCGGGTCGTCACCGTCTTCCGAGAACTGCGCGACGGCGTCACGGCGGACGGGCGTACGAAGCTGAAGTCGCCCAGCGGCACGCTGTCCACGGCCGAGGCGATCTCCGTCGTCACCAACGGTCTTGCTCTGGCGGCCCACTTCGGAGACGGCGTCCTGCGTCCCGGCGACGTCGCGGCAGGCATCCTCGGCGCAGTCGTCCGCGACCCGGCGGCGGACCGGGTGATCTGGCAGGAGTATCTCGAAGCGGTCGTGCGCGAGCGCGACGGCTGGAAGGACTTCTACCGCGCGTGCCGAGAGGTGAGCGCATGACGAGGGCGCAGGAGCCGCTGCTGCTCGGGGTGCGGCACCACGGTCCCGGCTCGGCGCGTGCCGTGCGGGCCGCGCTGGAGGCGGGGCGGCCCGACGTCCTCCTCGTGGAGGGGCCGCCGGAGGCCGACGCCCTGGTGGAGCTCGCCGCGGACGAGGGGATGCGGCCCCCGGTCGCGCTGCTCGCGCACGTGGCGGACGAGCCGGGCCGTTCGGCGTTCTGGCCGCTCGCCGGATTCTCGCCGGAATGGGTCGCCATCCGGTGGGCCCTCCGGAACGGGGTGCCGGTGCGCTTCATCGACCTGCCTGCGGCGCACTCGCTCGCCCTCCGTGCCGAGGACGAGGACGAGGGGGACCGGGAGAGCGACGAGGAGGATCGGGAGAGCGACGAGGGGGACCGGGAGGGCCGGAGCGGGGACGAGAAGGGCGTGCGGGTCGACCCTCTCGGCGTCCTCGCCGAGAC
>NZ_LIPN01000428.1 GCF_001418325.1 Streptomyces atriruber | reverse complement strand
TCCCCTCCTGACCCAGGAGCCACAACTTTCCCGCGCAAACGTGTGGGGGGCCGCCGACCAGCAGGTCGGCGGCCCCCCATCACGTGAGAGAGGCCCGCGGGGGAGCGGGGGCCTCAGATCTCGTTGCGGCCGGCCTTCAGCGCGGCCGCGGTGTCCACCACACGGCGCGCCTGGTGGCGGGCGGCCTGCAGCGCCACCTCGCCGGGCGCACCCTCGGTCGCCACGTGCGAGGTGCCGTAGGGGTTGCCGGACTGGAACTGGATCGGGTCGGTGTAGCCGGGCGGCACGATGATGCCGCCCCAGTGGTAGAAGGTGTTCGACAGGGCCAGGATCGTCGACTCCTGGCCGCCGTGGGCGGTGTTGCTCGCGGTGAACGCGGAGAACACCTTGCCCGCGATCTTGCCCGCGAACCAGAGCGGGCCGGTGGTGTCGATGAACGCCCGCAGCTGGCTGGCCGGGTTACCGAACCGGCTCGGGGTGCCGAACAGGACGGCATCCGCCCAGGACAGGTCGTCGTGGGTGGCCTCTTCGACGTCGGCGGTGGCCGCCCGGTGCTCGACCCAGGCCGGGTTGGAGTTGATCGCGGCCTCCGGGGCGGTCTCGGCGACCCGGCGCAGCCGCACCTGCGCGCCGGCCTTCTCCGCGCCCTCGGCCACCGCCTGAGCCAACGTGTGCACGTTGCCGGTCGCGCTGTAATAGATGATTGCAACGTTCACAGGTTCCACAACTGTTTCCTTTTCTTTGCGTGCTCTATCAGGTGGTGCCAGGAGCCGGCCGCCCGAACGGGCAGCGGCCGCACCCCTGTTGGGGATAATCGGCAGACCGTGGTCGGCCGGTAAAAGCAGAGAAAAAAATTCGGGACCGGCCCGGGCCGCCGCGGCCCGGTTCGCGGGGCGCCGCCGGCCGTGCTGCGCCGTCGGCGGCCCCCGCCAACCGGCGCCCGCACGGCCCTGGTCAGCCGCAGGTGCCCCGTGTCGGGGACTGGGCCATGTCCACCGGGCGGCCGCCGCGTGCGGCGGGGCCCGGCCCGGCTGGTGAGCCGCGGATCGAGATCAGATGCACGGGAATTCTCCTTGGCAGACGGTGCGCGGCTTCGAAGAGCCCGAAGCCGCAGCGGAGAGCGGGGATTCCGGCACCGGACAACCGGGGGATGGGGCCCGGGAGGAATTCGATCTCCAGCCATACGACGACGCAGCCCGTTGTAATGTGAGGTGACGCGCGCCACGTTCAGGGCGACGCCTGATCGAACTGGTGAAGGCAGGGCGCAGCCAAGGGAGTTGGCGACACCATGAGCATGCATCTGGAGCCGGAGGACAGCCGGCTCGAACCGGGTCTGCGGGCCGTTCTCAGCGAGCGCCGGCAGCTGATCAACCTCGCGTACCGCTTCCTCGGCTCCCTGGCCGACGCCGAGGACGTGGTGCAGGAGACCTACGCCCGCTGGTACGCGATGTCCGAACAACAGCGCGAGGCCGTCGCCTCGCCCGGCGGCTGGCTGACCACCGTGGCCAGCCGCATCTGCCTGGACCTGCTGGGCTCCGCCCGGGCCCGGCGCGAGCGGTACGTGGGCGAATGGATCCCCGAGCCGCTGCCCGACCGCATGGAGTGGATCAGCGGGCCCGGGGGCGGCACCGGCGACCCGGCCGACCGCATCACCCTGGACGAGTCGGTCAACATGGCCTTCCTCGTCGTGCTCGACGCGATGACCCCGGCCGAACGCGTCGCGTTCATCCTCCACGACGTCTTCCACTACTCCTTCGCCGAAGTCGCCGACATCGTCGGCCGCAGCCCGGCGGCCTGCCGCCAGCTGGCCTCCTCGGCCCGGCGCCGCATCCGCAGCGCCCAGCAGCCGCCCGCCGCCACCGCCGTCCAACGCGCCGACCTGGTCCGCGACTTCAAGCAGGCCTGGGAGGCCAAGGACATCGAGGCCCTCATCGGGCTGCTCGACCCCGACGCCACCACCATCGCCGACGGCGGCGGCCTGGTCAGCGCCCAGCTGCTCCCGGTCACCGGCGGCGAGCAGATCGCCCACGTCTTCGCCGACGTGGCCGGCCGGGCCCCGGACCTGACGATCCTGGAGCGCACCGTCAACGGCCAGCCCGGCCTGGTCGCCCAGCAGGACGGCGTCACCGTCTCGGTGCTGGCCTTCGACTTCGACGGCGACCGGATCAAGCACATCTGGGCGGTCCGCAACCCCGAGAAGCTCCGCCCCTGGACGGCGGGCTGAGCCCCCCCACCACCGCGCGCGGCCCCGGCACCGAGCCGGGGCCGCGCCGCGCTCAGCCCTGCGGGGCCTGCGGCGGCGGGGTCAGACTGACCTTGTAGCTCTCCAGGTGGCTGATCGCGTCCCCGACGAAGGTGAACACGTCGCAGAAGAGGAACTCCGCCTTGGCGCCGCCCGGCAGCGGCAGCGCCGCCCGCCCGGTGGCCACCACGGTGTCGCCCTCCTCGATCAGCCGGTCGACGGTGATCTCCGGGCGCTGCACGACGCCCTGGGCCGCGACCCCGTCCTTGTTCTGCACCACGCCGCGCAGCGCGTCCTTGCCCTGCACCCGGACCTGGCCCAGGCTCTCCCACACCACGTCGTCGGTCACCAGGGACAGGACCTGCTCGGGGTCGCCGCTGAGAACCCCGTCGCGGTACCGCTCCACGATCGCTTTGTGTTTGCTCATGCCATATGACTATTTGATACGGCTAGGAGAGTGCTGGAATCCTGCCAGAAGGTCCGCCCCGCCGGGGCCGGGCGACCTCACATTCCCACCCGCTGTCTCGTCGTAGCAATGACGGCAGATTCCGGCCAAGGGAGCAAGCGAGACGATGAGGACGCAGACCGCGCCAGACGACGATGAGCTTGAAGCGGGCCTGAGCACGGTCCTGAGCGAGCGGCGTCAGCTGATCAACCTCGCGTACCGCTTCCTGGGCTCCCTGGCCGACGCCGAGGACGTGGTGCAGGAGGCCTACGCCCGCTGGTATGCCATGTCGCCCGCGCAGCGCGAGGCCGTCGCCTCGCCCGGCGGCTGGCTGACCACCGTGGCCAGCCGCATCTGCCTGGACCTGCTGGGCTCCGCCCGGGCCCGGCGCGAGCGGTACGTGGGCGAATGGATCCCCGAGCCGCTGCCCGACCACTCCGAGTGGATCAGCGGCCGCTCGGTGGGCACCGCCGACCCGGCCGACCGGATCACCCTGGACGAGTCGGTCAACATGGCCTTCCTGGTCGTCCTGGAGTCCATGACCCCGGCCGAGCGCGTCGCGTTCATCCTCCACGACGTCTTTCGCTACTCCTTCGCCGAAGTGGCCGAAAGCGTCGGCCGCAGCCCGGCGGCCTGCCGCCAGCTGGCCTCCTCGGCCCGGCGCCGCATCCGCAGCGCCCAGCAGCCGCCCGCCGCCGCCACGGCCCGCCGCGCCGACCTGGTCCGCGACTTCAAGCAGGCCTGGGAGGCCAAGGACATCGGCGCCCTCATCAGCCTCCTGGACCCCGACGCCACCGGGCTGGCCGACGGCGGCGGCCTGGTCAACGCCGCGCCCCCCACCGGCGGCAGCGAGCAGATCGCCCGCTACCTGGTCACCATCACCGCCAAGGCGCCCGCCATGACGATCCTGGAGCGCACCGTCAACGGCGAGCCCGGCCTGGTCGTCCAGCAGGACGGCGTCACCGTCTCGGTGCTGGCCTTCGACTTCGCCGGCGACCGGATCAAGCACCTGTGGGCGGTCCGCAACCCCGAGAAGCTCCGCCCCTGGACCACCGGCTGACCCCCGCCCCGCACCGCAGGTGCGGGGAAACGGGCAGGTCACCGGGGTGGCTGTCACATCCGCGGGGGCCATCTGGTCTCAGCTGTGTACGCACCAGCACGGCAGAGGAGCCCACCATGGACGCTCGCTTGAACCTCTTCGACAACCCCGTCTCGGCCAAGTTCCTGAAGTACCTGGCCGCGGCGGGCAAGGCGGCCGCGGACTCGGAGCTGCCGGCCTCGACGCAGGAACTGGTCAGGCTGCGCGCCAGCCAGATCAACGGCTGCGGCTTCTGCATCGACATGCACACCAAGGAGGCCGCGCACGCCGGGGAGAGCGCGGTGCGCCTCAACCTGGTCGCCGCGTGGCGGGAGGCGACGGTCTTCACCGAGGCCGAGCGCGCCGCGCTGGAGCTGGCCGAGCAGGGCACCCGGGTGGCCGACGCGGCCGGCGGCGTCAGCGACGAGGCGTGGGCGAACGCCGCCCGCCACTACGACGAGGACCAGCTCGCCGCCCTGCTGTCCACCATCGCCCTGATCAACGCCTTCAACCGGCTCAACATCCTGGCCCAGCAGCCCGCCGGGCACTACCGGGTCGGCCAGTTCGCCTAGCCTCCCCCGCGCCCGGGGGGGGGAGCGGGTGGCCGCCCGCGGCCGGTCCGACCGCGGGCGGCCCCGGTTCAGCTGATCTTCATGGTCGCCATCATGCCCATGGCCGAGTGGTCCAGCATGTGGCAGTGGTACACGTACGTGCCCCGGTAGCTGTCGAAGGTCGCCTGGAGCTTGACCGTCTCGCCCGGCGCGACGATCACGGTGTCCTTCAGGCCCGACTCGCCGGGCAGCGGCGGCTTCCCGCCCCGCTCCAGGACCCGGAACTGCACCAGGTGCATATGGAAGTTGTGCGGCACCCGGGGGTTGGCGTTGGTGACCGTCCACACCTCGCTGGCACCGAAGCGGATGCTGGAGTCGACCCGCGCGGGGTCGTACATCTTCCCGTCCATGTACCCCTTGGGGTGCTCGACGCCCTCGTCCATCTTCATCACGATGGTGCGCTCGTTGGTCGGCGTGGGCAGCGCCGGCAGGGAACGCAGCACCGCGGGCACCGAGCTGGTGTCCGCGGCCGTGCGCACCACGTCGAAGCGCATCACCTGGCCGACCTGCTCGGCCGAGCCGGCGAAGATGATGGTGTTCTCCAGCACCACCTTGTCGCCCACCTTGTAGCGGGAGAAGTCGACGACGACGTCGGCGCGCTCGCCCGGCGAGAGGGTGATCGAGTCGGTGGTGTGCGGGCGGGGCAGCAGACCGCCGTCCGAGCCGATCTGGACGATCTCGCTGCCGTCCGCCAGCCGCAGCCCCAGGAAGCGCTGGTTGGACATGTTCGCCAGGCGCAGCCGGTACTTGCGGGCGGCGACCTGGAAATAGGGGTAGGGCGCTCCGTTCACCAGCAGCGTGGAGCGCTGCTGGTCGTCCATGACGTACACGAGCTGCCCGGCCGCATCGAAGTGCGCGTCGCGGATCGCGACCACCACGTCGTACTCGCCCTTGGGCAGCGGCAGCTTGTCCTCGATGCTGTCGGTGAGCAGGTAACTGCCGTGCAGCCCGCGGTAGACGTTCTCCGACTCCATGTGGTGGGCGTGGTCGTGGTACCAGAGGGAGGCGTGCGGCTGCTTGTTGGGATAGGTGTAAAGACGGTCGCCGCCCGGGGCGAGGGTGTCCATCGGGTCACCGTCGTTGGCCTGGGTGACCGAGGCGCCGTGCAGGTGCGAGGAGGTGGGCACGTCCAGCTCGTTGCGGTGGCGCACGATCACGGTGCGGCCGCTGCGGGCCTTGATGGTCGCGCCGGGGAAGTTCCCGTTGTAGGTGAGCAGGTCGGTCTGGATGCCCGGCAGGATCTCCTTGCGGACCCGGCGCATGGCGACGTCGTAGTGGTCGGTGGTCGCGGTGCGCAAGGTGGGTCTGAGCACCGGCATCTGGGGCATGGGTACGGCGAACAGCTCGGGTATCGCGGTCGCCGCGGCCGGGCTGGCCTTGGCGCGGTCCACACCGAGCAGAGGGGTGAATGACGCCCCGGTGAGCCCTACGCCCGCGGCGGCGAGTCCTGTGCCGAGCAGACGGCGTCGGGTGACCATGGTGCCCTCCTATGTGCGTGAGTGAAATGGGGGCATCCGCCGGGGGCAGCCGCGTGCGTGACGACGAGCGCGGCCGCGTCAAGCCGTGCGGTGCCAGCGGTAGTTCACCAGGGCCAGCTCGAGATTCACTTGGATCCGCTTTGTACCCACCCGCCCCCCGCAACGCTGCGGTGACAGCGGCGGGTCGGGCAGGTGACGCCGCGGCTGCCGCACCCTGTGGAGGGCTCCCCGGCAGGGGAGCGGGACACGGAGCGGGACCGCAGCGTGTGACGCGTGTGACGGGAAAGAAGGAAGGCGCATGCCCATGACCGAGCCGACCGCCGGGGCGGTCTTCCTGGACCCCGAACAGACCGGCGCCCCGGGACGCGGACCGGTCGCCCTGGTGTGGGCGCTGGGCGGCGCCGCCCGCGACCTGGACGCCGCCGTCGTACGGCTGGCTCCCGGCGCGGACCTGGGCGAACCGGCCGAGACCGGGCACGGCGTGCTGCTCACCGTGCTGGCCGGCAGCGGCGAACTGCGCCTGCCCGGGGCGCGGTGGGCGCTCGCCCCCGGCGCCCTGGCCTGGCTGCCCGCCCGCACCGCGCACACCCTGCGGGCCGGAGCACGGGGCCTGACCTACACCACGGCCCACCGCCGCCCCGCCCCGGCCGCCCCCGGCGCGGGCGAGCCGGTCTGCCTGCTGGACCGGGTCTGCCCGCAGTGCGGCCGCCTGGCCGCCGACCGCGAGGCCCGCTTCTGCGCCCGCTGCGGAACCCCCCTGACCTGACGCACACCCGGGGCACCGGCCGGGGCGGCCCGTGACGGGGTCAGTTCCGGTGCCGGACTGGGGAGTTGCGGGTGGCGGGAGCCGGGGGGAGCCCCGGCCGGTGGGCGGGCCGGGGCCCCGGGCCTGTCGCGATCGGGGCAGTTCCAGTGAGTGCC
>NZ_LIPN01000427.1 GCF_001418325.1 Streptomyces atriruber | reverse complement strand
CCCCTCCCCCGATCCCGCCGACGCCTCCCCGCACGCCTTTCCGGACGGCGGCACCTGGCGGGTCGAGATTCCCTCGGTCGAGGGGCCCGAGGCGCTCGGCGTCGTGCTCAAGGAATCCGCGCGGCTCGACGTGCCGATCCACCGCATCAGTCAGGGCAGCGGCGTCTGGATGCTGTCCGACGCCGAGATCACCGACATGGTGGGCGGCGCCGCCGAGCGCGACATCGAGCTCTGCCTGTTCACCGGGCCGCGCGGCACCTGGGACACCGGCGCCTCCGTGCGCACCGACTCGCACGGCGCCGGGCTGCGCGCCCGGGGCCACGACGCGGTCGCCGGCTGCGTCGAGGACGCCGTGCGGGCCACGGAGCTGGGCGTCACGTGCCTGCTCGTCGCCGACGAGGGCGTGCTGTGGACGCTGCACCGGGCCAGGACCGCCGGGCTCATCCCGGCCGACACGACGCTGAAGGTGTCCGCGCTGATCGGCCCGGTCAACCCGGCCGCCTACGCGGTGTACGAGCGGCTCGGCGCGGACTCGCTGAACGTGCCGAGCGATCTGACGCCCGCTCATCTCACCGAGATCCGCCGGGTGTCGGGCGCCCCGATGGACCTGTACGTCGAGGCTCCTGACGACCTCGGCGGCTACGTCCGCATGTACGAGATCGCCGAGCTGATCCGGCGCGGCGCGCCCCTGTACCTGAAGTTCGGGCTCGCGAAGGCGCCCGGGATCTATCCCTACGGCGCCCAGCTGCGCGACGTCACCCTCGACACCGCCCGCGAGCGGGTGCGCCGCGGCCGGCTCGCCCTGGACCTCCTGGCCCGGCACGGCGCCGACGCCGGGATGTCGCCGCTCGGCTCGCGTCTGCCCGGCGACCTGAACCGCTTCCCGGAAAGGAGCTGACCCATGCCCATCCGCACGCGCCTCACCGCCGCGGTGGCCACCGCCGTCCTGCTCGGCTCGCTCACCGCCTGCGGCCAGGAGGCCAAGGGCGGCAGCCGCTACAAGCCGGACACCGGAAAGGGCGCCACCATCGGCCTCGCGATGCCGACCAAGTCCTCCGAGCGGTGGATAGCCGACGGCGAGAACATGGCGAAGCAGTTCCAGAAGGCCGGTTACCGGACCGATCTGCAGTACGGCGACGACAAGGTCGAGAACCAGATCGCCCAGCTGGAGAACATGATCACCAAGGGGCGCAGCCTGCTGGTGGTCGCCGCCATCGACGGCTCCGCGCTGACCGACGTCCTGGGGCGCGCGCACGACGCGGGCATCCCCGTGATCTCGTACGACCGGCTCATCCTCGGCACGGAGAACGTCGACTACTACGCGTCGTTCGACAACGAGCGCGTCGGCCGCCTGGAGGCGCAGTACATCGTCGAGAAGCTGAAGCTCGGCAAGCCGGACGACACCTCGGGCGACACGTACAACATCGAGCTGTTCGCGGGGTCGCCGGACGACAACAACACCAAGTACTTCTGGAGCGGCGCCATGAAGGTGCTGCAGCCGTACTTCAAGAGCGGCCGGCTCACCGTCCGCAGCCGGCAGACGAAGATGAACCAGGCCACCACGCTGCGCTGGGACGGCGGCACCGCGCAGAAGCGCATGGACGACCTGATCAGCAAGAACTACGGCACGCAGAAGGTCGACGCGGTCCTCTCGCCGTACGACGGGATCTCGCTCGGCATCATCTCGGCGCTGAAGAGCGCGGGGTACGGCTCCAAGAGCCGACCGCTGCCGGTGATCACCGGTCAGGACGCGGAGCTAGCGTCGGTGAAGTCCATCATCAGGGGCGAGCAGACGCAGACGGTGTTCAAGGACACCCGCAAGCTGGCCGCGCAGACGGTGGCGATGGGCGACGCCGTCCTGCACGACAGGAAGCCGAAGGTCAACGACACCACGGGGTACCACAACGGCAAGAAGATCGTGCCCTCCTACCTCCTCGACCCGGTCAGCATCGACAAGAAGAACACGCACCTCCTCGTGGACGAGGGGTACTTCACGGCGGGGCAGCTCAAGTGAGGCGGCCCGTCCTCGAGATGCGCGGCATCACCAAGACGTTCCCCGGCGTCAAGGCGCTCTCCGACGTGAATCTGACCGTGCGCGCCGGGGAGATCCACGCGATCTGCGGCGAGAACGGCGCGGGCAAGTCGACGCTGATGAAGGTCCTCAGCGGCGTTCACGAGCACGGCAGTTACGACGGCGAGATCCACTTCGAGGGCGAGCGGGTGGCCTTCAAGGACATCCGCGCGGGCGAGCGCCACGGCATCGTCATCATCCACCAGGAGCTGGCGCTCGTCCCCTACCTGTCCATCGCCGAGAACATCTTCCTCGGCAACGAACAGGGCAGCCGGGGCTTCATCGACTGGCACGGCACCCTGCGCAGGGCGAGCGCGCTGCTGGCACGGGTGGGCCTGCACGAGAAGCCGCAGACTCCGGTCGCCGACATCGGCGTGGGCAAGCAGCAGCTGGTGGAGATCGCCAAGGCGCTGTCCAAGGAGGTGAAGCTGCTGATCCTGGACGAGCCGACCGCCGCGCTCAACGACGAGGACAGCGCGAAGCTCCTCGACCTCATCGTGGAACTGCGCGAGCAGGGCATCGCCAGCATCATCATCTCCCACAAGCTGAACGAGATCCGGGCCATCACCGACTCGGTGACGATCCTCCGCGACGGGCGGACCATCGAGACCCTGACGGTCCGTGAGAGTTCGGACGCGGAGCCGCGGTTGTCGGAGGACCGCATCATCCGCGGCATGGTCGGCCGCGACCTCGACCACCGCTTCCCGGACCGCACGCCCTACGAGGGCGAGGACGCGGGCTCGCTCGCCCTCTCCGTCGCGAACTGGACGGTGCGGCATCCGATCGACCACCAGCGCAAGGTCGTCGACGACGTGTCGCTGACCGTGCGGCGCGGCGAGATCGTCGGCATCGCGGGCCTGATGGGCGCGGGCCGCACGGAGCTCGCGATGTCGGTCTTCGGGCGCTCCTACGGGCAGTACGTCACCGGCACGGTGTCGGTGGGCGGCCGCGAGGTGGCGACGAAGACGGTGCCCGCCGCGGTCGAGGCCGGCATCGCCTACGTCACCGAGGACCGCAAGCAGTACGGCCTCAACCTCATCGACAACATCAACCGCAACATCTCCCTGGCCTCGCTGCCCGGCATGCGGCGCAGGGACGGCTTCGTCGACGGGCACCGCGAACGCTCCGTCGCCGAGCGCTACCGGAAGTCCATGAACATCAAGGCGCCCACGGTCTTCGAGCAGGTGGGACGGCTCTCCGGCGGCAACCAGCAGAAGGTCGTGCTCAGCAAGTGGATCCACGCCGACCCCGAGGTGCTGATCCTCGACGAGCCGACGCGCGGCATCGACGTCGGCGCGAAGTACGAGATCTACACCGTCATCGACCGGCTCGCCGCCGCGGGCAAGGCGGTGCTGTTCATCTCCTCCGAACTGCCCGAGCTGCTCGGGATGTGCGACCGGATCTACACGATGGCCGAGGGCCGGCTGACCGGTGAGGTCGACCGCGCGGACGCCACCCAGGAACTCCTGATGCGCCACATGACCCAGAACAGAAGCTGAGGCCTCCGCCATGACGACCACGACCAAGCCCCCGCGCGACACCGCGTCCGCGCCCTCCTCCCGGCAGTCCGTCGGCGAGCTGCTGCTGCGGAGCGTGCGCTCCAACATGCGCCAGTACGGCATGCTCATCGCCCTGGCGTTCATCGTCGTCCTCTTCCAGATCTGGTCGGACGGCGTCCTCCTGCTGCCGAGCAACGTCTCCAACCTGATCCAGCAGAACGGCTACATCCTCATCCTGGCCATCGGCATGATGATCGTCATCATCGCGGGCCACATCGACCTGTCCGTCGGTTCCCTGGTGGCCTTCGTCGGCGCGATGTCGGCGGTGATGATGGTCAAGCACGACATGCCGTGGGTGCTCGCGCTCGTCCTCTCGCTGCTGATCGGCGCGGTCGCGGGCGCGTGGCAGGGCTTCTTCATCGCGTACGTCGGCATCCCGTCGTTCATCGTGACGCTGGCCGGCATGCTGCTCTTCCGCGGTCTCACCCAGATCGTCCTGGAGGGCCAGTCGCTCTCGCCGTTCCCCGACGGTTTCCAGAACATCGCCAAGGGCTTCATCCCGGAGATGGGCCCCTACACGCAGTACCACAACCCGACCCTGGTCATCGGCCTCGTGACGGTCGCGTTCCTGGTCCTCCGCGAGTGGCGCAGCCGCAAGCAGCAGCTGGCGTACGACCTGGACGTCACGCCGACGAGCCTGTGGGTGGCGAAGCTGGTGGCGACGACCGCGGCCGTCGTCGCCTTCACGCTGACCCTCGCCAGCTTCCGCGGCGTGCCCGTGGTGCTGCTGATCATGTGCGGCCTGCTGATCGGCCTCGGCTATGTGATGCGCAACGCGGTCATCGGGCGGCACGTGTACGCGCTCGGCGGCAACAAGGCGGCGGCGAAGCTGTCCGGGGTCAAGGACAAGCGCGTCACCTTCCTGATCTTCGTCAACATGGGCGTGCTGGCGGCCCTCGCGGGCTGCGTCTACGCGGCGCGGCTGAACGCGGGCACCCCGCAGGCGGGCCTGAACTTCGAGCTGGAGGCGATCGCCGCCTCGTTCATCGGCGGTGCTTCGATGAGCGGCGGCGTGGGCACGGTGATGGGCGCCGTGATCGGCGGCCTGGTCCTCGGCGTGCTGAACCAGGGCATGTCCCTGGTCAACATCGGCACCGACTACCAGCAGGTCATCAAGGGGCTCGTGCTGCTGGCCGCGGTCGGGTTCGACGTCTGGAACAAGCGCAAGGTCGGCCGCTAGTCCACCCCGGCCCCCCTCCGGAGGCGCACACGGAAACGAGTTCGTCAGCGCGTCCGTGCGCGCCGGGCCGTCGTCTCCCGGGGGACGAGTCGATGGCTGAGCGTGGTGGTCGACCCGGGGGCGGCGTCGGGGCCGGGCGGGGCGTCGACGATGCGGCGGGCCGCCATGGCGCCCATCTCGTACAGCGGCAGGCTCACCGTCGTGAGGCCGACGTGGCGCGCCACCCCGAGGTCGTTGATGCCGGCGACGGAGATCTCGCCCGGCA
>NZ_LIPN01000426.1 GCF_001418325.1 Streptomyces atriruber | reverse complement strand
TGTGAGGGGAGGGCGGGCGCGGCCTCGTCGTCGCCGGGTGGCCCCTCATTACCGGGATCCCCGGGCTGACCGGGATCCCCGGCCTGCGCAGCTCCGTCCGTGGACGCCTCGTCCGCCGCTCCGTCCGCCGACACCGCGACCGGGATGCGCAGCACCGCCCCGCACACGCAGTCCAGCTCCGGCTGCGGCCAGTGACCCTCGCGGCCGCAGGCCCCGCAGCACACCGGGACCCACTCCTCCGCCCAGGTCCGGTCGACGACCGGCTCCACCGCCGCGCCCCGGGCCACCGGCGGGGCCACGGGGGCGCCGCACGCGCAGGGATAGGACGGTGGAGCGTACAGATGTTCGCGTCCGCACTCCGGGCACCGTATCGGCACTGTCGGGACCATCGGCACGCCACTCTCCGTCGCCACTCTCCGCCACCGCCCCCGTCACCACCATGGGTCTCTCCCCATCCTCCACCCAAGCGATGCCCGGCGGCTGCCAGTTGGGGCAACGCCCGGTCCGGGGCCGCGGGCGAGGCCCCGGAGCCGGTTCCGGGAGAGCCGTTCCGCCGATCTCTCTTGACGCTGTCCGGCGCACCCGCTTACATTGCTTCCATATAGCAGAACTAACTTTCCACAATGCGGAAATGGAAGCTCACCGCGGGGCGCGACGGGAGCCGGATCCGCCAGCCGAATCCGGCAGCCGAAGAGCTGTCGAAGCTGTCGAAGCAGGAGAACCCCATGGCTCGTATGACCGCTGCCCGCGCGGCAGTTGAGATCCTCAAGCGCGAAGGTGTCGTCAACGCGTTCGGTGTGCCGGGCGCCGCGATCAACCCCTTCTACAAGGCGCTCAAGGAGGGCGGTGGCATCGACCACACCCTCGCCCGCCACGTCGAGGGCGCCTCGCACATGGCCGAGGGCTACACCCGGACCAACCCGGGCAACATCGGTGTCTGCATCGGCACGTCGGGCCCGGCGGGCACCGACATGATCACTGGTCTGTACTCCGCGACCGGCGACTCGATCCCGATCCTCTGCATCACGGGCCAGGCGCCGACGCACCTGCTCCACAAGGAGGACTTCCAGGCCGTCGACATCGCGACGATCGCCAAGCCGGTCACGAAGATGGCCGTCACCGTCCTGGAGGCCGCGCAGGTCCCCGGCATCTTCCAGCAGGCGTTCCACCTGATGCGCTCGGGCCGTCCCGGCCCGGTCCTCATCGACCTGCCGATCGACGTCCAGCAGACCGAGATCGAGTTCGACCCGGACACGTACGAGCCGCTGCCGGTCTACAAGCCGACCGCGACCCGCGCCCAGATCGAGAAGGCGATCGGCTTCCTGCTCGAGTCCGAGCGGCCGCTGATCATCGCGGGCGGCGGCATCATCAACGCCGACGCGTCCGACCTGCTGGTCGAGTTCGCCGAGATCACCGACACGCCGGTCGTGCCGACCCTGATGGGCTGGGGCGCCATCCCCGACGACCACGACCTGAACGCGGGCATGGTCGGCCAGCAGACCGGCCACCGCTACGGCAACGCGACGTTCCTGGAGTCGGACTTCGTCCTCGGCATCGGCAACCGCTGGGCCAACCGCCACACCGGCTACAACCTCGACGTGTACACCAAGGACCGCACGTTCGTGCACGTCGACATCGAGCCGACGCAGCTGGGCAAGATCTTCGCCCCGGACTACGGCATCGCGTCGGACGCCAAGGCGGCCCTGGAGCTGTTCGTCCAGGTCGCGAAGGAGCTGAAGGCCGCGGGCAAGCTGCCCGACCGCTCGGCGTGGGTCGCCTCCCACCTGGAGCGCAAGGAGACCCTGCAGCGCCGCACGCACTTCGACGACATCCCCATGAAGCCGCAGCGCGTCTACGAGGAGATGAACAAGGCGTTCGGCAAGGACACGCGCTACGTCACCACGATCGGCCTCTCGCAGATCGCCGGCGCCCAGATGCTGCACGTCTACAAGCCGCGCCACTGGATCAACTGCGGCCAGGCGGGCCCGCTCGGCTGGACCATCCCGGCCGCGCTCGGCGTCGCGAAGGCCGACCCGGACACCCAGGTCGTCGCCCTCTCCGGTGACTACGACTTCCAGTTCATGATCGAGGAGCTGGCGGTCGGCGCGCAGCACCGCATCCCGTACGTCCACGTGCTGGTGAACAACGCCTACCTGGGTCTGATCCGGCAGGCGCAGATCGGCCTGGACATCAACTTCCAGGTCAACCTGGAGTTTGAGAACCAGAACTCCCCGGAGCTCGGCGTCTACGGCGTCGACCACGTCAAGGTCGCCGAGGGCCTCGGTTGCAAGGCGATCCGCGTGACCGACCCGAACGAGCTGGGCCAGGCCCTGGAGCAGGCCAAGAAGCTCGCGCAGGAGCACCAGGTGCCGGTCGTCGTCGAGGCGATCCTGGAGCGCATCACGAACATCTCCATGAGCCCCACGGCCGACATCAGCGCGGTCAAGGAGTTCGAGGAGATCGCCACGGAGCCGGGCCACGCGCCCACCGCGATCCGCCCGCTGAAGGTCTGACGCGGTACTGACAGCTGATGGGGGCGGTCCACCAGAGAGGGGTGGACCGCCCCTTCGGCATGCCTCGCCCCCACGTCCCGCGAGGGTGCGAGGGGCGTCATCCGCCCTAGCCTTGGTTTCAGGTGCTGAGCCTCGCTGCGGCGGGGCGGGAGCCGAAGGGGGAGCGGATGCAGGTCTGGCCTGGGCAGGCGTACCCCTTAGGCGCCACGTACGACGGTGCCGGTACGAATTTCGCGGTCTTCTCCGAGGCTGCGGAGCGCGTGGAGCTGTGTCTGCTGCACGACGACGGCTCGGAGACGGCCGTCGAGCTGCGCGAGTCCGATGCCTTCGTACGGCACGCGTATCTGCCCGGCATCATGCCGGGCCAGCGGTACGGCTTCCGGGTGCACGGAGCCTGGGATCCCTTCCGGGGGCAGTACTGCAACTCCGCGAAGCTGCTGCTCGACCCCTATGCGAAGGCGGTCGACGGCGCCCTGAGGTGGGACTGCGCACTCTACGGCTACCAGGTGGGATTCTCCCGCTATCGCAGGGACGACCTGGACTCGGCGCCGTACGTGATGACGTCGGTGGTGGTCAACCCGCACTTCGACTGGGGCGACGACCGACCGCCGCGCACCCCGTATGAGGAGACCGTGATCTACGAGGCCCATGTGAAGGGCCTGACGATGCTGCACCCGGACCTTCCGGACGATCTGCGCGGCTCGTACGCGGCGCTCGGGCATCCGGCGATCATCGAGCACCTCACCGAACTCGGCGTGACCGCACTGGAGTTGATGCCGGTCCACCAGTTCGTGAACGACCACCGCCTGGTGGACATGGGCCTCAACAACTACTGGGGCTACAACACCATCGGCTTCTTCGCCCCGCACAACGCGTACGCCTCCTGGGGCGACCGGGGCGAGCAGGTCCTTGAGTTCAAGCAGGCCGTGAAGGCGCTGCACGAAGCGGGCATCGAGGTGATCCTGGACGTCGTCTACAACCACACGGCCGAGGGCAACCACCTGGGACCCACCCTCTGCTTCCGGGGCATCGACAACGCGTCCTACTACCGCCTCGCGGACGACTGCCGCTACTACGTCGCCACGACCGGGGAGGGGAACGCCCTCCTCATGCGATCCCCGCACGTCCTCCAGATGATCCTGGACTCACTGCGCTACTGGGTGTCCGAGATGCGCGTCGACGGCTTCCGGTTCGACCAAGCAGCCACGCTGGCACGGCAGTTCCACGAGGTGGACCGCCTGTCGTCCTTCTTCGACCTCGTGCAGCAGGACCCGGTGGTGAGCCAGGTGAAGCTGATCGCGGAGCCGTGGGACGTCGGCGAGGGCGGCTATCAGGTGGGCAACTTCCCGCCGCTGTGGGCCGAGTGGAACGACATGTACCGCGACACGGTGCGCGATCTGTGGCGGGGCGCGGACGTGCCCCTGACCGAACTGAGGGACCGGCTGACTGGCTCGGCCGACCTCTATGCCGCGGACGGCCGCCGCCCTCTCGCATCGGTGAACTACGTGACGTCCCACGCCGGTTTCACCCTGCGCGACCTCGTGTCGTACGACGAGAAGCACAACGAAGCGAACGGCGAGGACAATAAGGGCGGCTGGCACGACGAGCGCTCCTGGAACTGCGGAGCGGAAGGGGAGACCGACGATCCGGGAGTGCTTGCCCTGCGCGCCCGCCAACAGCGGAACTTCCTGGCCACCCTGATCCTTTCACAGGGCGTCCCCCTGCTGTCGCACGGCGACGAGTTCGGCCGCACCCAGCACGGCAACAACAACGCGTACTGCCAGGACAACGACGTGGCGTGGGTGCGGTGGCCAGGCGGCGAGAGTTCGATACTGGCCTTCACGCGCGCGATGGCGATGCTGCGGCGCGACCATCCGGTCTTCCGCAGGCGCCGGTTCTTCCACGGCCGGCCCGTCCATGGCACCCATGACGAGCTCTCCGACATCGCCTGGTTCACCCCGGAGGGCGACGAGATGACGGAGCGCGACTGGGACGCCTCGCAGGCGCGCGCGCTGACCGTGTTCCTGAACGGCAACGCTATCTCGGAACCGGGGGCGCGCGGGGAGTGGATCTGTGACGACTCGTTCCTGCTGATGTTCAACGCCTCGCCGCAGCCACTGGAGTTCGTGGTGCCGGTCAACCACGGCCGCCAGTGGCAGATCGTGGTCGACACGGCGCACGAGGCCGGAGTGCCGCCCCAGGCGTGGCCGAAGGTGCAGGCCGGCGACCGCATCACGCTGGTCGACCATACCCTCCAGGTGTTCCGGCGGCCCGCCTGAGCGGCATGGGCCGGCTACCGGTCGTCCGGCAGCGCCCCGATGTGCTCCATCCACTCCTCGTCGGTGAGACTCGGCCCTGCGACCTGCCTGGCCCACCGTGTGAGCGAGTCCGTGCCGAGCGGTAGCCGCCCGTGGACCAGGACGCCGTCCTGCCGCCACGGACCAGTCACCAGATGGTGACCGTCTTGGGTGAAGGCGATGGTTCCGAGGCGGCCCCCCGGGACAGAGCGCCGTTCCCCCGACCTCAGGTCCCAGAGCGTGATCTCGCCGTTCTGCTCGCCGTCGGCGCTCCGGGCGGACCGCCCCGCGACGGCCGAGGCGAGGTCCAGGCAGTCCGGCGAGAAGTCGAGGTCGGTCACGTAGCCGGGCGAGGGCAGGGCGAACACCTCGCTGCCGCCCTGCTGTGCCGAGAGCACCCGGACCACCCCGTCGTCGCAGGCCACCGCGAGGCGGCTGCCCGGACCGTCGACGGCCACGCACGTCGCGGGCGCCGGAAGTCGGATGCGCCACATCTCCTCGGCCCGGCTGGTGACTTGATACATGAAAAGTTCGCCGTGCTCCGTCCCCAGGCACAGGGCGTCCGTGTCGTCGGTGCACGCGGCGAGCACCGCGGGACCCGGCAGTTCGATCTCGTCGCGGCCCTCCGACAGCGCCCAGCGCACCGCGGCGCGCCCGTCGCGGTCGATGACCACGAAAGTCTCTCCGCCGCCCAACATCCAACGATCCTCCGGCGTGTCGGGTCCGTGCACCCACTGCCGCAGCCTGAGCCGGTTGCCGATGCGGTGCACCGCGTCGCCCTCGGCGGGCTCCCGCACCACTTCCATCTCGCTCGCCCCCGCGCCGCGCAGGCACGAGCGGACGAGGGCATCCGCCTCAGGCCCCGCGCAGCGCTCCAGCGCTTCCACCGCGAACAGCAGGGCGAGCCGGGTGTCCTGCGCGCCCTGCGCCGCGACGCTCAGGGTGCGTGACAGGGACTCCTGGAACAGCGTGCGGTACTGGCGCTCCTCCCGGTCCTGCCTCTCCCTGCTCTCGGTGATGAAGCGTCGTTCCTCGACATTGACATCCGTGGGGCGCTCGGCGAGCCAGCGCTCGGAGTCGGCGAGCAGCGGTCCGGTCAGCACAGCGCTCCGCTCCTCGCCCGCGCCCCGGTCCCGCATGGCGTAGGCGAGCAACTGCCGCCAGTGGCGGAAGGGTTGCTCCTTCTCCAGCCAGGAGGTGAGCGTGGACCAGGACCGCAGCAGGGCCTCGTGGACGACCTCGACGGTCTCCTCGCCGTCCTCGCTCCGACTGATGGTCAGCAGCCGTTCGTTGGCCAGGCGTACGGCGATCGCCCACTCGGCGGGCACCAACTCCGAGCGCAGGGCGACGCGGCGTACGTCCGACCGGTCCTGTGCGATCAGGTGATGGAGGAACAGCCTGCGCACCACCGGACGCTCATCCTGGGACAGCGCCGCCAGTGCCCCGTCCGCCCACTCGGCCAACGCCCCGTCCAGCCTGCCGATCTCCTCATACGCCTCGAAGGACAGCACGCCCTGGCCGCGCCGCAGCGTTCCCCACATGCGGTCGAGCGTGAACTCCAGGAGCGGCAGCGCGCCGGGGTGGCCCGCCACGGACCCGGCCAGCTCCCGCACCAGCGGTTCGTGCACGGTCAGCCCCTGCAGCTCTGCGGGCTCGACGATGGCGGCCCGCAGCTCGTTCTCGTCCATGCCGCGCAGCGCCACCGCCGTGCGGCGAAGCAGCTCGCCGAACTCCCGCTGCTGCACGAAGAGTCGGCCGAACGTGTCCTCCCGCAGGGTCAGCACGGCGACGAGAGGCGAGGCGGACTGCTCGGCCAGCTCGCCGAGCTGGGCGGTGAGCCCGGCGCACGACGGAGATCCGTCGACGGCCTCCTCGAACTGGTCGATGACCAGGAGCAGTCGCTCCGCACCCGTGGCCCCGAGGAGCAGCCGCGCCGCCCCCGCCACCCCGCCGGACCGGATTCGCTCCTGCCACGCCTCAAGGTCGGCCACCGGGACCGGGCGCGTCCCGACCAGGCGCCGGGCGAAGCCCGCCGAGAGCGCGGACTCCAGATCCGGACGCGGTCTGACCGACACGAACGTCCACGGGGTGGCCGAGGCCGTCAGCCACGGGATGAGACCGGCGTGCACCAGCGACGACTTGCCGACCCCGGAGGCGCCGACGACCGGCACGAGCCCCCTGGCGTCCACGGCGGCGGCCAGCTCGCGCGTCATCCGCGCACGTCCGAAGAAGAGGTGGCCGTCGTCGGGGCCGAAGGCCGCGAGCCCCTTGTACGGAGAGGGTGGCATCGGGGCGAACACCTCGGGCCAGGCCGCCACCAGGCCGGGCACGGGCACCGCGTACACGCCGACGTCGCCCCGGCCGACCGGGGTCGCCACCAGGATGCCGAGCACCTGACCCGCGTGCGTGTCCACGATGGGGGTGCCGCTGTAGCCGGGCTGCGCGGCATGGGAGCCCTGGGCCCGCTGGTCGATCTGCTGGCGGTACTGCTTGACGATCGGCCGCAGACTCGCGGAGACCCAGCCCCCGGGACGGCCCTCGACCGGGCCGAACATCAGCACGTCTCCGGCGGCCGCGGGCTCGTCGCTCAGCGGCACAGGGATCGCGCCGACCGGCCGCTGCTCGCCCACCAGCGTCAGACCGGCCACGTCCACGCCGTCGAAGGCGCCACCGGGCGGGGCCCAGGCGTCCACCCGGGCACGCCGCTCCGGCGGGAGGGCGGTGAGCTGGGCGAGGAGCGGGAACTCTATCCGCAACACCTCGCCCAGGGCGCTGAGTTCACTGCGCTGCGGCCGTCCCAGAGCGACGTTGACGACATGGGCGCAGGTGACGACGTGCTCGTCGTCCACGAGCACACCGTGCCCCACCACGTCGCCGTCCCGCACGGTGCGGAACCGGACGATCGCGGCACCGGACGGCGGGTCCATCAGACACCGTCCGATGCCCCGGTCCGGGGGCGCGGGTTCCACTGCACCGTCACGGTGAAGTGCACCTCGGCGCTCCCCTTGGCAAGGATCACCCCGGTCTCGCCGCCGAGTTTGACGCCGAACTCGACGGTCACGGCGTCGGGAGCGAGGGACTTGACCGTCTCCGTCAGCGCGGTGAGCGCGGGGCGCAGGCTCAGCACGGCCGATTCGAGCGTGCGGGTGGCCTGGGCGACGGCCCGTCCCGGTTCGGGGGAGGCGAGGACGACGGACTCTCCGGGAATGTCGGACCGGTCCATCTCGGCGACCAGGAACTCCCCGTCCTCCAGCGGTATCCGCACCAGCTCGGACATGCCTCTTATGGTCACACGAAGTGTTCGGAAAGGAACCGCAGAAGAGCGCCGAGCACGGGACCGTCCGTACTCGGCGCTCTGGCCTGTGAGTTGTGAAGTTGTTGCCGTCCGACGGCGCGCGACTGGCGGAACATGCATACGCGCTGCCGGACGGAGTCTGTGGGGCCCCGGCGAGGGGGCGTCGGCTGGGACCGCGGCGGGTGCGACGGGCCGGGGGGTTCCTTCCCTCAGGTCGAGAAGGAGTCCGTCGGTCCATTACCACCGCACTGGCTCGCAGAGC
The DNA here is from genome assembly GCF_001418325.1 of Streptomyces atriruber. Lineage (GTDB taxonomy): Bacteria > Actinomycetota > Actinomycetes > Streptomycetales > Streptomycetaceae > Streptomyces > Streptomyces atriruber. The sequence goes on along the minus strand of NZ_LIPN01000426.1, from coordinate 21,434 downwards.
CGCCGCGGACCGTGCCTGCCCGCGTGTGTCACGTACCACCCCTCATCCGGGTCCGTGACGACGGTGCGGGCTCAGCGTCGGTGAATCGACCTCCCGTCAATTCACCGACGCAGCCTGGGAGTTACCCTGCTCGCTCAGTCCTCGCGCAGGGCGCGGACGGCCTCCTCGACGCGCTTGCCGTAGTCGGCGTCGGCGGCGTGGAAGTGGGCGAGGTTCTTCTCGATGACGTCGTCGCGGGAGACCTGCGACAGGCCGCCGGCGATGTTCGCCACCAGACGGGACTTCTCGTCCTCCGACATCAGGCGGTACAGCTCGCCCGCCTGGAAGAAGTCGTCGTCCTTGGTGTGGGCCGGGGCCTCGTGCGTGCCCGTGTGGCCGTTGACGGCGAGCGGGGCGGAGAGCGCCTTGCCGGTCTCGGCGGGACCGTCGTACGAGTTGGGCTCGTAGTTCTTGCGGTCGCGGCCGTACGCGTTGGACGCCATCAGGCCGTCGCGGCCGTAGTTGTCGGCCTTGGTCGCCTTGGGGGAGTTCACCGCGAGCTGGGTGTGGTTGACGCCCAGGCGGTAGCGGTGCGCGTCCGCGTAGGCGAACAGGCGGCCCTGCAGCATCTTGTCGGGGGAGGGGCCGATGCCCGGAACGAAGTTGTTCGGGGAGAAGGCGGCCTGCTCGACCTCGGCGAAGACGTTGTCGGGGTTGCGGTCCAGGACCAGACGGCCGACGCGCTGCAGCGGGTAGTCCTTGTGCGGCCACACCTTGGTGAGGTCGAACGGGTTGAAGCGGTAGTCGGCCGCCTCCGCCGCGGGCATGATCTGCACGTGCAGCGTCCAGGACGGGTTCACGCCGCGCTCGATGGCCTGCAGCAGGTCCGTCTGGTGCGAGTTCGGGTCCTTGCCCGCGAGCTCGGCGCCCTGCTCGGCGGAGAGGCTGCGGATGCCCTGGTTCGTCTTGAAGTGGTACTTGACGAAGAAGGCCTCGCCCTTCGCGTTCGTCCACTGGTAGGTGTGCGAGCCGTAGCCGTTCATGTGGCGGTACGAGGCGGGGATGCCGCGGTCGCCCATGAGCCAGGTGATCTGGTGCGTCGCCTCGGGGGCGTGCGCCCAGAAGTCCCAGACGTTGTCCGCCTCCTGCTTGCCCGTGAAGGGGTCGCGCTTCTGGGAGTGGATGAAGTCGGGGAACTTGATGGGGTCCTTGATGAAGAAGACCGGCGTGTTGTTGCCGACGAGGTCGTAGTTGCCCTCTTCGGTGTAGAACTTCAGCGCGAAGCCGCGGGGGTCACGGACCGCGTCCGCGCCACCGAGGTTGTCCGCCACGGTCGAGAAGCGCAGGAAGACCTCGGTGCGCTTGCCGAGCTCGCTGAGGAAGTCGGCGTGGGTGAAGCCGGTGACGTCGTCCGTCACCTCGAAGTAGCCGTACGCACCGGAGCCGCGGGCGTGCACGACACGCTCCGGGATGCGCTCACGGTTGAAGCGGGCGAGCTTCTCCAGCAGGTGCTGGTCCTGGAGGAGGATCGGGCCACCGACGCCGGCGGTGGCGGAGTTCTGATTGTCGGCGACGGGGGCGCCGGACTCGGTCGTAAGCACGCGCTTCGACATCGTGACCTTCCGTGCTGTGACTGCTGAGGTGTTCGGAGCGTAAGGACCCCTGAACTGCTACGTCAACAGTTTGTTGAAGTTGATGATGGAGTTCCGGGCCGCGGCGACGCCTGGGCGCGACAGGACAGGTGTCAGCGCCGCCACGGCCCGGAAGTTCGAGAGGAGCTCTCGCCGCCGGTGCGGCTTAGAGCTCGGCGCCCGAGAGGCGCTCGACGGAGCGCAGCAGGGCGGAGTGGTCGAGGCCGCCGTCACCCTGCGTGCGCAGCGAGGCGACGAGCTGGGCGACGACCGCGCCGACGGGCAGGGCCGCACCGACGTTGCGGGCGGCGTCGGTGACGATGCCCATGTCCTTGTGGTGCAGGTCGATCCGGAAGCCGGGCTTGAAGTCCCGGTTCAGGAAGTTGTCCTTCTTGCGGGTCAGCACGGTCGAGCCCGCAAGCCCCCCGTTCAGGACGTCGAGCGCGGCCTGCAGGTCCACACCGGACTTCTCCAGGAAGACCACGGCCTCGGCGCACGCCTGGATGTTCACGGCGACGATGAGCTGGTTGGCGGCCTTCACGGTCTGGCCCGAGCCGTGCGGACCACACAGCACGATGGTCTTGCCCAGGGCCTCGAGGAGCGGCTTGGCCTCGTCGAAGTCGGCCTGCTCGCCGCCGACCATGATGGAGAGCACGGCCTCGATCGCGCCGGCCTCGCCACCGGAGACGGGGGCGTCCAGAACGCGCAGGCCCTTCTCCTTGGCGGCCTTGGCCAGGTCCACGGAGGTCTGCGGGGTGATCGACGACATGTCGACGATCAGCGCGCCGGACCTCACGTTCTCCAGGATGCCGTCAGGACCGTACGCGATGGCCTCGACCTGCGGGGAGGCGGGCACCATCGTCACGACGACGTCGGCGTCCTTGACGGCCTCGGCGATGGACTTGGCGACCGTGCCGCCGGCCGCGGCCAGGCGGTCCAGCTTGTCCTGCTCAAGGGTGAAGCCGGTGACGGAGTAACCCGCCTTGATCAGGTTCTCGGACATGGGCGAGCCCATGATGCCGAGGCCGATCCACGCGATCTTGGGAAGGTTGCTCATGAGGGTGTCTCTCCTACTGCTCTCAAGCGGTCGTACGTCGATGAGGGAGCGCGTCGATGAGGGGAGCGCTCAGCGCGCGGCGCGGGCCTCGGCGGGCAGCCAGCCGAAGGCGTCGGCGCTCGGCGCGTCGCCCGGCTTGTACTCCAGGCCGACCCAGCCCTCGTAACCCGCCTTCTTGAGCTGGTCGAGAAGGCCTTCGAGGGGAAGCGAGCCGGTGTCGGGGGCGCCGCGGCCGGGGTTGTCCGCGATCTGCACGTGGCCGGTCTTGGCCGCGTACTGCTCGATGACCGACGGCAGGTCCTCGCCGTTCATGGACAGGTGGTACAGGTCCATGAGGAACTTCGCGTTGCCGAGGCCGGTGGCCGCGTTCACCTTGTCCACGATCTCGATCGCCTTGGGGGCGCTCACGATCGGGCAGAGCGGCGACTCCGGCTTGTTCAGCGCCTCGATCAGCAGGATCGCGCCGACGCGGTCCGCCTCGCGGGCGGCGAGCACCAGGTTCTCCAGGGCGAGTTCGTCCTGGGCGGCCGGGTCGACGCCGTCCACGCGGTTGCCGTACAGCGCGTTCAGCGCCGTGCAGCCGAGCGACTTCGCGAAGTCCGCCGCCACCGCGAGGTTCGCGCGGAACTTCGCGCTCTCCTCACCGGGGATCGACAGGGCGCCGCGGTCCGGTCCGGGCAGCTGTCCCGCGTAGAAGTTCAGGCCCACCAGGCGGACGCCCGCGTCCTCGATCGCCTGCTTCAGGGCGTCGAGCTCGGACTGCTCGGGGGTGGGGGCGTCGACCCAGGGCCACCACAGCTCGACCGCGCCGAAGCCCGCCTTCGCGGCGGCCGCGGGGCGCTCCAGGAGCGGGAGCTCGGTGAAGAGGATCGACAGGTTCACATTGAAGCGCTGGTCGGAGTATCCCATGGGGCTTCCGCGCTCCTTCCGTATTGCGGAAGTTCATTTCTGTCTGGTGGAAGACTGCCTCCGATCTGCGGAAGCTGTCAAGAGGGGGCTGCCGAAAATTCCGGCGGCGGCATTAGGTTGTTGAGCGTGCGATTGAGAGTGGAGTTCACGACCGAACCCTTCGATCTCGACGAGGCCCCGCCGCATGCGCTGGTGGCTCGTGAGGTCATTCAGGGGGCCCCGCTGGACGCCGTGGACGTAGGTCCGTTCGGCAATACGGCCGAGGGCGACGTCGACGCGGTGCTTACTGCCGTCGATGCGATGCTGCGCCGGTCCCTGGGGGCGGGCGCGACCCGCGTCTCGCTCCAGGTCAACGTGATCGGCGAGCCGGGAGCGGCAGCCGGTCCGGGGGAGGCGGATAAGTGACCAGCTTCGGGGACGACCCCTTCGTCACCGCTGTGAAGCCGCTGGTGGACGCCATGGGCGGCGAGATGATGCCGCCCGACCAGGCGGGGACCGACGACGTGGTGCTCGCCTGGGAGGGCGTGGACGTGGTGGCCGTGCGGCTGCCGCAGCTCGCCGACTCCCTGGACCACATCCTGCTCGCCCTGGAGCGGAAGCAGGGGCGGCCCCTGTCGGAGCTGGACCGCAAGGCCAAACAGGAGGTCGTACGGATACTGGAGGCGCGCGGCGCCTTCTCCGTCCGGCACGGCGTGGAGACTGTGGCGGGCGCCCTAGGAGTCTCCCGCTTCACCGTGTACAACTACCTGAACAGGGAGAACGCCGCCAAGGGTGAATGAACCCGACCGGCGTCCGCCCCTCCCGGCGCCCGCCCCGCCGTCACTCTGAGCGGCTGAGCCGTCACCCGTATCGCCGGGTGGCGGCTTCTTTGTTCAAGTTATTTCAACAAACTGTTGACGCGGTGTTGTTGAAGGTCTTAGCTGTTCCGCAGCCCGTCCAGCACAAGGCCACGGAGGCTCCCCGTGACTTCGAGTACGACACCGGGTCTCACCCGGTTCAACGCCTTGGAGGAGGCCGCGGCCACCGCCGTCCTCCACGAGGCCTGCGCCTCTTCGGCCTGGGGAAGCAAGCTGCTTGCCCAGCGCCCCTACGCCACCGTCGAAGCCCTCTTCGCCGCCAGCGACGCCGCCATGGCCGAGCTCACCGCCGAGGATCTGGCCGAGGCGATGGCGGGGCACCCGCCGATCGGCCGCCCGAAGCCGGGGGACCCGACCTCCGCCCGCGAACAGCGCGGGATGGCCGGGGCCTCCGAGGAGCTCAAGGCCGAACTGCTCGAACTGAACCTGGCCTACCAGGAGAAGTTCGGTCACGTCTTCCTGATCTGCGCGACCGGAGCGACCGCCGAGTTCATGCTCGGCCAGCTCAAGATCCGGATCGAGAACGGGGCGGAGGCGGAGCGGGAGATCGTCCGCAGCGAACTGGGCAAGATCAACCGCATTCGGCTGACCCGCCTCGTAGAAGAAGGAAGCGACGCATGAGCACGGAACCCGCAGAGAACACGGCTTCGGTGTCCACCCACATTCTGGACACCAGCGTCGGGCGCCCCGCCGAGGGCGTCGCCATCTCCCTGTCCGCCCGCAGTGGAGCAGGGGAGGAGTGGAAGGCACTCGGCGGCAGCGCCACCGACGCGGACGGCCGCTGCAAGGACCTGCCGGCCCTGCCGGAAGGCACCACCCACGTACGTCTCGACTTCGAGACCGAGGCGTACTTCCTGACCAAGAACAACCAGCAAGCCGAGGCGCAGCAGGACGCCCCCGCGAATCGGGACAGCGGTGCGACCGGAGCGTTCTTCCCGGAGGTGGCGATCACGTTCGCCGTCGAGCCGGGCGAGCACTACCACGTACCGCTGCTGCTCAACCCGTTCGGCTACTCCGTTTACCGAGGGAGCTAGCAGACATGCCCACCATTCTGGGACAGAACCAGTACGGCAAGGCTGAGAACCGGGTCGTAAAGATCACGCGGGACGGCGACACCCACCACATCAAGGACCTGAACGTCTCCGTCGCCCTCTCCGGCGACCTGGACGACGTCCACTACAACGGCTCGAACGCCAACTGCCTGCCGACGGACACGACGAAGAACACCTGCTTCGCGTTCGCCAAGGAATACGGCATCGAGTCCGCCGAGCAGTACGGCATCCACCTCGCCCGGCACTTCGTGGACAGCCAGCCCTCGATCCACCGCGCGCGGATCCGGATCGAGGAGTACTCCTGGGAGCGCATCGGCGGCTCCGACACCAACTCCAAGTTCATCGGCGCCGACGAGGTCAAGCACTCCTTCGTCCGCAAGGGCCAGGAGACGCGGCTCGCCCAGATCACGTACGACGGCGAGAACTTCGAGGTCCTCTCGGGTCTGAAGGACCTGACCGTGATGAACTCCACGAACTCCGAGTTCTGGGGCTACATCAAGGACAAGTACACGACCCTCCAAGAGGACTACGACCGCATCCTCGCCACCTCCCTGTCCACCTGGTGGCGGCACAACTGGACCAACGACGAGCAGCGCATGCCGAGTTGGGAGCGGTCGTACGAGCAGGCGAAGAAGCACATCCTGCACGCCTTCGTGGAGACCTACTCCCTCTCCCTGCAGCAGACGCTGTACCAAATGGGCTCGCGGGTCATCAACAACCGCAGCGAGATCGACGAGATCCGCTTCTCCGCGCCCAACAAGCACCACTTCCGTCAGGACCTCTCGCCCTTCGGCCTCGACAACGCCGCCAAGGACGGAGCCGTCTACTACGCCGCCGACCGCCCCTACGGCCTGATCGAGGCCACGATTCTGCGGGACGGCGTCGAGCCGAAGATCCCGGTCGACATGACCAACCTCTGACGCGGGATGCGCGCCCCCGCCCCGCCTACGTCAAGCGGGGGCGCGCCACACCGGAGGGAACATCCGCAATGGCACAGCCTGCTAAGGACCCAGCAGAAGGTCCATGTTCCACCCCATCGGACATAGCTGACAGCGAGTCAACTGCCGCCTGTCATCCGGTGGATGAGAAGCTCCACCCCTCGCGGCTCGTCCCCGCCGCGCTCCAGCACATCGCCGCCATGTATGCGGGCGTGGTCACCCCTCCGCTCATCATCGGCCAGGCCTGTGGCCTGGACACCGTGGCCCAGACCCGGCTCATCGCCGCCGGGCTGCTGATCGCCGGTCTCGCCACCATCCTGCAGACCCTCGGCGTCAAGGGCTTCGTCGGCAACCGCCTGCCGTTCGTGAACGCCGCCTCCTCGGCGGGCATCGCGCCCATCCTCGCCATCGCCGAGACCAACGCCAAGGGCGACCAACTCCCCGCGATCTACGGCGCGGTGATGGTCGCGGGCGTCTTCTGCCTCGCCGTCGGACCCTTCTTCGGCAAGCTGCTCCGCTTCTTCCCGCCGCTGGTCACCGGCGTCGTCATCACGCTCATCGGCGTCACGCTGATGCCCGTGCCCGTGAAGTGGGCGCAGGGCGGCGACGACACCGACCCGAACTTCGGCGACATGAGGTTCCTCGCGCTCGCCGCCTTCACGCTCGTCGTGATCCTGCTCTTCCAGCGCTTCGGACGCGGCTTCCTCAAGCAAGTCGCCCTGCTGGCAGGCATGTTCATCGGAACGCTCGCCGCGATCCCGTTCGGCATGGCCGACTTCACCTCGGTGCAGACGGCCCCGCTGGCCGCCCTGCCCACGCCGTTCGCCTCCGGTGCCCCCGTCTTCCAGCCCGCCGCGATCCTCTCGCTCTGCATCGTGATGCTGGTCCTGATGACCGAGTCGGCGGCCGGGATGCTGGCCCTCGGCGAGATCTGCGAGCGCAAGACCGACGGGAAGACCATCACCCGCGGCCTGCGCACCGACGGCATCGCCACCCTGGTCGGCCCCGTCTTCGGCGGCTTCCCCACCTCCGCCTTCGCCCAGAACGTCGGCGTGGTCTCGCTGACCCGCGTACGCAGCCGCTACGTCGTCGCGGTCGCGGGCGGCGCGCTCATCGTGCTCGGTGCCTTCCCGGTGCTCGGCGCCGTGGTGAACGTGGTCCCCATGCCGGTCCTCGGCGGTGCGGGCATCGTCCTCTTCGGCTCCATCGCGGTCAGCGGCATCCGTACGCTCTCCGAGGCGGGCCTCGACGACAGCTCCAACATCATCCTGGTGGCCGTCGCGCTCGGGGCGGGCATCATCCCGCTCGCCGCGCCCACCTTCTACGCGGACTTCCCCGCCTGGGCGCAGACCGTGCTCGGCTCCGGCATCAGCGCCGGTGCGCTCGTCGCGGTCACGCTCAACCTCTTCTTCCACCATCTCGGCACCCGTGGCTCCACCGCCGCGGCACTCAAATCTTCCTAGGGTCATGCCGTGCCCTCCCCCAAGCTCTTGATGAGCAGGGGGACCCCCATTGCCACACACAGTAAGGAAGCACCATGGCAACCTCGGCAAACCCCAACGGCGCCGTAGAGCGCATCGTCATCGAGAACGCCGCCATCGCGACGGTCGACGCCCAGGACACCGAGTACGCGTCCGGCCACGTCGTCGTCGCGGGCAACAAGATCGAGTCGATCGGCGCCGGCCAGGCCCCCGAGGGCCTGGAGAACGTCGTACGCCGTGTCGACGCCACCGGCCACCTCGTCACCCCCGGCCTGGTCAACACGCACCACCACTTCTACCAGTGGATCACCCGGGGCCTGGCCACCGACCACAACCTGTTCAACTGGCTGGTGGCGCTGTACCCGACGTGGGCGCGCATCGACGAGCAGATGACGTACGCGGCCGCGCAGGGCTCGCTCGGGATGATGGCCCGTGGCGGTGTCACCACCGCCATGGACCACCACTACGTCTTCCCGCAGGGCTCTGGCGACCTCTCCGGTTCCATCATCCGTGCCGCCTCCGAGATGGGCGTCCGCTTCACCCTGGCCCGCGGCTCCATGGACCGCAGCGAGAAGGACGGCGGCCTGCCGCCGGACTTCGCCGTCGAGACCCTCGACGGCGCGCTCGCCGCCACCGAGGAGACCGTCAAGAAGCACCATGACGCGTCCTTCGACGCGATGACGCAGGTCGCCGTCGCGCCCTGCTCGCCCTTCTCCGTCTCCACCGAACTCATGAAGCAGGGAGCCGAGTTGGCGCGCCGCCTCGGAGTACGCCTGCACACGCACGGCAGCGAGACGGTCGAGGAGGAGAAGTTCTGCCACGAGCTGTTCGGCATGGGCCCGACCGACTACTTCGAGTCCACCGGCTGGCTCGGCGAGGACGTGTGGATGGCGCACTGCGTCCACATGAACGACTCCGACATCGCCGCCTTCGCCCGCACCGGCACCGGCGTCGCGCACTGCCCGTCCTCCAACGCGCGGCTCGCGGCCGGTATCGCCCGCGTCCCCGACATGCTCAAGGCGGGCGTCCCCGTCGGCCTCGGCGTCGACGGCACCGCGTCCAACGAGTCCGGCGAGCTCCACACCGAGCTGCGCAACGCCCTGCTGATCAACCGCCTCGGCGCCCACCGGGAAGCCGCCCTGAACGCCCGTCAGGCCCTGCGCCTCGGCACGTACGGCGGCGCGCAGGTCCTCGGCCGCGCCACGCAGATCGGCTCCCTCGAGGCGGGCAAGCTCGCCGACCTGGTGCTCTGGAAGATCGACGGCATCGGACACTCCTCGATCGCCGACCCGGTGACGGCCATCGTCTTCGGTGCGGCCGCGCCGGTCACGCTCTCCCTCGTCAACGGCAAGCCGGTCGTCGAGAACGGCACCCTGCTGCACGCCGACGAGGACGCCATCGCCCGCTCCACCCGGGAGCAGGCCCAGCGCCTCGCGCGCATCGCCGCCGAGAGCTGAACCCGAGAACTCCGGTCGAGGGGGACGGCCCTTGACCGGACTTGAGCAGCCGAGCGGGCTGCTCAAGTGCCGCCCCGGAACGCGGCCCAAAGCTTCGCGTTCCCGGGGCGGTCAGCACTACCTGGGCGCATTTCCCACAACTGCATACCGAGCAAGTCCTTGCACCATGCATCACCTCCCAGAAGCGAAAAGTGCCGGCGGCCCCGCCGGGACCGGAAAACAACCGGAGGAGCCACAGTGGCCACTCAGCCCAGGTTCACCAAGCAAGGCACCACCCCAGGCACCGGCCCAGGTGCCGCCCAGGACCCAGATGGCGACGGGTCCATAGGCGTCGACGGAGCGATACACCCCGTCGACGAGAAGCTCCCCGCCCTGAAGATGGCGACGACCGGCCTCCAGCACGTGGCGGCCATGTACGCGGGCGTCGTCGCGCCGCCGCTCATCGTCGGCGCAGCCATCGGCCTCTCGGCCAAGGACCTCACCTTCCTCACCGGCGCCTGCCTCTTTACGGCGGGCCTAGCCACCTTCCTGCAGACCCTCGGGTTCTGGAAGATCGGCGCCCGGCTGCCGTTCGTCAACGGCGTCACCTTCGCCGGTGTCGCGCCGATGCTCGCGGTCGTCGAGTCGACCGACAACAAGGACGACGCGCTGCCCCTCATCTTCGGCGCGGTGATCGTGGCGGGCGTACTCGGCTTCATCGCCGCCCCGTTCTTCTCGAAGATGATCCGCTTCTTCCCGCCGGTCGTGACCGGCACGGTCATCACCCTCATCGGCATCTCGCTGATGCCGGTCGCCTTCGGCTGGGCGCAGGGGCCCGTCCCCGGCGCCGACGACTACGGCTCGATGAAGAACCTGGGCCTCGCCGGCATCACGCTCGTCATCGTCCTGCTGCTGCGTCGCTTCACCACCGGTTTTGTGAAGCAGATCGCGGTCCTGCTCGGCCTCGTGCTCGGCACGCTCATCGCGATCCCGTTCGGCGTCACGGACTTCGGTCCGGTCGGTGACGCGGACATCGTGGGCTTCCCGACGCCGTTCCACTTCGGCGCACCGCAGTTCGCGGCGGCCGCGATCGTCTCGCTCTGTGTCGTCATGGTCGTCTCGATGACCGAGTCCACCGCCGACATGCTCGCCCTCGGCGAGATCGTGGGCCGTCCCGCCGACGAGAAGACCATCGCCGCGGGTCTGCGCGCCGACACCCTCGGCTCCGCCGTCAGCCCGCTCTTCAACGGCTTCATGTGCAGCGCCTTCGCGCAGAACATCGGCCTGGTCGCGATGACGAAGATCCGCAGCCGCTACGTGGTCGCCGTCGGCGGCGGGTTCCTCGTCCTGATGGGCCTGTGCCCGATGGCCGCCTCGCTCATCGCCGTCGTGCCGCGCCCGGTGCTCGGCGGCGCCGGTGTCGTCCTCTTCGGCTCGGTCGCGGCGAGCGGCATCCAGACGCTGGTCAAGGCGAACCTGGAGAAGGACAACAACGTGCTGATCGTGGCCGTCTCGCTCGCCGTCGGCCTCATCCCGATCGCGGCGCCGGAGTTCTACCACGCGTTCCCGGAGACCGCGAAGATCATCCTCGACTCGGGCATCTCGACCGGCTGTGTGGCGGCCGTGCTGCTGAATCTGGTCTTCAACCACATCGGCAAGGGCCGCGACGAGGACGACGTGACGGCACCGATGGAGCCGGGCGGCGAGATCGCCGAGACGCGCGTGCCGGGTCAGGGCAAGGGCCAGAGCGAGGCGGTGGCGCACTGAGGGCCCGGTTACGGCTCACGGCTCGACCACGCCGTTCCCTCGCGCGGTCAGGTCCCGCGCGAGGGAACGCTCTTTTCCCGGCAGTGCTCGGCCGACGCAGCGCTCAGTCGATGTCCATCGCGTCGTCGCCGCCGCTCTTGACGACCTTGATGACGTTGCCGCCCGCGTCGCACAGCTCGGCACGGACGACGTAACCCGCCTGGATGCCCTTCCAGAAGATGACTTCCTGCTGCTGGGCGAAGGACGTGGTCCCCAGCGTGTCCACCAGGTCGATGCCGCCGGGCGCGTGGATCACGTACCGCCAGCCGCTCCCGTCCGGCTGCCGCGCCCAGTCGGGCACGTACCCGCCCGGGGAGCGGGTGGTGCTGACGAACCCGGTCCTCTGCAGGAGCTTCTGATAGTGCCGCAGGCTGGCAGGCAGCTTCTCGTTCCAGGGCTTGAACCCCTTGCCCATGATCTGGTCGGGCGTCCTGCCGTCCCAGCGGTACAGGGGCTCGTTGTCCTTGCGGTAGCGCAGCGGCGGCACGTCGCGCCCCTGCTTCCTGTCCTCGCGCATCGACTTCACCTTGCCGGGGTCGATGCCGTAGGTGCTGTCCCCGAAACCCGCCGCGGCCTGGGGAGTCGGCGTGGTGGCACGCGGGTACTTGTCGCGCTCGGCCGAGAACGACGGGAAGTCCCACTCGTCGGCCTCCGAGTCGGTGCCCCCGTCCGAGAGCTCCTCGGCGTCGGAGAAGTCCAGCTGGTCGATCTCCATGGCCATCGGGTCCTGGCCGCCCGCACGCTGCACCACGGGCTGTTCGTTCTGCCCGTGGCCGCAGCCTGCGCCGTGCTGGTGCTGCTCCTGGCCCGCGGGCTGCCCGTTCCTGCGGAGCATCTGGACGACGGCCGCGTTGCCCGCCGAACCCTGCAGGGCGAGGAGCCGCTGGAGCGGGGCGTCGGCGGGGGCCGCCGGTCTGCGGGCCGCGTTCCGCGTCTTCGCGGCGTCGTGCGTTCGGGCGTGGTCGTGGTCGCGCAACGGGGCTCCTCAGGTACAGAGACACCCACTCTGCCCATGCAGCGTCTCGCGGGACCAGGCACCGAAGGGCAGTCCCGCGTGCAGTCCTCGTTGTCCGCAGGGTCTTCCGCTGTCGGGGTGCACTGACGTAACGTCGTGGCGCCGCCGACCGTATGGCGGAAGTTACTTTCCAGTCGGATGTGTCCGTCCCGTTCCGCGTCTCATGAACTCCCACGGAACGAGGCCGATTTCCGGCGTCACGCGACGGAAGAAGCGCCACCCATGAGTTCTCACCCGAAGTCCGCCCGTGCCGCGGCAGGTGCCCCCGAGGTCCATCCGGTCGACGAGATCCTGCCGCCGGGCCGCATGCTCGTCGCCAGCCTCCAGCACGTCGCCTCCATGTACGCGGGCGCGGTCTCCGTCCCGCTCGTCGTGGCCGTCGCGGCGAAGATGTCCCCGGGCGACACGGCCGTGCTCATGGGCGGCAGCCTTCTCATGGCGGGCATCGCCACGCTGCTCCAGACCCTCGGCATCGGCAACTTCATCGGCTCACGGCTGCCGTTCGTCAACGGCGTCTCGTTCGCGGGCGTCGGCGTGATGCTGACGATCATCTCGACGCAGGGCGGCGTCGAGGCGGGCATGCCCGTCGTCTTCGGCGCGATCATCGTCTCCAGCCTCTTCGGATTCCTGGTCAGTTCGTACTTCTCACGCCTCGTCCGCTTCTTCCCGCCCGTCGTCACGGGCTCCGTCATCACCCTCATCGGGGTCTCGCTCATCCCCGTCGCGTACGACTGGATCGTCGACGACTCGGCGACCGGCACACCGGAGCCGAAGAGCGTCGGGCTCGCGGGCGCCACGATCCTCGCGATGCTCCTGCTGCAGCGCTTCACGCGCGGCTTCCTCAAGCAGATCAGCATGCTCATCGCGATGGTCCTCGGCACGCTGCTCGCCATACCGATGGGTCTCGCGGACTTCTCCGAGCTGGACGGCGCGGACCCCGTCGGCATCCCGTCCCCGCTGCACTTCGGCGCCCCGGAGTTCAACATCCCCGCCATCATCTCGATGTGCGTCGTGATGCTGGTGATCCTCACCGAGTCGACCGCCGACATGATCGCGCTCGGGAAGATCGTCGAGAAGGACGTCGACGAGAAGACCATCGCCCGCGGCCTGCGCGCCGACGCCCTCGGCTCCGCGCTCAGCCCGCTCTTCAACGCCTTCCACGCCAGCGCGTTCGCCCAGAACATCGGCCTGGTCGTGATCTCCAAGGTGCGCAGCCGCTTCGTCGTCGCGCTGAGCGGCGCCATCCTCGTCCTCATCGGCCTCAGCCCGGCCGCGGCGGCACTCATCTCCGTCGTCCCCATGCCGGTCCTGGCCGCCGTCAGCCTCTTCCTCTTCGGCTCCATCGCGGTCAGCGGCATCCAGACGCTGCTCCAGGCGGACCTGCACCGCGGCGACAACGCCCTGATCGTGGTCGTCACGCTGGGCGCGGGCCTCGCGCCCGCCCTCTCGGACGGCTTCTACGGCGCGTTCCCCGACTGGGCGCAGATCGTCCTCGGCTCCGGGATCTCGACGGGCTGCATCCTCGCCGTGGCCCTCAACCTGGTCTTCAACCACCTGGGTACGAAGGACGGTTCGGCCGGTGCCGAACCCGAGCCGGTGGCGACGCACTGAGGCCGCGGCCTCCCGCGCGCAGGGCCCCGGAGCGGCCTGACTACGCTGAGGCGCCGTGATCCCCCAGTCCTCCCGAACCACTGCCCGGCAGCCGAGCGCGGCGGCGCCCCGACCGCTCCGGACGGCCACCCCGCCCCGCAGGCTCACGGCGTCCGCCGTCGACGCGGCCGTCGCCCTCCTGTGCGGTCTGGCCGCCGCGGCGGCGGTCGGCGTCACGGTCGCCGACGGAGTGGTCGAGGTCCGCGTGCAGTCCCCGGCCACGTGGGCCGCGGCGCTGGGCGCGGCACTCGGCTTCTCCCTCCTGAACCACACCCTGCTCACCCGCCTGACCAGGGCGAGCGTGGGCAAGCTGCTGACGGGCCTGCGCGTGGTCCGCACCTCGGACGCGGGGCGCCCCCGCCTCCTCCCGCTGACCGGCCGCTGGCTGTTCGGCCTCTACTGGATGGTGGTGTTCGTGCCCCTGCACGTCGTGACGGACAGCGATGTGGCGCAGCAGGACGCGGTGGGGCTGCGGCTGGTACGCCGATGAGCGCACCTCCCGGCCCGCCCCGGCTCCCGGGCCTCACCGGCGGCCCGCCCATGAACGGCAGGCAGAAGCTGACCCTGGGGTGCGTCGCCTCGGGCTCCGGGCTCCTCTCGGTGCTTGCGATCGGCGACGCGGTGACGGGCGGCGACCTGACCCGCCCGGCCGTCGCGCCCACCGTGACGGTGACGGTCACCGCGCCCGCCGAGGCGACGTCCACGCGAACGCCTGGCTCCAAGCCCAAGCCCAAGCCCCGGCCCGCACGCAAGGCCACGCCTGCGCCGACGCCGACTCCCACCCGCTCCCGCCCCGCCACAGGCGGCGGCCGCCCCGCGGTCGGCTTCGGCCGCTCCTGCGCCCCGGTGGGCGCCCTCGCGGCCACGCTCGACGGCCGTCCCGCGAAGTGCTTCATGGGCAGGGACGGCCGGGCCCGCTGGGGCTACGACGCGAACCGGGGGTAGGGGCGTCCCGTCGCGGCCTCTCCCTCGCTTGACCTCAAGTCCCCTTGATGTTCGAGGGCGTGGGGCAGGAGATCCGCCCCGGGACGCCCCTACCTCACCTGCACGGGAGAGCCGCCATGCGTACCGACACGCCAACAGCCGCCGATGTCGCCGCCATCCGTCAAGTAGTAGCGGACGCGGGCGAGTTCGAGGACGACGTGGAGCGGTTCATACCGCTGTTCACGGCCGACAGTACGGTCGTGAACTTCGGCGGGCGCCGTGTCGCGGGCCGGGACACGCTGGCCGGGGCGATGCGGCAGGCCCTGGCGTCGCCGCTGGCCGACGTGGTCACCACGCTGGAGGAGGAGAACATCCGCTTCGTCCGGGACGACGTGGCGATCGTCGCCAGCATCAAGCACGTCTCCGACCGGCGGCAGCCGGGGGCCGACGGCGAGTCGGTGGCCCCCTTGCGCGCCTCGTCGGGTCGGCTCACGCACGTACTGGTGTCACGCACGCACTGGTGAAGGAGGGGAACACCTGGCGGATCACCTCGTCCCGGACCACGCCGGTCCTCGGCTGACCGGCCCGGGTCAGGGCCGGTCGTACCAGGAGAAGGCCGCGATGCGCCAGCCCTCCGGGGTGCGGACGAACTGCATGGTCTTCGTGCCGCCGCCCTCGAAGGGCTCGCCGTCCAGGACCCCGGCCTTGCCGTACTCGCCGAACCGGCACGCGATGTCGCCGACGATGTCGGTCCGTTCCGAGATCTCCCACTCGGAGAACTCGACCAGACGGCCGTCGGCGAGCAGCCGCTCGCGGGGCTCGATGAACTCCTCCACGGTGTACGCCGCGTACTGCGGTCCGGTCACGACGATCACACCGCCGGGGAGCATGAGCCGACGGATCCGGGCGACGTCGGCGGCCTTGCCGCCCCGGTTGTCGAAGGCTCCGAAGAACTCGGCTGTCAGCGCGTCGATTTCGGCTTTGGGGCCCTCGGCCCGGGGTATCTCGATCTCGGACATGCCAGGACCGTAACACCGCTACTTGCCGCACACCGAGGCGGAGTTGACCGACCCGCCCGCGTTCTCGTCGTCCGTGCCGAGCAGTGCCTTTCCGCCGGACCCCGGCGCGCACTCGACCGCCTCGATCTTGAATCCCTTGAACTTCCGCACCACGTCGGGGGACTTGTCGACGGACAGCCGCACCTTGCCGGAACGGCTCACGGAGAGCTTGCCCGCGTCGAGGACCGCCGAGGAGAAGGGGCCGTCGTCGCCCGCGTCGGAGGCCGAGCTGATCATCAGGCGGCCCGCCGCGGTGACGGAGATGTCCGAGGCGTGCCGGACGTCGCCGGTCGGATAGGGCGCGCGGAAGCGGGCCGTGGCGACCGGGCCGAAGTCGGCCTCGCCGTACTCGTTGAAGGAGAAGGGCGCGGCGTGCAGCGTCGCGGGACGCTTCTCGCCCGCGCCCCGGTCCGCCCAGACCGCCGCCAGCTTTCCGTGCCGCGCGGTCAGCGCGAAGCTCTCGTAGTCGTCGCCGTCGGCGATCGCGGGCAGCGGAGAGGTGTCCAGGACCTCGGCCTCCGTGCCGGTCACTTTCAGGTGGTAGGCGAGGCCGCGGCTCGCCAGGGCCACGTACTCGTCGGGGGCGCCCGGCACCGCCTCGATCGCCTCCAGGTCTATGGGCTCCGCGGTGCCCGTCCAGGAGAGCGGCTCCACGGCGGCGGGGCGGTCGGCGCCGGTGCCCGCGCGGTAGGTGAGCCGGGCGACGCGGTTCTCGCCGGGCTTCTTGTTGTCGCGTACGACGAGGGCGTGGGTCGCGCCGCGCGCCCGGCCGCCGTCGGTGAGGGCGAGTCCGCTGATGCCGGACTTGATGTCGGCACCGAACCTCTGCCAGCCGCCGTCCGCGGTGGGCGCCGCGGACGCCGTGAGGCCGCCCGCCGACAGGAGGGCGGCCGCGGCGGTCAGCACGATGGTCGTCGTACGGAGGAACATGGAGATCTCTCACCTCGGTGCAGGTCGACTCGGTGCAGGCCGACGGGGTTGACGCGCGTAGAAGGGAAGCTGGCCGGGACCGTACCCAGTTCAACCTTCGGGAGGCAAGAGGTGGCGCGGATGCGCGGGGCGCCGGTGGCGCCCCGCGCATCGGGGCTAGCCGATGTGGAACGGGTCCCCGTAGACCTTCCAGTCCAGCGGCGGGTCCAGGTTGAGGTTCCGCTTCTTCAGGAAGACGCGCTGTGCGGTGTCGACCCGGCTGGTGTCCTCGTGGGCCTCCTCCTGCTTCATCGCCCAGACGCGCGCGTCGAGGAAGGCGTTCAGGTACGTCACCTCGTCGCCGCCCTGGGCCGGCGTCTTGGCCGAGCGCAGCGCCCGCTTGCGGATGTTGTTGAAGCTGGTCGAGTCGCCGCCGTTGCCGTGCATGACGATGGCGTCGTAGTAGCAGAACTGGCCGAGGGTGCCGATGCCGTCCGCCTTGCCCTGCTTGACCGACGGGTTGAAGTAGACGCGGTCGCGCTCGTCGTTCTGCGCCTTGCGGAACTCCGCGTCCGTGTCGGCGGCCCGCTCCCAGTCGGGCTTGAAGTTCGGGTCGAGCCCGTCGTGCGAGTCGGTGCCGTCGACCCTGCGCAGCGCCGGGAGGTACTTCGCGAGGATGTTGCCCGGCTTGCGCTGCGTGTAGAGCTCGACGAGGTCGAGCATGTCGCCGGTGCCGGAACAGAAGCCGATGATGCCCGCGGTGTAGCCGCGGCCGTCGTCGATGTCCTCGCAGTATCGATACTGCTTCTTCCATTCGAGCGAGGAGTTCTCCGCGCTGCAGACGATCTGCATCGCGATCTCCTTCTTCGCCGGGTCGTCGAGTCCGCCGGCCGAGACCAGTGAGGAGAGCTGGGACGCCCCCGCCGACTGCGTGGCGAGCAGCGGGCCCGCCACGGCTGCGGCGCCCATGAAGGCGAGCAGGGTGCGGCGGGAGGGGTGGGTGGTGCGCGGGCCTATGTGGGGGGTCTCCATGGGGGCCTCCAGATCGGGGAGTTCATCGTTCCGCGTACTGTTAGGAAGGTTTCCTACCAGAGATCTGGGGTGACGTATACCCGTCAAGACACGATGAGTTGCGGATTCCGAATGGCCGGACATCGCTCTGTCCGCACGGCCCATTGGTCCATACGATCCCCTCGCTCACGCAATCCGCTCCAGGCACCCGCAATGCGTTCCACGCACCACAGGCACTTCTCCAACCCCCCTCCTCAGAAATGGAACGGAGAACCATGGCCGGTGCACTGCTGCTGAGCGGCGCCCTCGTGGCGCTGTTCGGCTCGACGCTCCCCGCGCAGGACACGACGTCGATCCAGGATCCGCCTCCGGACAAGATCGTGATCGAGGTCGCCACGGTGAACGGATCGGGCTGCCCGCTGGGCACCGCGGCCGTCGCCGTCTCCGAGGACAACACGGCCTTCACCGTGACCTACAGCGACTACCTCGCCAAGGCGGGCGGCGGCGCGGACCCCACCGCGTTCCGCCGGAACTGTCAGCTCAGCCTGATCGTGCACGTCCCCTCGGGCTTCACGTACGCGATCGCGAGCGCGGACTACCGCGGCTACGCCTCGCTGCAGCCCGGCGCGAAAGGCACGGAGAAGGCGTCGTACTACTTCCAGGGCTCGCCCCAGACGGCCGCGATCAGCCATGAGTTCAAGGGCGTCTACAACGACAACTGGCAGGCCACCGACACGACGGACTGGGCCCAGCTCGTCTGGGCGCCGTGCGGCGTGAAGCGGAACTTCAACATCAACACGGAGCTGCGTGTCGACCTGGGGACGTCCGATCCCGCGAAGTCCAGCTTCATGACGATGGACTCGACGGACGGCGACATCAGCACGATCTATCACGTGGCGTGGAAGGAGTGTCCCCGCGCCTGAGGCGTGCGGTCGGCGGCGTCCCCCGTGCCGGGTCGGTTCGGGGGACGCCGGTGTCCGTCCGCGGTCCGCGGGGCCGTCGGCGCTTGTCGCGCAGTTCCCCGGGCCCCTTAAGAAGGGGCGCTCAGGTGGGCCTGGACCTGTCGTGCCACGCCGTACGTGTCGCCCTTCGGGCGGGTCGCCAAGCGTCCCGGATCCCGGATCCACGCGTCCTCGACGGCGAACCAGTCGACCTTCTCGGGGGCGCGCCCCTCGGTGAGGGAGGCCCGGAGTTCCTTGAAGCAGCGGTCCCAGCGCAGCCGGTACAGGCCGCCGACCAGCCCCGCCCATTCGCGGTTCGCGTAGTCGCGCAGCCCCGCGTCGGCGCCGGAGCGGGTGCCCCACACCGTCACCAGCGAGAGCTGGTCGTACGCGAGCCGGTCCCGCTCCTCCCGGTCTGCGCCCCACGCGCGGGCGTCCGCGACCCAACGGCCCAGCAGATGGCGGGAGTCGGTGGCCAGCAGACGGTCGAGCAGGTCGATCAGGGCGAGCCACTCCCGGGTGAGGCGGTCGAAGCGGTCGGCGTCCCCGGCGTCGTACGCCTCCTTGATGTGCGGCAGCAGGACGCGGCTGCGGTTGGAGAGGGCCTGCCGGGCGACGTCGAGCAGGTCGCGGCGGTACGCGGAGGAGGTCCGCAACCCGGCCCGCACTGCGAGGAGTTCGCCGAGCGCCGGTTCGAAGTCCGCCGCCTCGTAACGCAGTTTCTTGGGTGACCAGGACGCCGCCGAGGTCGCCGCGAGGTCGGGCCGGGCGCCGAAGAGTCCGTCGGCGCCCTCGGCCCACTCGTCGGCGCGGGTCGTTCCGTAGGCCGTGCGGCGCAGGACGTCCCAGGCGGCCGCCGCGTGCGGATCGGCGGCGCCGTAACGGAAGGCCGACCACTGGCGGAACCAGGCTTCGAGGTCCAAGTCGCCCTTGCGCCAGGCCAGTTCCGAGAACAGCTCGAAGGCGGCGGGGTTGTTGTCTGCCGCCTCGGGCATCAGGGAGATTCCGGTGAGCGCGCTGCCCTCCTTGGTGCGCCACTTCTCGAACAGGTCCGCCCAGTCGGGGGTGTTGGCGCCGAGCGTCGTGTGGCCGCCGAAGTTCCAGATGGAGCCGAACGTATAAGGCGTCGAGCCCCAGTCGGACTCGCGGTCGGTGACGTTCGGGAAGCGGTCGGAGAGGCCGTCGACGACGAGCATCCGCTTCTTGTCGACGGCGTCGGTGATGGCCTTCGGCGGATTGTGCTGCCAGCCGAGAATCACCCAGGTGGCGCCGGGGTGCGCGGTCCGCAGCGCCTTCTCGACGCCCTGTGCCGCGTCGCCGACCGGCACGTCGCCGGGCTTTCCGCCCTCGTGGAGGAGGTCCATCTTGTACATCGTGGTCGGGCCGAACAGCTCGTCCTGTGCGCGGTAGAACGCGGCGGCCACGCGCGAGAAGTGGCCGGTGCGCGGATCCAGCCAGTCCGGTCGCGTGAAGCCGACCCAGTCGCCCTGGGGAACGGTCCGCGCGCCCGGGTTCCGCGCCTCGAAACCGGGCGGCACGGTCCCGAAGTAGCCCGGCAGGACCGGTGTCATGCCGAGGTCGCGCAGCCGGTCGCAGATGCGGCGGCCCAACCGGGCGCGGGCGTCGAGGAGTTGGCGGGAGACCGGATGCGGGAACGACGACATGTTCTGCAGCAGCCACCACGGCTGGTGGGCGGGGGCGGGTATCCAGGACCGCAGTTCGTCGTCCGAGTACCCGAACTCCTGGAAGGCGCGGTGGTACACGGCGTCCGCGCCCGCGTACACGAGGACTTCGTTGTAGCCGTGGAGCGCGAGCACGTCGATCTCGCGCTGCCAGTAGTCCCAGTCGTGGTACGCCCCGGTGTAGCCGTCGTTGGTGTCGTTGAGGACGAAGCGGTGCGGGGTGTTGGCCGCTCCTGCGAGGGGTGCTTCGGGTGCGGGGAGACGGTCGGGGAGGTGGTCGGTGCTGCTGCCCGCCCAGGTGATGCTGGCGTGCGTGACGTGCTTCAAGTAGTGGTGCAGGCCGGTGAGTTGGGTGGCCGGTCCGGTCGCGGTGACGGTGATGCGGCCGGGGCGCCCGGTGATCTGGAAGGAGTCCTCGCCGCCCGCCTTCCGGGGGGCGGTCCTGAACTCGATCTGGTCCCAGTGGCGGGGGAGCAGGCGCCGGGCGGCCTCGGCGGCGGCGGTGCGGCGCGGCGTGGGCGCGCCGTCGGTGACCGCGCCGTCGGCGGTGGCGCCGGAACAGGCGACGGCGGCGACACCCGCCGTGCCGGCGAGGCCGGTGAGGAAGGTGCGGCGGTGCAGGGGCATACGGGCTCCGTCGGTCGGATGGGGGTGCGGGCGCGCGGTGCATACCGGAGGTCTCTTCCCCCGTACGCCCCCTGCTTCTAACCGTCACCACGGCGCATCTCAGTCATCGGATCGATCCGAGCTCTCGGAGTCGAATATGGGCCAGGTGATGCGAGTTGGAGCCATTGACATCCGATGTATTCCTCCCTACGTTCCCGTGCGACCCCCCAACCCAGGGAACAGGAACATCGGGAGCCGCCCCATGCGCCACAGAGCCACTGGACTCGCCCTGCTCCTCGCCGCCGCCCTCGCGGGCACGGCCGTCCCGGCCGCGACGGCGGTGCCGACCGCGCCCGCCGCCGACGCCCCCACCCCCGCCCCGAAGCCGCCGCGGATCGCGGGCCCCGGCACCGACCACGCGTCGGACGACCCCTTCACCGCCGACCGCACCAACTGGTTCCGTCAGGACCGGTTCGGCATGTTCATCCACTT
>NZ_LIPN01000425.1 GCF_001418325.1 Streptomyces atriruber | reverse complement strand
GCCGTGGGGACGCTCCGGCGGGGTGAGGGGGGTCCGGCTCGGCTGGCGCAGAGTCTGGCCGAGGTGTTCGTCGCGGGTGTCGACGTGAACTGGGCGCCGTGGCTGGCGGGTGGTCGGTTGGTGGAGTTGCCGACGTACGCCTTCCAGCGGCGTCGTCACTGGTTGCCCGCGGGGCGGTCCGTGGTGGACGCGGCCGGGCTCGGGCTGCGGCCCGCCGGACACCCGCTGCTCGGCGCCGCCGTCCGGCTCGCCGGTGGCGATGACGTCGTCCTCACCGGACGGCTCTCCCGCACCACCCACCCGTGGCTCGACGACCACGGAGTCTTCGGCACCGTTCTGCTCCCGGGCACCGCCTTCATCGAGATGACGCTCCGCGCCGCCGACGAGGTCGGCTGCGATGTCATCGAGGAACTGACGCTGGAGCGGCCGCTCGTGCTGTCGGAGGACGCCCAGGTGGCGGTGCAGGTTTCGGTGGCGGCGCCGGACGGCTCCGGGCGCCGGACGGTTTCCGTGCACTCCCAGGTCCAGGACGCCGACGCCGACGTGACCGGGGGAGGGGACTGGGTGCGGCACGCCGTCGGAGTGCTCGCGGACGCCGGTCCCGTGCCGTCGGACGAGCGGCTGGACGGCGTGTGGCCGCCGACCGGTGCCGAGCGGGTCGACGTCGCGGACGCCTACGAGACGCTGGCCGGGCTCGGCTACGGCTACGGACCCGTGTTCCAGGGCCTGCGCGCCCTGTGGCGCGACGGCGACGACCTGTTCGCCGAGGTCCGGTTGCCCGTGGACGCCGAGGAGTTCGGCATCCATCCGGCGCTCCTCGACGCGGCCCTGCATCCGCTGCCCTCGGGCGACCTGTGGGTGCCCTTCTCGTGGAGCGGGGTGCGGCTGCATTCGGTCGGTGCGTCGGCGCTGCGGGTGCGGTTGTCGCGTGACGCCGATGGTGCCGTGCGGCTGGTGGCGTTCGACGGTGCGGGCCTGCCGGTGGTGTCGGTGGACGAGTTGCGGTTGCAGAAGATGTCGCAGGAGCAGTTGGGGGCGGCGGTCGCTGCCGGGGAC
Source organism: Streptomyces atriruber (assembly GCF_001418325.1). Taxonomy (GTDB): domain Bacteria; phylum Actinomycetota; class Actinomycetes; order Streptomycetales; family Streptomycetaceae; genus Streptomyces; species Streptomyces atriruber. The sequence goes on along the minus strand of NZ_LIPN01000425.1, from coordinate 7,668 downwards.
CCGCTGTTCGAGGTGTGCTGGGTCGACGTACCGGTATCGGCACCGGCTCCGGGGGCCGACGCCTCCGATGGTCTGCCGTCCGATGTCGTCGTCGCCCACGTCGAGCCCGGCGGCGACGTCCGGACGAGCGTGGCCGGAGTGCTGGAGACGGTGCAGGACTTCCTCGCCGCGTCGGCCGACGACGAGGGCTCCCGGCTCGCCGTCGTCACCCGGGGCGACATCGCCGCGCAGCCCGACCCGGCCACCTCGGCCGTATGGGGCCTGCTGCGCTCGGCGCAGACCGAGCACCCCGGACGCATCGTGGTCGTCGACGTACCCGCGGAGACCGCACCGCGGCAGTCGGCACTCGCCACGGCCCTGGCTTCCGGAGAGCCACAACTCGCCTGGAACGGAGACGAGTTGACCGCACCGCGACTGGTGGCGGTCGGTGCCGAAGCCGCATCCTCCGCGCCGTCCGCTCCGGAGTGGAACCCGGACGGCACGGTCCTCATCACCGGCGCCGGCGGCTCCCTGGGCCGACTCGTCGCCCGGCACGTCGTGGCCGAGTACGGCGTACGTCACCTGCTGCTGGTCAGCCGTCGTGGCGCCGAGGGCGCCGAGGAGCTGGCCGCCGAACTGGGCGCGCTCGGCGCGACGGTGACCTTCGCCGCCTGTGACGTCGCGGACCGGGACGGTCTGGCGGCGGCCCTGGCCGGGATCGCGGACGGGCACCCGCTGACCGCCGTGATCCACGCCGCCGGTGTCCTCGACGACGGTGTCGTCACCGCACTGACCCCCGACCGCCTCGACACCGTCATGCGCCCGAAGGTCGACGGAGCCCGTCACCTCGACGAGCTGACGCGCGACGCCGACCTGGCCGCGTTCGTGCTGTTCTCGTCCGCCGCCGGTGTGATGGGCACGGCAGGACAGGCCAACTACGCCGCCGCAAACGCCTACTTGGACGCCCTCGCCCACGCGCGCCGCGCCGCAGGGCTGGCCGCGACCTCGCTGGCCTGGGGCCTGTGGGCCGGTGGCGACAGCGCGATGACCGCGCACCTCGACGAGACCGACATCGCCCGGCTCACCCGGGGCGGGCTCGCCCCGATGTCCGCCGCGCAGGGCCTCGCCCTGTTCGACGCGGCGCTCGCCGCCGACCGCGCCACCTTGTTCCCGGCCCGCCTGGACCTGCCCGCGCTGCGCAACCAGGCGGCGCAGGACCGGCTGCCCGCCGTCTTCAAGTCGCTCGTCCGCGCCCCCGCGCGTCGCGCGGCCGCCGCGGTCGGCGCCGGGCAGTCCTCGTCGTGGGCCGCCGACATGGCGGCGCTCGACGACGCGAAGAGGGCGGAGGCTCTGCTCGAACTGGTCCGTGGCCAGGTGTCGTTGGCGCTCGGGCTCGGTTCGGGTGCGTCGGTGGAGGCGGATCGTGCTTTCCGTGATCTGGGCTTCGACTCGCTGACGGGTCTGGAGCTGCGGCAGCGGTTGCAGACGGTGACGGGGCTGCGGCTGCCGTCGACGCTGGTGTTCGACTATCCGACGCCGACCGCGCTCGTCGGTTTCCTTGAGGAGGAGGTCGGGGGGACGGACGCGGGTCCGGTGGCCCCGGCCCCCGTCACAGGGGCGGCCGCGGATGACGATCCGATCGTCATCGTGGGCATGGCCTGCCGTTTCCCGGGCGGGATCCGTTCTCCGCAGGAGCTGTGGCAGGCGACCCTCGACGGGGTCGACGCCATCACCGACTTCCCCGACGACCGCGGCTGGGACATCGCCGACCTCTACGACCCCGACCCCGACCGGGCCGGAAAGACGTACACCCGACGGGGCGGCTTCCTGCACGACGCCGCCGTGTTCGAGCCCGAGTTCTTCGGGATCAGTCCGCGGGAGGCCGCGGCGATGGATCCGCAGCAGCGGCTGCTCCTGGAGACGGCGTGGGAGGCGCTGGAGCGGACCGGCATCGACCCGGACTCCCTGCGCGGCAGCAGGACCGGTGTCTTCACCGGACTGATGCCGATGGAGTACGGCCCGCCGCTGCACGAGCCGGTCGAGGGCATGGACGGCTTCCGCATGCTGGGCAGCGCGTCCAGCGTGGCATCGGGCCGCATCTCGTACCAACTGGGCCTCGAAGGCCCGGCGATGACGATCGACACGGCCTGCTCGTCGTCCCTCGTGGCGCTGCACCTCGCGATACAGGCGCTGCGCAACGGCGAGTGCACCCTCGCCCTGGCGGGCGGTGTGACCGTGATGTCGACGCCCACGACGTTCGTGGAGTTCTCGCGACAGCGGGCGATGTCCGTGGACGGCCGCTGCAAGGCCTTCTCCGACGACGCCGATGGCGCGGGCTGGGCCGAGGGTGTCGGTCTGCTGGTCGTCGAGCGGCTCTCCGAGGCGCGCCGCCTCGGACACCAGGTCCTTTCCGTCGTGCGGGGTTCGGCGGTGAACCAGGACGGCGGCAGCAACGGCATGACCGCCCCCAACGGGCCGTCGCAGCAGCGCGTCATCCGTGACGCCCTCGCCAGTGCGCGACTGACGTCCGCGGACGTGGACGTGGTCGAGGCGCACGGCACCGGCACCTCGCTGGGCGACCCGATCGAGGCGCAGGCGCTGCTGGCGACGTACGGCCAAGGGCGCGACGAGGAACGGCCGTTGTGGCTCGGCTCCGTCAAGTCCAACATCGGGCACACCCAGGCCGCCGCGGGTGTCGCGGGCATCATCAAGATGGTGCAGGCCATGCGGCACGGCATCATGCCGCGCACCCTGCACGCCGACACCCCCTCCCGGCACGTCGACTGGGAGTCCGGCGCCGTCAGCGTGCTCGCCGCCCAGCAGGAGTGGCCCGAGCTGGAGCGGCCCCGCCGCTCCGCCGTGTCGTCCTTCGGCATCAGCGGCACGAACGCGCACGTCATCCTCGAAGCGGCACCCGAAGACGCCCCGGTCCCGGCCACGGACGCCGAGCCGGCGCCGGAAGCGCCGGTGATCCCCTGGACCCTGTCGGCCAGGACGGCCGACGGGCTGCGCCGACAGGCGGAACGCCTGCTCGACCGGGTCGCCGGGGACGACACCGTCGACCCGCGCGACGTCGGCCACACCCTGGCCACCGGCCGGGCCCTGATGGACCACCGCGCCGTCGTCCTGGGCACCGGACGCGACGACCTGACCGAGGCGCTGGCCGCCCTCGCCCGCGGCGAGGACGCACCCGGCACCGTCACCGGCGCCGTCCCGGCCGTCGGGGCGGGCGGGCTCGCGCTCGTCTTCTCCGGGCAGGGCTCGCAGCGGGCGGGCATGGGGCAGGAGCTGTACGAGCGGTATCCGGTCTACGCCGAGGCCTTCGACGCGGTGTGCGCCGCGGTCGACGCGCACCTCGACGGATACGCCGCACACCCGCTGCGCGACGTCGTGTTCGCGCCCGAGGACTCGCCGCTCGCGCCGCTGCTGCAGCAGAGCATGTACACCCAGACCGGCCTGTTCGCCCTGGAGGTCGCCCTTCTCGAACTGCTCCGGGACTGGGGCGTCACCCCCGGACACGTCATGGGCCACTCCCTCGGCGAGATCACCGCGGCATACGCGGCGGAGGTCCTCTCGCTGTCCGACGCCTGCGCCCTCGTCGCGGCGCGCGGACGCCTGATGCAGGCCCTGCCGGAGGGCGGGGCGATGGTGGCCGTCGCGGTGGGCGAGGACGAGACCCGGGCGTACATCGAGCGGGCCGGGCTGACCGACTCCGTCGGCATCGCCGCCGTCAACGGTCCGGAGGCCGTCGTCGTCTCGGGCGACGAGGCCGCCGCCGTGGCCGTCGCCGACCACTTCCGGGCCGCCGGACACCGCGTGCACCGCCTCGCGGTCTCGCACGCCTTCCACTCGCACCGCATGGACGCCATGCTCGACGAGTTCGCCGAGGCGATCTCCGGTCTCTCGTTCAACGCGCCGAGGATCCCCGTGATCTCGAACGTCACCGGCGGACCGGTCGACGCCGAGCGCCTGTGCACCGCCCGGTACTGGGTGGAGCACGTCCGCGGCGCCGTCCGCTTCGCCGACGGGGTGCGCGTCCTCGCCGACCAGGGCGTCCGCGCCTTCCTGGAGGTCGGCGCCGACGCCGCGGTCACCCCGATGGCGCACGCCACGCTCGACGCGTGCCTCGGGGACGACGGATACGTCGCCGTGGCGGCCCTCAAGTCCGGTCAGGACGAGGCCCTCGCCCTGACCCGGGCCCTCGCCGAGACGTTCGTGACCGGCACGCCGGTGCGGTGGCACCGGCTGCTGCCGGGCGGCCGCCGCACCGACCTGCCCGGCTACGCCTTCGCGGGGCAGCGCTACTGGCAGGACGCCGCCACGTCGACGGTCGGCATCCGGGCCGCGGGCCTCACCGGCACCCGGCACCCGCTGCTCGGCGCCGCGGTGCACCTGCCCGACGGGCAGACGGTCCTCACCGGCCGCATCCTGCCCGGCGCCCACCCCTGGCTCGCCGACCACGCGATCGGCGGTACGGTGCTGCTGCCCGGCACCGCCTTCCTCGACCTGGCCCTGCACGCAGGTGGCGAGACGGGCTGCCCCGTCGTCGAGGAACTGACCCTGCAGTCCCCGCTGGTGCTGCCCGCCGACACCGCCGTCTACCTCCAGGTCGTCGTCGGTGCCCCCGACGCGACGGGCCGCCGCACGGTCACCGTCCACTCCTCGGCCGCCCCGGCCTCCGGCACCGAGCCGCAGGTCCAGCACGCGACGGGCACCCTGGCCGACGCACCCGCGCAGCCGGGCGACGCGTGGGACGTGCCGCCCGCCGACGCCGAGCGGATACCGGTCGACGGCCTCTACGCCGACCTGGCCGCGCGCGGCTACGACTACGGGCCGCTCTTCCAGGGCCTGCGCACCGCCTGGCGCACGGCGGACGCCCTCTACGCGGAGGCGGAACTGCCCGCGCAGCCCGGCGCGTTCGGCATCCACCCGGCGCTGCTCGACGCCGCGCTGCACGCCGTCACGCTCGGGGTGCCGTCGCTGTCCGGCGCCGGGTCCGGCACCGAAGGGTCGCGGCCGTTGCTCCCCTTCTCGTGGACGGGTGTGACCCTGCACGCGTCCGGGGCGGGAGCGGTACGGGTCCGGCTCACCGCCACCGCCGACGGGGCCGTCTCCCTGGCCGCCGTCGACACCGCGGGACAGCCCGTCGTCACCGTGGACGCGCTGCTGCTGCGGCCGATGTCCGCGGCCGCGGCACCCGGCCGGGACGGCGGACTCCACCTGCGCTGGCGTCCGTTGACCGTTCCGGAGACGGCGGCCGGGGCGACCGCGATGCCGCACCGGGTCACCGTCGCCGCCGTCGAGCCCGGCGGCGACGTGCACGCCCGCCTGACCGAGGTGCTCGGACGCGTCCAGGGGTTCTTCGCCGACGCGGCCGACGGGGACGACGACGATCGGCTCGTCGTGGTCACCCGGGGCGACATGATGGACCGCCCCGACCCGGCCACCGCCGCCGTGTGGGGTCTGATCCGGGCGGCCCGGGCCGAACACCCCGGACGTCTGCTGCTCGTCGACACGGACACGCCCCGTTCCGTCGACGCGGTCGAAGCGGTGGCGGCGGCCGTCGCCACCGACGAACCCGAGATCGCCTGGCGCGACGGGCAGGCGTACGTGCCACGGCTGAGCCGCACCGCCCCCGACCTGCTTCCGCTGCCGGACGACGCGTCCGAGTGGCGGCTGGAGGCGACCGGCGCGGGCGACGACTCCGCGGGCGACCGCTCCACCGGCGACGACTCCACCGGAGACGACTCCGCAGGCCGCGCCGGTCCGGGTGGCCCCGGGGGCCTCGCCCTCGTACCGGCCCCCGCGGCGCCCCTCGGTCCGCAGGAGATCCGGGTGGCGATGCGCGCCGCCGGGATCGGCCCCGACGACCTGACCGACGGCGACCGGACGCCCGGCACAGAAGGCGCCGGTGTCGTGACCGAGCTCGGCGCGGCGGTCACCGGACCGGCCGTGGGCGACCGCGTCTGGGGCGTCTTCCCGGAGGGCGGCGCGCTCGCCCGGACCGCGGTCACCGACCACCGGTCCGTCGCGCCCCTGCCGCGGGCCCTGACGTTCGCCGAGGCCGCCGCGGCGGCCACCCCGTACCTCGCCGCCTGGCACGCCCTCGTGGACGAGGGTGGACTGCGCGCGGGGCAGCGGGTGCTGGTCCACGCGGCCGCGGATCCCGTCGGCCTCGCCGCGGTCCAGATCGCCCGGCACCTCGGCGCCGAGGTGTACGCCGCCGCGCCGCAGGCCGCCCACGACGCCCTGCGCGGCCTCGGCCTCGACGGCGCCCACCTCACCGGGCCGGAGCCCGGCGACATCGCGCAGCGGGTGCCCGCCGGTCTCGACCTCGTCCTCGACCCGCACCGCAGCACCGGCGCCGAGGTGTCGGCCGCGCTGCTGCTCGCCGCCGACGGCCGGTTCGTGGCCGCCGACGCGCGCGCCGCGCTCACCGTCCCGGACGCCGGGCGGCGGCAGGCGATCCTCGCCGAACTCACCGGCCTGCTCGACTCCGGGGCGCTGCGCGCGCTGCCGGTCACGGCCCACGACATACGGGCGGCCGCCACGGCGTTCCAGGGCCTGTCCGACGGACCGGCCGACGGCTTGTCCGACGGACTGCCCGACGGTTCGTCCGAGGCCGCCGACGGCGATCGGCCCCGCCACCCCGGCCTTCCCGGCCTTCCCGGCCTCCCCGGCCGCACCGTACTGACCGTCCCGCGCCCCATCGACCCGAACGGCACGGTCGTCCTCACCGGCGCGAGCGGCACCCTCGGCCGGCTCGTCCTGCACCGTCTGGTCGCCGAACACGGCGTGCGCAACGTCCTGTTGCTCAGCCGCAGCGGCACCGAGGCGCCCCGTGACCTCCTGGACGTCCTCGACGCCCTGGAGATCGGGGACGACGGCGTCCGGATCCGCTCCGTGGCCTGCGACGTGGCCGACCGCGAGCAGCTCGCCGCGGCTCTTGCCGCCGTCCCCGAAGAGCATCCGCTGACCGCGGTGGTGCACACCGCGGGCGTCCTGGACGACGGGGTCCTCGCGGCTCTCACCCCGGAGCGCCTCGCCACCGTGCTGCGGCCGAAGGCGGACGCGGTACGGGCCCTGCACGACCTGACCGCCGACGCGGACCTCGCGGCCTTCGTCGTGTTCTCCTCGGTCGCCGGAGTGTTCGGCTCGGCGGGACAGGCCAACTACGCGGCCGCCAACGCCTATCTGGACGCATACGCGGCCCGCAGGCACGCGGCGGGCGCCCCGGCGGTCTCCGTCGCCTGGGGCATGTGGTCGCAGACGAGCTCCATGACGGCCGGTCTCGGCGCCGCCGACCTCGGCAGGATCGCCCGCACCGGGCTGCTGCCCACGGCCACCGAAGAGGGCCTCGCCGCCTTCGACCTGGCGCTCACGGCGGCCACGCCCAACCTCGTACCGGTACGCGTCGACACCGCCGCGCTCCGGACGGCCGACACCGTGCCGCCGCTGCTGCGGGACCTGGCGCCCGCGCCGCAGCGCAGGACCGCGTCGAGTGCGCCGACGGCACCCGCCGAGTCACTGGAGAGCAAGCTGCGCGGCCTCCCGGTCGAGCAGCGCACCGCGCTCCTGCTCGACCTGGTCCTGGCGGACGTCGCCCAGGTGCTCGGGCACGGCGACCCGCGCGGACTCTCCGCCGACGGGGCGTTCCGCGACCTCGGGTTCGACTCGCTGACCGCGGTG
>NZ_LIPN01000424.1 GCF_001418325.1 Streptomyces atriruber | reverse complement strand
CCGAGCGCGGTGCGCAGGCACGGGCGGCCCAGCCGCTGCCCGCCGAGGCCGCGCCCGGCGACCCCAATTCGACGCAGGGGCGCGCGATCAGCGTGCGCACGCTCGGGCAGGGCGTGCCGTTCGGCCAGCAGATCTCCGAGCAGCAGGCCGGTGCGCAGGGCGGCACCGCCGTACCGGGTCAGGGCCGACAGCAGCAGCAACAACCGCCGCGGAACGCCCGGATCCCCCAGTCGCCGCAGCCTCCGCAGGCACCGTCGGCTCCACAGCCCGGGGAGGCCGGTCCGCAGCAGCAGGCGACATCGGCTGCCGGGGCCCCTGCGGCCCCCGCGACTCCCACGGCGGGCCCGATGCCGACGCCGGAGGGCTCCGCCGCCGCGCAGGCGCAGCCGCAACCGCAGGCCCAGTCCCAGTCCCAGTCCCAGTCCCAGACGCTCGGTGGCTCCGGGCGTCGGCGCAGGCTGTCCACGCCGCCCGACCCCGCGGCCGACGAGCGTCCCGAGACCTCGGCGCGCCCGCATCCGCAGCCCCAGCCGCACACTCCGGCGCACCCCCAGTCCCGCATCGCGTCGGTCACCGAGGGCGCGGGCCGTTCGTACGCGATCGGCGCGCCGGACGAGGACGCCGACGAGGGCCCGGAGCCGCTCGACGGGCCCGGCGGCGCCGTGGAGGTCGCGAACCGGCCGCAGCCCCAGCCGATGGACGACGAACTGCCGCCCGAGCCGCTGGACAACCCGCGCCGTCTCCTGGTGTGGCCCGCGCCGGACGTCACCACGCAGCAGGCGCTCAGCGACCGCGGCTACCGGCCGGTGATCGTGCACTCGCGCGAGGAGGTCGACGCGCAGATCGCGGCGTTCCCCGCGGCGCTGTTCGTGGACCCGCTGACCGGGCCGATCACGCGTACGGCGCTGCAGTCGCTGCGCCAGGCGGCCGTGGCGGCGGAGGTGCCCGTGCTCGTGACGGCGGGGCTCGGCCAGGCGACGCGCGAGGCGGCGTACGGCGCCGATCCCGCCGTACTCCTGAAGGCCCTGGCGCCGCGCGACAGCGAGCAGCACCCTTCGCGCGTCCTGCTCATCGAGGAGCACGAGGAGATCGCGCTCGCCCTGACGGCCACGCTGGAGCGGCGCGGCATGCAGGTCGCGCGGGCCGAGAGCGACGCCGACGCGGTGACGCTCGCGGCGCAGATGCGGCCGAACCTCGTGGTGATGGACCTGCTGCAGGTACGCCGCCGCAGGGCCGGGATCGTCGACTGGCTGCGCGCGAACGGCCAGTTGAACCGCACGCCGCTGGTCGTCTACACCGCGGCCGTCGACGAGACGGAGCTGCCGAAGCTCGCCGCGGGCGAGACCGTCCTGTTCCTGGCGGAGCGCTCCACCAGTGGAGAGGTGCAGGGCCGGATCGTGGACCTGCTGGCGAAGATCGGCACGAACTAGGACCTGCCGGGTCGGCGAAGATCGGCACCGACTAGGGCCAGTCGGGGGGCGCCTCAGGCCGTGATGCGCCGGACCGCCGCCTTGATGGAGGCGCGCAGCCGCTCGCGGTCGGCGTCCTGGTCGCCGACGAGGATCCGCCGCATCTGCGGCACGGCCGTGGACCAGCCGGCCAGCGCGACCACCATGAAGAGCAGATGGGGCGCGGGGATCTCGTCGCTGATGACGCCGCGGGCCTGCGCGTCGGCGAGCACAGCGACCTTGCGGTCGTAGTGGTCGCGGCGCTCCCGCTCGTCGGGGAGCTCGTCCGTGCCGTACTCGATGCCCTCCCAGAACAGCAGGCGCAGCAGCTCGGGATGGGCGGCGTGGTAGTCCATCAGCCGGTCCATCCAGCCGTCCATGTCGTCCGCGTCGACCGGATTGGCGACGGCCATCTCCAGCATGCGCTTCTCCAGGACCTGGGTGAACAGCTCCGCCTTGTTGCCGAAATAGGCGTAGATGAGCTGCTTGTTGGCCTTCGCCTCGCTCGCGATGCGGTCGATGCGGGCGCCCGCGATGCCGTACCGGGCGAACTCGGCGACCGCCGCCTCGAAGATCCGCGCCTTGGTGGCCTCGGGGTCTCTGACTGCCATGGGCCCAGGGTAGGCGAACCCGTTCGGGTAACCAACTGGTTGGTTGCTTGACAGGGCGACCCGGACGGGCGCAGACTTTTTCCAACCAACCAGTTGGTTGCCTCGATGTCGACCGCGCCGACCGGATGGCCTTGGCTTCACCAGTACGCCGAAGGAGTCCCCTGCCCATGCCCTCATCCAAGACGGCAGCACCCACGACGCCCGTGCCCGCCGGACCGGCGGCCGGGACCGCCACCCCCCGCCCCGTCC
>NZ_LIPN01000423.1 GCF_001418325.1 Streptomyces atriruber | reverse complement strand
GAAGCGGGGGGCGGGGGCGGGCTGGGTGATGCCGCCGTGGTCGGTGAAGGTGCCGCGGGCCGCGAGGTGCGGGTGACTCGGCGCCTCCCGCAGCGACAGCACGGGCGCCACGCACGCGTCGGAGCCCTCGAAGACGGCCGTCCACTCGTCGCGCGTACGTTCCTTGAAGCGGGCGGCGACGGCGTCGCGCAGCTCGCCCCAGCGAGCCAGGTCCTTGCGGGCGGGCGCGGCGTCGGCGAGGCCGAGCAGCGCGATGAACTCGTCGTAGAACTGCTGCTCCAGGGAGCCGACGGCCATGTAGCCGCCGTCCGCGGTCTCGTACGTGCCGTAGAACGGGCAGCCGCCGTCGAGGAGGTTGGCGCCGCGGCGGTCCTGCCAGCCGCCGGCCGCGAGCATGCCGTGGATCATCGTGGAGAGGTGGGCCGCGCCGTCGACGATCGCGGCGTCCACCACCTGCCCCGCGCCGTGCTCGCGCGCGTGGTGCAGCGCGGCGAGGATGCCGACGACGAGATAGAGCGAACCGCCCGCGTAGTCGCCCACGAGGTTCGCGGGGATCGCGGGCGGCTCGTCGGGGTTGCCGATCATGCCGAGCGTGCCGGTGATGGCGATGTAAGCGATGTCGTGACCGGCGCGCCGGGCGAGCGGCCCTTCCTGGCCCCAGCCGGTCATCCGGCCGTAGACCAGCTTCGGGTTGCGGGCGCGGCAGGCGTCGGGGCCGACGCCGAGGCGCTCGGCCACGCCGGGCCGGTATCCCTCGATGAGGACGTCGGCGCGTTCGACCAGGTCGAGGACGCGGGCCGCGCCGTCGTCGGCCTTGAGGTCGATGACGACGGAGCGTTTGTTGCGGTTGGTCACGTCGTACTCGGGGTTGATCGCGAGGCCGCCGCCGTCGGGCCGGTCGACGCGCACGACGTCGGCGCCCAGATCGGCGAGCAGCATGGCGGCGAACGGGCCGGGCCCGATGCCCGCCAGCTCCACCACGCGCACTCCGGCGAGCGGTCCGTGAACGCCCTTGCCCGGCACTGTCATTGAGCCCCCAGCACTGTGACACAACTGATGTAACACCAGTGATGCTAAGAACGTGTTCCACCTGGCACAAGCCCCTGACGAGCAAGCGCTTAGCCAATTCTGGCCCGCCGGGCCGCCCGACCCGTGCGGCGCATAGCCTGGGCGCATGGATTCCGTACTGGTCAGCGCGTGTCTGCGGGGAGTTCCGTGCCGCTACGACGGCCGCGACAAGGCCTCGCCCGAGCTCGACGGGGCGGTGGCGGGCCGCGCGGTCGTGTCGTTCTGCCCCGAGGCCGCGGGTGGCCTGCCGACGCCGCGCCGCCCGGCCGAGCTCGTCGGCGGCGACGGCCACGACGTCCTGGACGGCACGGCCCGGGTGGTCGAGGACACCGGGCGCGACGTGACGGCGCAGTTCGTGGACGGCGCGCGGCGCGCGCTGGCGGCCGCGCGCCACGGCGGGTGCACGGAGGCGCTGCTGATGCCGCGCAGTCCTTCGTGCGGCCGCGGGGCGGTGCACGACGGGTCGTTCGACGGCGGGCTCGTGGCGGGCGACGGGGTCACCGCGGCGCTCCTCGAACGGCACGGCATCACGGTGCGGCCGGCGCCCGGGGTGTGAACGCGCCAGGCCGAGGAGACCTCCTGGTCCCGGCCCCCGCCGCGCGCGCTAGCCTCTGCCCCCGACAACTGCGCGGGCCCACGGCGGAGAGGTGCCATGACCGGTCGTAAGAGCCGTACCAACCGTAATGACGGCAGCAATGGCAGCAACGGCAGCAACAAGGACAGCGAGCGCGCGTACGACATCGTGCTCTTCGGAGCGACGGGTTTCGTGGGGGCGCTCACCGCAGAGCACCTCGCCGCCCATGCCCCCGAAGGGGTGCGGTGGGCCATCGCCGGGCGCGACACCACGAAACTGGAAGGGCTGCGGAAGCGGCTCGCCGCGATCGATCCGGCGTGTGCCGAACTCCCCCTGGTCCGCGCCGATGTCGCGGATCCCGAGTCGCTGAAGGACTTGGCGGCCCACGCGCGCGTGGTCGCCTCGACCGTCGGCCCGTACCTGACGTACGGACAGGAACTGGTCGCCGCGTGCGCCGAGGCGGGCACGGACTACGTGGACCTGACGGGTGAGCCGGAGTTCGTCGACCTCATGTACGTGAAGCACGACGCCCGTGCGCGGGAGACCGGCGCGCGGCTCGTGCACTCCTGCGGCTTCGACTCGGTCCCGCACGACCTGGGGGCCTACTTCACCGTGCAGCAGTTGCCCGAGGGGGTGCCGCTGCGCGTGGACGGGTTCGTCCGGGTCGGCGCGCGGTTCTCCGGCGGCACCTTCGCCTCCGCGCTCAACCAGTTCGGGCGGGGGCCGCAGATGCTGGCCGCCGCGAAGGACCGCCGACGGCACGAGCCGCGTTCGGTGGAACGCAAGGCGTACGCCCCGCCGGGCGCGCCCCGGTACGCGGGCGAGGTCGGCGCGTGGGCCCTTCCCCTGCCGACGATCGACCCGCAGGTGGTGCAGCGCTCGGCGCGCGCCCTGGACCGGTACGGGCCGGACTTCCGCTACCGGCACTACGCGGCCGTGCAGACGCTGCCGGTCGCGCTGGGCGCTCCGGTGGCCCTCGGCGGCCTCCTCGCGGTGGCGCAGCTGCCGCCCGCGCGGCGGTGGCTGTCCGCGCGCCTGAAGCCCGGCGACGGGCCGAGCGAGGCGCGGCGGGCCTCCTCGTGGTTCTCGGTCCGGTTCGTCGGCGAGGGCGGCGGGAAGCGGGTGTTCACCGAGGTCTCGGGCGGTGACCCCGGTTACGGCGAGACGGCGCGGATGCTGGGCGAGTCGGCGCTGTGCCTCGCCCTCGACTCCCTGCCGCCGACGTCGGGGCAGGTCACCACGGCCGTGGCGATGGGCGACGCGCTGATCGCCAGGCTGCGGGCGGTGGGGCTCTCGTTCCGGGTCGTCGCGGAGCGATAGGCACGCGCCGCACCGGCGGCAGGCCCGATGGAAATGCCCCGCACGTTCCCGTGCGGGGCATCCACCTCAGGTACGGAGGTCAGGCCACCGGCACCGGGTAGGTCGGGTACTCCACCCCGGAGACGTACTGGACGACTCGGATGACCTGGCACGAGTAGCCGAACTCGTTGTCGTACCAGAGGTAGAGGATCGCGTTGTCGCCGTCGACCTTGGTGGCGCCGGCGTCGACGATCGAGGCGTGGCGTGAGCCGACGAAGTCCATCGACACCGCGTCGGGCGCCGTCGTGAAGTCGATCTGACGCTTCAGCGGCGAGTGCAGCGACACGTCGCGCAGGTGGTCGAGGACCTCGTCGCGGGTGGTCTCGCGGCCCAGGCGCAGGCTGAGGATGGCGATCGAGACGTCCGGCACGGGCACGCGGATCGAGCTGCCGGTGATCGGGGCCTTGAGGTCGGGCAGCGCCTTCGCGACGGCGGAGGCGGCGCCGGTCTCGGTGATGACCATGTTGAGCGGCGCGGAGCGGCCGCGGCGGTCGGCCTTGTGGTAGTTGTCCAGGAGGTTCTGGTCGTTCGTGAACGAGTGGACGGTCTCCACGTGGCCGCGCACGACGCCGTACTCGTCCGCCATCGCCTTGAGCGGCGGGACGATCGCGTTGGTGGTGCAGGAGGCGCAGGACAGGATCTGCTCGTCCGGCTTGATCGTGTCGTGGTTGACGCCGTGCACGATGTTCGGGACGTCGCCCTTGCCGGGGGCGGTCAGGACGACCTTGTCGATGCCCGGGCGCAGGTGCTTGGAGAGGCCCTCGCGGTCGCGCCACTTGCCGGTGTTGTCGACGAGGATCGCGTCCTTGATGCCGTACGCCGTGTAGTCGACCTCGGAGGGGTCGTTGGCGTAGATCACCTTGATCTCGTTGCCGTTGGCGACGATCGTGCTGTTCGCCTCGTCGACGGTGATCGTGCCCTGGAACTGGCCGTGGATCGAGTCGCGGCGCAGCAGCGAGGCGCGCTTCACGATGTCCTCGGCGGCCCGGTCGCCGCCGCCGCGCACGACGATGGCGCGCAGGCGCAGGCCGTTGCCCGAGCCGGACTTCTCGATGAGGAGACGGGCGACGAGGCGGCCGATGCGACCGAAGCCGTACAGGACGACGTCGCGGCCCTCGCTGCGCTCGGCCTTGTTGGCGCCGATGGCACCGGCGACGGCCTCGGCGGTGAACTGCTCGACGGTGAGTCCGCGGTCGTCGGCCTTGTAGGCCTCCGCCAGCAGGGCCAGGTCGATCTGCGACGGGCCGAGGTCCAGCGTGGTCAGGGCCTGCAGGAACGGCAGCGTCTCGGTGATCGAGAGCTCCTGGCCGGCGATCTGCCGGGCGAATCGGTGGGTCTTGAGGATGCTGACCACCGACTTGTTCACCAAGGAGCGGCTGTGCAGCAGGACCGTCACGTCCCGCTCGCGGTGCAGCTTCCCGATGATCGGGATCATCGACTCCGCGATCTCCTCGCGGTGCTTCCAATTGGTGAACGAGTCGTCATTGACAGTCACAGGAGTATCTTTCGAGCTAGGCGGCGCTCATATGCTAACCCGCACATCTTTGCGCTTCTCAACCGGCCACGTCCCGCAGCGCCGACCGGCACAGCGCGTCCGCGCGCCGGGTCGACTCCGGGAGCCGGTAGCGGGGCGTCAGACGCAGGGCGTGCCCGCAGGCGTTGGACAGGCTCACCCGGTGTCCCACCGAGACGAAGACCGGCTTCACGCCCTCGCGCGTGCGCAGCGCACGGCCCACCTCCTCCGCCCCGTCCAGCAGCGGCGCCGCGCTGCCCCGCCGGGCGGCCGGATCCTCGTACGAGAAGGCGAAGGGGTTCTTGGCGACGCCCATGGTCGGCAGCCCCGTCAGGACGCCGAGGTGACTCGCGAGGCCGAAGCGGCGCGGGTGGGCGATGCCGTAGCCGTCGCAGACGACCAGTCCGGGGTCGGACCGCAGCCCGGCGAGCGCGGTGAGGACCGTGGGGATCTCGCGGAACGCGAGCAGGCCGGGGACGTAGGGGAACGTCACCGTGCCGACCGCCGTCGCCTCCTCGACCACGTCGAGCGTCGCGGCGTCGAGGACGACGACGGCCGCGGCGACGACGTCCCGCTCGTCGTCGTAGGCGACGTCGACTCCGGTCACGTGTCCGGTGCCGGGCGGCGGGCCCGTTTCGTCGAGGACGACGCGGGTGCGCAGGGCGTCCTGGACGGCGCGCGCCGTCCGCTCGTCGGTGGGCCAGTCGCCGGTGGGCCGGTCGGAGGGCGTCGCGTAGCTGGTCATGGTGCCGGGAAGCCTAGTTGGCGCGGAATCACCCCTCCCAGGGGCCGACGGCCGCGGTCGGGAGCAATCGGCATTAAAGAAGCGTAAAGATTGCCGGGTTCCGGCAATGAACGGCTCCGGTCCGGTATGTCACCATCCCCCCGTAACGAGGTGAACGGCGCGACGGGGGAAGTGATCCGATGACGGTGTTTCTCGGTCTCGGCATCGCGGGAATCGTGCTGCTGACGCTCTCGCTCCTCCTCGACGGGGTCCTCGAAGGGCTCTTCGGCGGAGCGGGCGCGGTCGACGGGCTCTTCGACGGGCTCCTCTCCCTGCCGGTCATCGCCGGATTCGTGTCCATGCTCGGCTTCGGCGGGGCGCTCGTGCTCGGCACGACCGGCCTCGGCGCCGGTCCCGCCACCGTCGCGGGAGCCTGCGCCGGGACCGGCGCGGGCTGGGTGACGTGGAAGCTCACCCGCGCCCTGATGCGTGACCAGACCGCCCCCACACCGCGCGGCACCGACCTCGTGGGCACCGCGGGCTCGGTGGTCACGGCGATTCCGGCCGACGGCTACGGCGAGGTGCTGCTGCACCTCGCGGGCCAGCGCGTGAAGTACGCGGCCCGCAGCTCCACCGCCGTGGCGCGGGGCACCGAGATCTGGGTCGACGCCGCACTGTCGCCCACCTCGGTGGCGGTCCGGCCCGTCGAACGCTGAGCGCCACCGCCCGCCGGTCCACCGCTCACCAACCTTCGCAACCGATCTGCCGTCCCCGGGTGGCAAGGGGGGAATGCACCATGAGTCCAGTCCTGATCTCGGTCGTGGGAGTCGTCGTACTCCTCGTCCTGTTGGCGCTCGTCGTCATCACGCGCTACAAGGTCGCCGGGCCCAGCGAGGCCTTCATCGTGACCGGCCGGCGCGGCAAGAAGTCCACCGATCCGGACACCGGCCGGATCATGACCGACAACAGCGGCCAGAAGGTCGTGGTCGGCGGTGGCGTCTTCGTCGTGCCGTTCGTGCAGCAGAAGTTCACCCTCGACCTCTCCTCGCGGCACATCCCGATAGCCGTGCGCGGCGCGGTCACGCTGCGCGGCGTGAAGGCCAACCTCGAAGGCGTCGCCATCGTGAAGGTCGGCGGCACGGAGGACTCGATAAGGGCCGCGGCCCAGCGCTTCCTCGTCCAGCAGGACGGCATCGTCGGCTTCACCCAGGAAGTGCTCTCCGGCGCGCTGCGCTCCATCGTGGGACGCATGTCGGTCGAGGACATCATCCGGGACCGGGCCGCGTTCGCCGGTCAGGTCGCCGAGGAGGCCGAGGCCAGCCTGTCCGGGCAGGGCCTGGTGCTGGACGCCTTCCAGATCCAGGACATCACCACCGAGGGCTCGTACCTGGAGGACCTCGGCCGCCCGGAGGCCGCCCGCGCCCGGCAGGAGGCGGACATCGCCGAGGCCGTGGCGCGCCGCGCCGCCGAGCAGGCGAGGCTGAAGGCCGAGGAGGAGATCGCCGTCGCGCAGCGGACCTTCTACCTCAAGCAGGCCGAGATCAAGGCCGAGACGGACGAGGCGGCGGCGCGCGCGAGCGCCGCGGGACCGCTCGCCGAGGCCGCTCGGCAGCAGGACGTGCTCACCGAGCAGGAGAAGGTCGCCAAGCGCCAGGCGGCGCTCACCGACAGCGAGTTGGACACCCAGGTCCGCAAGCCCGCCGACGCCGCGCGCTACCAGGCCGAGCAGGAGGCGGAGGCCCGCAGGATCGGACTGGTCAAGCAGGCCGAGGCGGACGCCGAGCGCGCCCGGCTGACCGGTGAGGGCGAGAAGGCGCACCGTGCCGCGCTGGCCGACGCCGTGCGCCTGGAGGGCGAGGCCGACGCCGCCTCGATCGGCGCGCGGGGCGCCGCGGAGGCCGAGGCGATGCGCAAGAAGGCCGACGCGTTCGCGCAGTACGGTGACGCCGCCGTCCTGCAGATGCTCGTCGAGGTCCTGCCGAGCGTGGTCGCCAAGGCGTCCGAGCCGCTCAGCGCGGTGGACAAGATGACGGTGATCTCGACGGACGGGGCGAGCCAGCTGTCCCGCACGGTCGCCGACAACGTCGCCCAGGGCGTCGAACTCCTCAGCTCCACCACGGGGGTCGACCTCGCCGAGCTCCTCAAGGGCATCACCGGCAAGGGCACCCCGGCAAGGAGCACGACGGGCGACGCGGCCTCGGCGTCCGCCGTCCCCGCGGCCGTCAACGGCAGGATCGACGTCACCGACTAGACGGCTGCCGGGGCCTCCTCGCGGCCGCATACCCTTCGATCATGGACTGGGCACTGCGTTCCGCGAGGACGACGGACATGGAACCCATCGCGGAGCTGCGCGCGATCGTGATGCGGCCCGACCTGGAGCGTCTCGGCCGGTTCGATCCGCACCGGGTGCGGCAGCGGCTGCGGGACTCGTTCTCCCCGGAGCACACCCGCGTGATCGAGAGCGGCGGCGGGTTCGCGGGGTGCGTCACCCTGCGGCCCGCCGCCGACGGGCAGTGGCTGGAGCACTTCTACCTCGACCCGCGGCTGCAGGGGCGCGGCCTCGGCTCGACGGTCCTCGGCTCGCTCCTGGAGCGGACCGACGCCGAGGGCGCCACCGTCCGGCTCGACGTGCTGCAGGGCAGCTCCGCCCGGCGGCTGTACGAACGCCACGGGTTCGCGGTCGAGGCCGAGGACCCGATCGACGTCTTCATGGTCCGGGCCGCCCGGTAGCCTCGCGATCATGTTCATTCTCGAATTGACCTACACCGCGCCGGTCTCCGCCGTCGACGAGCATCTGGCAGCCCACGTCGCCTGGCTCGACCAGCAGTACGAGGCCGGTGTCTTCATCGCCTCGGGCCGCAAGAACCCGCGCGACGGCGGCGTGATCATCGCCGTCGCGGCGGACCGCGCGGCGATCGAGGAGATCGTCGCGGCGGACCCGTTCACGGTGGCCGAGGTGTGCACCTACCGCGTCACCGAGTTCTACGCGACGAAGACGGCCCCGGACCTCTCCGCGTACCGCGAGCAACTGCCCGCCTAGCGCCGCGCCCGGCGCCGCCCGTGCCGCCTAGCGCCGCCCTTCCAGGCGGGCGATCCGCCCCTTCTCCCCCGCGGCCCAGCAGCCCCGGTCGGGGGTGCAGTCCACGGTGTCGTACGACCCGGGGTCGACCGTCCGCCAGCTCCGACCGCCGTCCGTCGTGACGTCGGTGCCCGTCGGGCCGACCGCGAGGGCCGTGGAGCGGCTGTGCGGGAACCAGGCCACGCCCGAGCGGTAGGCGGGCGGCGGGCGCCCCGCCGGGTCCCAGCCGCGGCCGCCGTCCCGGGTGACCGCGGCCGCCTTCGGCGAGGCCTGGTCGGCGCGGTAGTCGCCGCCCACCGCGATGCCGTGCGCACGGTCGCGGAAGGCGAGTCCGAAGACTCCGCGGGCGGGGTCGCCCGCCGGGACCGGCACGTCGGCGGCCCGCCAGGTCAGGCCGCGGTCGGCGGAGTGCAGGACGCGCGCACGGGCCGCCCCGCCCGTGGCCAGCCACACGTCACGCGAACCCGTGGAGACCAGGCACTGGCCGCTCGCCGCGAAGCCCGCCTCGCCCTCCTGCGCGGCGGGCATCCCGGCGTCCGGCAGGACCTTCCAGGACCGGCCCCCGTCGGCGGTGGAGAGGATGCGGAACCTGCCGTCGACCGGATCGCTCATCGCCAGGCCGTGGCGGCGGTCGAAGAAGGTCATGCAGTCGTAGAACGCCTTGGCGTCGGTGTTGCGGAACGACTCCGTCCAGCTGGCCCCGCCGTCCTCGGTGCGCAGCACCCGGGACGCCTCGCCCTCGCCGATGGCGAGCACCACGGCGCGGCGGCCGTCGAAGGCCTCGATGTCACGGAACTCCAGATCGGCGACGCCGGGCGGAGACACATCGCGCCAGGTCTTGCCGCCGTTGGATGTACGCAGCACGGTCCCCTTGGTGCCCGCCACCCAGGCCGCGTCGCGGCTCACGGCGGCGAGCCCCCGGAAGCGGGCGTCGGTGCCGCTGTCCTTGAGCTGCCAGCGCGGATCCCGGTCCGGGTGGTGCCCGGGGCCGTCCGCCCCCGCGGCGCCCGGCGCCGCGAGGAGGGTTCCGGCGAGCATCGCCCCGCACAGTCCCGTCAGTACCGTCCGCCTCGTCGACTTCGTCTTCCCCATGCCCCTCATGGCGGGCGAAGCTAGCCGACGCGCAGGGCCTCGTCCAGATGGCCTGAAGGCGTCCCCCATGGGGTGGTCACCGGGAACCGCGGGCCCCGCCCGGGTGTCGCGGTGACAGAGGTCACTCGCTCCGACCCGCCCTCCGTGTGCACGGATCTCTTCTTTCCGTCGTCTATTCAAGTGCCGACCCAGTCGTCCAGCAGTCAGTGAGGGAGCAGGCGTTGTCCACCGTCATCGAGCAAGCCGTAGAGGCCCGCCTGGTCGCCGCCGCGCCCCGGATGCCCACCATTCCCGCAACGCTCCACTACGACCGGCGGGATCCGTTCGCCGTGCGCATGAGCTTCCCCGCTCCCGCGACCCTCGAAGGCATCGAGGTCTACTGGACCTTCGCCCGCGAACTCCTCGTCCACGGCGTGGAGCGGGCGGTGGGCGACGGTGACGTGCGCGTGCGTCCGTACGGTTTCGACCGCACGGTCGTGGAGTTCCACGCCCCCGAGGGCACCGCGATCGTCCACATCCGCACCGGGGACCTGAACCGCTTCCTGCACCGCACGATGGCGCTGGTGCCGGCCGGCCAGGAGCACCGTCACGTCGACCTGGACCAGGACCTGGCCGAGCTGATGCGGGACGCGTGCTGAGCTCGCCGCGGCCGCACTCCCGATAGCCGGTCGCGCACTCCCGACAGTCGGTCGCCCCGCGGTCGAGCCCGGTCTCAGCCCCCTCCGCCGCCGCTCGACGAGCGCGCCATCTCCGCGGCCGCGACCGCCGAGGCCAGCGCCTTGCGCAGGGCGCGCATCAGCTCGGTCAGTTCCGGCGACGCGCCGCCGCCGCGGTCGGTCAGCTCCGCGAGCCGGTCCTTGTACCGCCTGCGGTCCTTGCCGGTGACGAACGGCCGCACCTTGCCGGTCGCCGCGCACATCACGAGGGCCGCCTCGCTCGCGGGCACCTCCGCGACCGGCCTGGGGCCGCGCAGCACCGTGCCCGCCTCGGCCTGCAGCGCTTCCGCGTAACCGTCGCGCTCCAGCTCCCAGTGCCGGGTCGGAAAGACGCCGAGGACGCGCCTGCGCTCCTGGCGCAGATAGCCGTGGGCGGTGAGCTGGTCGCGCACCTCGTCCAGGGTGGTGCGCGAGCGGTGCGTCAGCCAGCCCCGCAACTTGCGCGGCCGCGACCCCTCGATGAGCGCGGCGAGGGCGTCGAGCACCGTGTCGCCTGTGCGCGCGCCGACCACCGGGGTGACGATGCCGTCCGCCTCCACGATCACACCGCGCAGGGCGAGCTCCGCCAGTGCTCCGGCGCGGATGACGAGGTGCAGGTCGGGGCCGCCGGTGAACGTCCCCTTCTCACCGCTCCACGCCAGCAGCAGCAGCCTGGCGGGCAGGGACAGCGTGCCGTAGTGCACGGCGCCTCCTCGGTCGGCGATCACGGGGGCCAGACGTGGCCTCACGATAAAACGTTGACACACCCCACGGTGCGCCGTACGGTGTACAACGGTTCTGTTGCCGTCGATAGGAGTAGGACGTTGCTCGTCTGAGGTCATGAGACATCGCGTCACGCAGCTTTCGCTGCCGTGCACGCCGTGTGCGACCTCGGCATCACGAGCCGTCCCGTCCCCCCGGCACAGGCCCTTTTTCCGTTCTCCGGCCTCACCTCCGCCGCGGTGTCTCGAACGCGTTGCCCCTGACCGCGCTTCACCCACGCAACCGCGAGGCCTGTATGTCTACCTTCCCCACCTCCATCAGCTGTACGTCGCTCTCCTTCGGCTGGCCCGACGGCACCGGCGTCTTCGACGGCCTCCAGGTGGCCTTCGGACCCGGCAGGACCGGGCTCATCGGCGTCAACGGATCAGGGAAATCAACCCTGTTGAAGCTCGTCGCCGGTGAGCTGACGCCCACCGACGGCACGGTGCGCGTCGCCGGCGACATCGGCTATCTGCCGCAGAACGTCACGCTCGACACCGGTCTGCGCGTGGACGAGGTGCTCGGCATCGCCGGGACCCGCGCCGCGCTGCACGCCATCGAGGCGGGCGACGTGCACGAGGAGCACTTCACCACGGTCGGCGACGACTGGGACGTCGAGGAGCGCGCCGTCGCCACCCTCGACCAGCTCGGGCTCGGCCACATCGGCCTCGACCGCACCACGGGCGAGGTGTCGGGCGGCGAGTCGGTGCTGCTGCGGCTGGCCGCGCTGCTGCTGCGCCGCCCCGACGTACTGCTGCTCGACGAACCGACCAACAACCTTGACCTGTACGCCCGTCGGCGCCTGTACGCGGCCGTCGAGGCATGGGCCGGCGTCCTCGTCGTCGTCAGCCACGACCGCGAACTCCTCGACCTCGTGGACCAGATCGCCGACCTCCGCGAGGGGGAGGTGAGCTGGTACGGGGGCAATTTCAGCGCGTACGAGGAGGCCCTCGCCGTGGAGCAGGAGGCGGCCGAGCGCATGGTACGCGTCGCCGAGACCGATCTGCGCAAGCAGAAGCGCGAACTGGCCGATGCCCAGGTCAAGTTGGCCCGCCGCAAGCGGTACGGCCAGAAGATGTGGGACCAGAAGCGCGAGCCGAAGGTCGTGATGGGAAACCGCAAGCGCGCCGCGCAGGAGTCGGCGGGCAAGCACCGCATCATGCACGAGGAGAAGCTCGCCGAGGCCAAGGAGCGCCTGGACGACGCCGTCGAGGCGGTGCGGGACGACGACGAGATCCGCGTCGACCTGCCGCACACCCTGGTGCACCCGGGGCGCACGGTCCTCACCCTCAGCGGTCTCGAACTGCGCTACGGCGCCCGCGTGGCAGGCGAGTTCGAGCTGCGCGGACCCGAGCGGATCGCGCTGATCGGCCGGAACGGCGCGGGCAAGACCACGCTCCTGCGCACCATCGCGGGAGAGCTGGAACCCGTCTCCGGCGAGGCCGTGACGCATGTGCCGATGCGCTTCCTGCCCCAGCGCCTCGACGTGCTCGACGACGGGCTGACCGTCGCGGAGAACGTGGCGGCGTACGCTCCCGACGCCACCAACAACCGCATCAGGGCGCGGCTGGCCCGCTTCCTGTTCAAGGGGGCCAAGGCCGACCAGCAGGCGGGGACCCTGTCGGGCGGCGAGCGGTTCCGGGCGGCGCTCGCGGCGCTGCTGCTCGCGGAGCCCGCGCCGCAACTGCTCATGCTCGACGAGCCGACGAACAACCTCGACATGGCGAGCGCGAAGCAGCTGTCGACGGCCCTGGAGTCGTACGAGGGCGCGCTGATCGTGGCCAGTCACGACCTGCCGTTCCTGGAGTCCATCGGCATCACGCGGTGGCTGCTCCTGGACGGGGAGATCAAGGAGATCACTCAGGAAAAGAAGACAGAAGCTGTCGGGTATTCCGCATAGCTTCGGTGCATGGACCAGGACAACCAGGACACGCACCAGTACATCGCCATCGACGGAGCCCGTGAGAACAACCTGAAGGAAGTGAGCCTGCGCATCCCCAAAGGCAGGCTCACGGTCTTCACGGGCGTGTCGGGGTCCGGGAAGTCGTCGGTCGTCTTCGACACGATCGCGGTGGAATCCCAGCGCCAGCTGAACGAGACCTTCACCTGGTTCGTCCGCAACCGGCTGCCGAAGTACGAGCGGCCGCACGCGGACGCCATCGAGGAGCTCTCCCCCGCGATCGTCGTCGACCAGAAGCCGGTCGGCGGCCACTCCCGCTCCACCGTGGGCACGATGACGGACATCTACTCCGTGATCCGTGTGCTGTTCTCCCGGCACGGCACGCCGAGCGCGGGCTCCGCGGCGGCGTACTCGTTCAACGACCCGGCGGGCATGTGCCCCGAGTGCGACGGACTCGGGCGCACGGTGCGGCCCGACTACGACCTCATCCTCGACCCCGCCAGGTCGCTGGCGGACGGCGCGGTCCTCTTCCCGCCGTTCGCCGCGGGGACCTGGCAGGGCCAGACGTACACGAACACGCCCGACCTGGACACGCACAAGCCGGTCGGCCGATTCACCGCGGCGGAACGGCAGTTCCTGCTGCGCGGCGGGCGCGCCAAGGAGAAGGTGAGCGTCAACAACACGGGCGGCGCGCGGGACATCGACTACGAAGGGCTCGCCGACCGCTTCGAGCGGCTCTACCTCAACCGTGACCTGTCCTCGCTCTCCCAGAAGACCCGCGACATGGTGCAGGGCTTCCTCCACGAGGGGACCTGTCCGGCCTGTCACGGGGCCCGCCTCAATCCGGCGGCGCTCGCCACCCGCATCGACGGCCTGGGCATCGCCGACTGCACGGGCATGGAAGTCACCGATCTGATCGCGGAGTTGGGACGCATCGACGACCCGGTGGCCGGTCCGGTCGCGGGGGCGGCCGTGGCGGCCCTGGAGCGGATCGAGGCGATCGGGCTCGGCTATCTCAGCCTGGACCGCGAGACGTCCACGCTCTCCGGAGGCGAGGGGCAGCGGCTGAAGATGGTGCGCCACCTCGGCTCCAGCCTCACCGGCATGACGTACATCTTCGACGAGCCGAGCGTCGGACTGCACCCGCGCGACGTGGGGCGCCTGGGCGGCCTCCTCCTGCGGCTGCGCGACAAGGGCAACACCGTCCTGGTCGTCGAGCACGACCCCGACGTGATCGCGATCGCCGACCACGTCGTCGACATGGGCCCGGCGGCAGGTACCGACGGAGGCCGGGTCGTCTTCGAGGGCACACCGGACGAGCTGCGCCGGGCCGACACCCTCACCGGCCGCCACCTGCGGCACGCCACCGGCATCAAGGAACACCCGCGCGAGGCCGTCGGCGGCCACTGGATCAAGGACGCCGATCTGCACAACCTCAAGAACGTGAGCGTGCGGGTGCCGACCGGGGTCCTCACCGCGGTCACCGGCGTCGCCGGGTCGGGCAAGAGCACCCTGGTGTCGAAGGCGTACGTCGAGGCGCACCCGGACGCCGTGGTCGTGGACCAGTCGTCCATCGGCATCTCGGGCCGCTCCACCCCGGCGACGTACCTCGGGATCATGGACACGCTGCGCAAGGTGTTCGCGCGCGAGACCGGGGCGAGGGCGAGCCTGTTCAGCTTCAACTCCCACGGCGCGTGCGAGCGTTGCCAGGGACGCGGGATCATCTACAGCGACCTCGCGTTCATGGACCCGGTGACCACGACGTGCGAGGCGTGCGAGGGGCGCCGCTTCAAGGAGGAGGTGCTGCGGCTCACCGTCGGCGGCCGGTCCGTCGTGGACGTACTGGAGATGACGGCCGAGCAGGCCCTGGACTTCTTCGGGCGCTTCGACGACGCGTCGGTGCGCCGCCGCCTGCGGGCCCTGCGGGACGTGGGCCTCACCTACCTCACGCTCGGACAGCCGCTGAGCACGCTCTCCGGCGGCGAGCGCCAACGCATCAAGCTGGCCACCCAGTTGCACCGCACGGGCACGACGTACGTCCTGGACGAGCCGACCACCGGACTGCACATGGCGGACATCGACGGACTGCTCGCGATGCTCGACCGGCTGGTCGACGCCGGGAACACGGTGCTCGTCGTCGAGCACAACCTCGACGTCGTCAAGCACGCGGACTGGGTGATCGACCTGGGGCCCGACGGCGGCAAGCACGGCGGACGGGTCGTCTTCGAGGGGACGCCCGCGCAGCTCCTGCGGGCCGAGGGTTCGTTCACGGCGGATCACCTCCGAGGCGCTCTGGGCGCGGACGGGCCACGCGCTGCATGATGTTGCGGCACTGCCCGCCCGCGTGAGGAGAGCCGCCCGTGCCCAGCAAGAAGGCCCTGATCCGCCGCCCGAGCCCGCGCCTCGCCGAGGGCCTGGTCACCCATCTGCAACGCACCCCGGTCGACACCGGACTCGCGGCGCGGCAGTGGGAGGCGTACGTGGAGGCGTTGAACGCTCACGGCTGGGAGACCTTCGAGGTGGAGCCGGCCGACGCCTGCCCCGACTCGGTCTTCGTGGAGGACGCGGTGGTGGTCTTCCGGAACGTGGCGCTGATCGCCCGGCCCGGCGCCCGGTCCCGGCGGGGCGAGACGACCGGCGTCGAGGAGGCGGTGGGCCGGCTCGGCTGCTCGGTCAACTGGGTGTGGGAGCCGGGCACGCTGGAGGGCGGCGACGTGCTCAAGATCGGCGACACCATCTACGTCGGGCGGGGCGGCAGGACCGATGCCGAGGGGGTGCGGCAGCTGCGGGCCGTCTTCGAGCCGCTCGGGGCGCGCGTCGTCTCCGTCCCCGTGGCCAAGGTCCTGCATCTGAAGTCCGCCGTGACGGCACTGCCCGACGGGACGGTCATCGGCTACGAGCCGCTCGTCGACAGCCCCTCGCTGTTTCCCCGCTTCCTGCCCGTACCGGAGGAGGCGGGCGCGCACGTGGTGCTGCTCGGCGGCTCGAAACTGCTCATGTCGGCGAGCGCGCCCCGGAGCGCGGAGCTGTTCGCCGATCTCGGCTTTGACCCGGTTCCGGTGGACATCAGCGAGTTCGAGAAGATCGAAGGCTGTGTGACGTGCCTCTCAGTCCGGCTCCGTGAACTGTACGCCTGACCAGCAATGAGGCCTCAGTTGCGACAGGGACGGGCGGGGGTCCGGGCACATCACCTCTTTACGACGGGTTTAACCTACGGCAACGTAACCTACGACACCGTAAGTAGTGCACCGCTCGCACTGCCCGTTCGGACCCTCTGAACTCCCGTCCCCCTGGAGCCCCCGTGACGATCACCTCTCCCCACCTCGGCAGCGCGGACAGCTGGACCGATGCCCGGCTGCTCTACGCGCTGGAGGAAGTGGTCGAGCAGGAACTCAATCGCCACCTCAAGGTGGCCAAGGACTGGATGCCCCACGAGTACGTCCCGTTCTCGGACGCCCGGAACTTCCCGGGCATCTTCGAGGACGGCGAGGCGTGGGAGAAGGGCCAGTCCCCGGTCACCGACATCGGCCGCATCGCCCTGGTGGTCAACCTGCTCACCGAGGACAACCTCCCCAGCTACCACCACGAGATCGCTTCCCTCTTCGGCCGTGACGGCGCCTGGGGCACCTGGGTGCACCGCTGGACCGCCGAGGAGGGCCGGCACGGCATCGTGATGCGTGACTACCTCCTCGCCTCCCGCGCCGTCGACCCGGACCAGCTGGAGCAGTTCCGGATGGCGCACATGAGCGAGGGCTTCGAGTCGGACAACCGCCACTCGATGCTGCACTCGGTCGCGTACGTCGCCTTCCAGGAGCTGGCGACCCGCATCTCGCACCGCAACACCGGCCACCAGTCGGGCGACCCGGTCTGCGACCGCATGCTGGCGCGCATCGCCACCGACGAGAACCTCCACATGGTCTTCTACCGGAACCTGCTCAAGGCCGCCTTCGAGCTCGCGCCCGACCTCACGATGCAGGCCGTGCGCGACGTGGTCGTGAACTTCCGCATGCCGGGCCACGGGATGCCGGGCTTCGAGCGGGCCGCCGCGCAGATGGCCATCGGCGAGGTCTACAACATGCGCATCCACCACGACGACGTGCTGCAGCCCGTGCTGCGCTTCCTGAAGGTCCTGGAGATCGACGGGCTCGGCCCCGAAGGCCTGCAGGCGCAGGAGGAGCTGGGCTTCTTCATGGGCGGGCTGGACGCCGAGGCGTCGAAGTTCGACGAGAAGCTGGCCGCGCGCAAGGCGCGGATGGCGGCGCGCGGCGCCTGACCCGGCCCGCGCTCCTCAGTCACGGCCCCTGCGTCACGCCCCTTCGACGGCGCCCGGCAGGGGCCGGACGGTGAGGATCTGCTCGGCCCGGCCGACCGGGCCCGCGAGGTCGTGCAGCACGGAGCTCGTGAGGCCCTGCCCGGTGGCACCGAAGGTGACGCTGGTGTCGAGTCCGACCCAGCGCCCTTCGGGCTGCCGGTGGAAGTGGACCGTCAGATCGACGTTCGGGTACATCCAGGCCGTGGGCGGCCGGCGCACCGCGATGCCGTTCGCGGTGTCGAGGAGTGCGACGTAGGCGGCGAGCTGTCCCGTCGACTGCCCCGCGACGAGGTCGAGGCCGGTGGAGATCCACGCCGTAGTGCG
>NZ_LIPN01000422.1 GCF_001418325.1 Streptomyces atriruber | reverse complement strand
CGCCCAGCCCACCCTGAAGCCTCCGCCGCCGCGCGGGCCAAGCCATGTTTACGTAACCACGCTCCCCCGCATAACGTACGAAAGGGAACACCATGGCCATATCCCGGCGTCAGGCCCTGCTGATGGGCGCCGCTCTGTCGGTGTCGCTGACCGCGGGCGCCTGCGGCTCCTCCGACGAGGGCACCCCGGGTGCGGAGCCCCTGTCCGACGCCGACCTGCGGGCCGCGCTGAAGAAGGGCGGCAGCATCACGGTTTGGTCCTGGGACGAGCCGATGAAGCCGGTCGTTGCGGACTTCATGGCCAAGTACCCCAAAGTGAAGGTCGACTTGGTCAACGCGGGCACGAACACCGACGCGTACACCGCGCTGCAGAACGCCATCAAGGCGGGCAAGGGCGTCCCGGACATTGCCATGATCGAGTACTACGCGTTGCCGCAGTTCGCCCTCGCCAAGTCCCTCGTGGATCTGCGGGAGTTGGGCGCCGACAAGCTGAAGAGCGCCTTCACCCCCGGCCCATGGAACGCGGTGCGCGCCGGGACCGACGGCGTGTACGGGCTGCCGATGGACTCGGGTCCGATGGCCCTCTTCTACAACAAGGAGGTCTTCGACAAGCACGGGATCAAGGTGCCGAAGACCTGGGAGGAGTACTTCGCCGCGGCCGAGAAGCTGCACGCCGCCGACCCGAAGGCGTACATCACCAACGACACGGGCGACGCGGGCTTCACCACGAGCATGATCTGGCAGGCAGGCGGCAAGCCCTACTCCGTCGACGGCACCCGGGTCGGCGTGGACTTCGCGGACGCGGGCAGCAAGAAGTTCGCCGAGTCCTGGCAGCGGCTCATCGACGACAAGCTCCTCGCATCGGTCACGTCGTGGAGCGACGAGTGGTACAAGGGCCTCGGCGACGGCAGCATCGCCACGCTGGTGATCGGCGCATGGATGCCCGCCAGCCTCCAGTCCGGCGTCAAGGCCGCAGCGGGCAAGTGGCGCGTGGCGCCCATGCCGCAGTGGGAGAGCGGGGCGGGCAAGTCCGCCGAGAACGGCGGCAGTTCACTCGTCCTGACACAGGCGGGCGCCGAGAAGACCCTCGCGTACGCGTTCCTGAAGTACGCCACCGTCGGTGCGGGCGTACAGACGCGCATCGACGAAGGGACGTTCCCCGCCACCACCGAGCACCTCGACTCCCCCGTCTTCCGGGACAAGAAGGTGGCGTACTTCGGCGGCCAGCGGATCAACCAGGTCCTCGCCGAGTCCGCGCAGCAGGTCGTCCCCGGCTGGTCCTACCTGCCCTACCAGGTCTACGCGAACAGCGTCTTCAACGACACGGTCGGCAAGGCGTACGTCGGCGGCGCCAGCCTGCGGCAGGGGCTGAAGTCCTGGCAGGACGCATCGGTCAAGTACGGCAAGGAACAGGGCTTCACCGTCCAGTAGCCCCACATCACGCCCAACCGAGGAAACACCATGGCAACTGTGCAATCCGCGGCCGCGGGCCCCCCTCCCGCGCGCACGTCGCGACGCTCCTGGACCGGATGGGGGTTCATCGGACCGTTCGCCCTCGTCTTCGCCCTCGTCTTCCTCGCCCCCATCGCGTACTCGGTCTATCTGAGCCTCTTCCAGGACCGGCTGATCGGCGGCACCACGTTCGTCGGGCTCGACAATTACCAACGGGCTTTGCAGGACAGGGAGTTCTGGGATGGGGTCGGGCGGGTCGGAATGTTCCTCGCCGTGCAGGTGCCGATCATGCTGGGTATCGCGCTGGTGGTGGCGCTCGCGCTGGACAGCGGCCGACTGTACGGAAAGAGCTTCTTCCGGATCGCCGTCTTCCTGCCGTACGCCGTGCCCGCGGTGGTCGCCGCGCTGATGTGGGGCTTCCTCTACGGGACCCGGTTCGGCCTGGTCGGGGATCTCAACGACGCGCTGAACACCACCCTGCCCGACCCGCTCTCGCCCGGCCTCGTCCTCGCCTCCATCGGCAACATCGTCACCTGGGAGTTCGCGGGCTACAACATGCTCATCTTCTACTCCGCGCTGCGGGTGATCCCCACCTCCCTCTACGAGGCGGCGGAGATCGACGGCGCCGGGCAGCTCCGCGTCATCACCGCCATCAAACTCCCGGCGATCCGGGGCGCGTTGGCCATCGCCACGATCTTCTCGATCATCGGCAGCTTCCAGCTCTTCAACGAGCCGAGCATCCTGCAGAACCTGGCGCCGAACGCCATCACCACCTCGTACACGCCGAACCTCTACACGTACTCGCTGTCGTTCAACGGGCAGCAGCAGAACTACGCCGCGACCGTCGCCATCGTCATGGGCCTGATCACCATGGTGGTCGCCTACGTCGTCCAGCTACGCGGCATGCGAAAGGCAGCGTGACCCATGGGCAGCCCCACCACCGTCACCTCCGAGGCCGCGCCCGTCCCCCCTCGGCGCCGCGCGCCTTCGGCCCCCCGGCTGCGCGCCGATCCGCGTGCCCGGCGCAGGCACAGCGTCGCCCGGCCCCGCCGCAGTGTCCTGCTGACCGCGCTCACCGGCCTCGTGGTGGTGTACTCGCTGCTGCCGCTGGCGTGGCTCGTGATCGGTGCCACCAAGTCGCAGAAGGGCCTGGCCTCGTCGTTCGGGCTGTGGTTCGGCGGCGACTTCGCACTGTGGGACAACATCACCGAGACGTTCACCTACGACGACGGCGTCTTCACCCGCTGGCTCCTGAACACGCTGCTGTACGTGGTCCTCGGCGCGGGCGGTGCCACGGTGCTCGCGGTGCTCGGCGGGTACGCCCTCGCCAAGTTCGCCTTTCCCGGCAAGCGCGCGGTGTTCGCCGTCGTCATCGGCGCGGTCGCGGTGCCGGGCACCGCCCTCGCGATCCCCACGTTCCTGATGTTCAGCGAGATGGGCCTGACCAACACCCCGTGGGCGGTCATCATCCCGTCCCTGATCTCGCCGTTCGGGCTCTATCTGATGTGGGTCTTCGCCACCGAGGCCATCCCCACCGAGCTGATGGAGGCCGCCCGCATGGACGGCGCCGGTGAGCTGCGCATCTTCTTCAAGGTCTGCCTGCCGCAGCTGGCGCCCGGCACGGTGACGGTCCTGCTCTTCACCATGGTGCACACCTGGAACAACTACTTCCTGCCGCTGATCATGATCAAGGACCCGGACTGGTATCCGCTGCCCCTCGGGCTCAACTCCTGGAACGCGCAGGCGGCGACGGCCGGCGGCCGGCCCGTCTTCCATCTGGTGATCACCGGTTCGCTGATCACGATCCTGCCGCTCATCGCCGCGTTCCTGCTGCTCCAGAGGTACTGGCAGTCGGGTCTCGCGGCGGGCAGCGTCAAGGAGTAGCCCTCCCCCTCCCCCTCCCCTCTCTTATCTACATCT
>NZ_LIPN01000421.1 GCF_001418325.1 Streptomyces atriruber | reverse complement strand
GCCTCCCGCGCCGCCGCGCCGCGGCGGATGCTGCGGGAGCGGGCCGCCGCGGTGCTCCGGGCCAACTGGACGGGGACGTCCACCGTGCCGTCGCGGGCGCTCTATCCGCACCAGTGGTCCTGGGACTCGGCGTTCATCGCGATCGGGCTCCGCCACCTCTCGCCGCTGCGCGCCCAGTCGGAGCTGGAGACGCTGCTCGCCGCCCAGTGGGGCGACGGCCGCGTCCCGCACATCGTCTTCGACGAGGCCGTGCCGCTCGACGCGTACTTCCCGAGCCCCGACTTCTGGCGCTCCACGACGGCCGGTCGTGCCGCGGGCGCGCCCGCGGCCGTCCAGACGTCCGGCATCGTGCAGCCGCCGGTGCACGCGCTCGCCGCCTGGCTGGTGCACCGCGCCGACCCCGGCCTGTCCAGGGCCCGCTCCTTCCTCGCCCGCGTCCACCCGCGCCTGGCCGCCTGGCACCGCTACCTGCTGTCCGCGCGGAACGCGGGAGGCGCCGGACTCGCCGCAGTGCTGCACCCCTGGGAGCAGGGCATGGACAACAGCCCCTGCTGGGACGCCCCGTTGAGCCGCGTCGAGCCCGCCGAGCCGGGCGCCTACCGTCGCGCGGACCTGGACCACGGAGCTCCGGAGGACCGGCCGACGGACGCGGACTACGGCAGATACGTGCGGCTGGCGGCGGAGTACCGGGACCGGCGGTACGCGGACGGGGGCGGCCTCGGCGCCTTCGCGGTCGAGGACCCCGCGTTCAACGCGCTGCTGATCGCGTCGGAACGCGCGCTGGCCCGCATCGAGGAGGAACTGGCGGCCGGGCGGCCCCGGTTGGCGGAGTCGGCGCGCGAGCGCCGGGAGCGCACCGAGACGCTGACCGAGGCCCTGGTGTCGCGCCTCTGGGACCCGCGGCGCGCGCTCTTCCTCTGCCGTGACCTGCGCGCCCCGGGCCCCGACGGAGAGCTCGTCCCCGAGCGCGGCGTCACCGGCCTCGTCCCCCTCGTACTGCCCGCGCTCCCGCCCGGCACGGCCGCCGCCCTGGTGCGCACCGCGTGCGGCCCGCACTTCGGCCTCGGCGGGCAGGCGCGGCTCGTGCCGAGCTACGACCTGCGGGGGCCCGCCTTCGACCCGCGGCGGTACTGGCGCGGGCCCGCCTGGTTCAACACCAACTGGCTCGTGGTGAAGGGCCTGCGGCTGCACGGCGAGCACGAGCGGGCGGACGGGCTGCGGGACGCGCTGCTCGACGCGGCCGTCACCTCGGGATTCGCCGAGTACGTCGACCCGCGCACCGCCCGCGGGAGCGGCGCGCGCGGCTTCGGCTGGACCGCGGCGCTGGCGCTGGACCTGCTGCACGACGACGGCCGGAGCCGGCGGGACGGGCTCCCGGAAGAAGAGGTGTGGGCATGAGCGATCGGGATCGACTCCTTGTGCGGGGACGGACCTTCGTGGCCGTCGGCGCGGGTGGCGACATCAGCGGCGTCGGTTCGGCGCGCGGCACCGCGGCGGGCCCCGGCGGCCTGTTCGTACGGGACGCGCGGCACCTCAGCCGCTGGCAGCTCACCGTCGACGGGGCGGTGCCCGAGATCCTCACCCCCGTGGCGACGTCGGCCGCGGCGGCCGACGCGGCACGCTGCGTCCTGGTGCCGCGCGGCGGCCGCCAGGAGCCGCCCGCGTACACGATCTTCCGCGAACAGGCCGTCGCCGACGGGGTGTTCCTGGAGACGCTGCGGTTCCTGAGCAACCGGCCGGTGCCGACGCGCGTGGCCCTCGCGCTGACCGTGGACGCCGACTTCACCGACCAGTTCGAGCTGCGCGCCGACCACCGCACGTACGCGAAGCCGGGCGCCGTCAGGTCCCGGCTGCCGCTCGACGGGGGCGAGGGCATCGAGTTCACCTACCGGCGGGGCGAGTGGTGCTCCCGCACGGCGGTGACCGCCGACCCCGCGCCGGACGGCGTCGAGCAGACCGGCACCGGCGCGCGACGCCTCGTATGGACCCTGGAGCTCGACGCACGCGGATCGCTGGAGGTGGCACTGCGTGCCGCGGCACGGCCGCACGGGGAGCCCGAGCCGTACGCGCCGCGGTCTCCTGCGGAGGCGGTGCGCCAACTCGCCGCCATCGAGGAGGAGTACGCGTCCGGCGTCTCGCTGCCCACCGCCTGGCCCGAGCTCGCGGCGGCCTGCGCGCGCGGCCTCGCGGACCTCGCCGCGCTGCAGGTGCCTGCGCGGGGCCCGGACGGCGAGGAGCTGCGGGTGCCCGGCGCCGGGGTGCCCTGGTTCCTCACGCTGCTCGGCCGGGACGCCCTGCTGACGTCCCTCTTCGCGCTGCCCCATCTCCCGGGCCTGGCGGCCGCGACGCTGCCCGCGCTCGCCGCGACGCAGGCCACGGAGGCCGTGGACGGCGCGGTCGCCGAGCCGGGGAAGATCGTCCACGAGATGCGGCACGGCGAGCTCGCGCACTTCGGCCAGGTGCCGTTCGGCCGCTACTACGGTTCGGTCGACGCGACGCCCCTCTTCCTCGTGCTGCTCGGCGCGTACACCGAACAGACCGGGGACACCGCGCCCGCCCGCCGCCTGGAGGGGCACGCGCGGGCCGCCGTCGGCTGGATGCTCGACCACGGCGGGCTCACCTCGCGCGGCTACCTCGTCCACCGCCCGGACCCGGGCGGCCGCGCCAACCAGAACTGGAAGGACTCGCCCGGCGCGATCTGCTCCGCCGACGGCAGTGGCGCGACGGGGCCCGTCATGGCGGCGGGCGCGCAGGGCTACGCGTACGACGCCCTGCGGCGCACCGCCCGGCTCGCCCGGACCGTCTGGGCCGACGAGGTGTACGCGGACCTGCTCACGCAGACGGCGGCCGACCTGCGCGACCGCTTCCAGCGCGACTTCTGGATGCCGGAGCACGGCTTCCCGGCGCTCGCGCTCGACGGCGACGGCCGCCAGGTCGACGCGCTCGCCTCGGACGCCGGGCATCTGCTCTGGTCGGGGCTGCTCGACAAGGAGTACGGCGAGACGGTGGGGCGCCGCCTGCTGGAGCCCGACTTCTTCTCGGGCTGGGGCGTGCGGACGCTCGCGGCCGGTCAGCCCGCGTTCCACCCCCTCTCCAGCCACCGCGGCTCGGTGTGGCCCCACGACAACGCCCTCATCGCCCTCGGCCTCGCCCGCTACGGCCTCCACGACGAGGCCCGCGCCCTGGCCCGAGGCCTCGCCGCCGCAGCCGCCACCACGAACGACCGCCTCCCGGAGGCCCTCGCCGGCTACGACAGGACGGCCTGCCGCGCCCCGGTGCCATACCCCCACGCATGCGTACCGGAATCCCGCTCGGCGGCGGCACCGCTGGCGTTGCTGACGGCGGTGGGCGGGGTGTGACGGCAATGCGGTTCTAAGTGAACCGTCTTAATCCATACGCCAGTTCGCTCAATTCGCACAAGAG
Organism: Streptomyces atriruber; assembly: GCF_001418325.1. Lineage (GTDB taxonomy): Bacteria > Actinomycetota > Actinomycetes > Streptomycetales > Streptomycetaceae > Streptomyces > Streptomyces atriruber. The sequence goes on along the minus strand of NZ_LIPN01000421.1, from coordinate 2,375 downwards.
GTCGTGATCCTGTCGCCCGGCGGCGATTGTCGCGGCCTCTCTTGTTTTTCTTAAGCCGCTCGAAGTCATGTGCCCATGGCGTATCTGTCGCGTTGGTGCGGCGGGCGCTGGAGGCTGATGTCGGAAAATCCGATGGATGCGAGGTGTCGCATGAGCACGAGCACGAGCCAGGGCGAGGGTCCCTTCCCGCTTCCGGTGTCCGCGGAGCGCCAAGAGGCCTGGATCGAGGCGGTGTTGGCGACCGAGGGGGTCAACCTGCCCCGTGGCGCGCTGGAGAACATCGTCCCCTTCGTCGTCAACCCCGAGGCCACACTGGGCGAAGCCGACGCCAACGGCGTGCGCACCCTGCGCGGTGACGCCGTCCGCCGTCTCCGTACCGATGCCGGTGACATGGTCGTCGCCGTGGTCCGCATGCACGGAGTCGGGGGTGTGCAGTGGGGCCACAACGAGAGGATCAGCTCGATCTGGCGCTCCATGGCCGATCCGACGGTCGGGCAGCACACCGAGCGGACGCTCGCTCCGGCGCGCCCCTGGAAGGGGATCGTCGGAGACGGCAGCGAGACGTACCTCGCCGCCCTCGAAAGCGTCGTGCCCAACCGGCAGGCGCTCATGATGAACGCGGAGGACGCGGCGAACGCACTGATGCGGCGCGACCGGGTCCGCCCCTACGACCTGGAGGAGGACCTGGTCCTCAACGGGCAGCAGGATCCGGGCCTCTACGTACCGCAGCAGGTGCGGCTCGAGGAGGATCCCGAGCTGGACTCCGACGGCAACCCTTGTCACCCCACCGCGTATTGGGGCTGGATGGCGGTCCGCGGCAACAACCGAACGCAGAAACGCCAATCGATTTTCCGTCTAAGTTCCGGTGAGGTCCTCGCCGGTGTTCCCGTGGAGAAGCTGGGACGGGAGGGCGATGCCGTCATTCATGACCCCCGTGTCTGGCTCGGCGAATTCTCCGCGCTGCTCAATCGCGAATACGCCGCGGCCTCCGACGACCTGGACCCCACGAGCGGCTCGCGGGCTCGACGGGCCGCCGCCATCGCGGTGGTCGACGCCCACCTGGTGATCGGCACGCCGACCCCGAAGCGGCTCTACCGCATCGTGCAGATGAACAACCGCCGCGACCATGTGCACCCGCCGCTGGAGTTCGACGCCGTCAACCGCTCCCGGGCGCTCGGGCGGAGCGTGCTCGGCATGTACGTGGCCCAGCGGGTGATGGACGAGCGGACGGCCGAGGTCCTCTCCGGCCTCGCGCCCATCCGTGAACTCCCCGGCGCACTGCCCGACATGGAGGTCTCCGAACTCCGCGATCTGCGGTCCATGCTGCTGTTGCAGGAGCTGTTCCCGACGGACCCGCGCAAGCGGCATCTCCTGCGCCGCGCACTGAGCGAGAATCCTCCGTCCCTGCTCAGCGCGACCGAGGTCCATCAGCGCGCCCGGACCTGGTCGGCACTGACCTCCGAGAGCTATCCGATGCCCTGGAATCCGCGTGTCGGGCAGGTGTTCGGCACCAAGGTCAGGGAAGGCATCGTCGTCAACGGACGCAGGCTGCCCGATCTGCTGGCGACCGCGGAGACCGACGACGCGGCCTTCGAGGAGCTGGTGGCCTACCGCGCCGCGCACTGGCTCGCCTCCTTCGGCATCATCGAGGCCGACCGTGGATCGCTCGACGGCCAGGAAGTGATCGGCGACACGGGGGAGCGCATGCGCCGCGAGCGGCGTTCCGTCACCAACTCCCTCCAGGCGCTGCGTTACGAGAAGAGCCGGATGATGGCGGTGGGGGTTCTCAAGGAACTTGTCGCCGCCATGGACGAGGGCGACCGGAGGCCGTGGCAGGTCGGTGTGTCGGGCAGGGCGATGCCCGGCCGCGAGATGACGGCCATCTGGTTCGACAGGGAGTTTCCGAAGGAGACGGGGAAGCGGGCCCGCAAGACCCCCACGCCCCGGTCCGCGCGGCCCGCGTCGCCGGTCCCGGCCCCTCCGCCCTCCCCGGAGGAATCAGCGCCCACGGCTCCCGCGGACCCGGTGGCCTCCGCCCTCTGGCTGCCCGAACCCGGGGGCACCACGGGTGCGGCGGCCGCGACGCCGCCGGTGGACGACCTGGTGAAGCAGGTCGAGGACCGGGTGCGGAACCTGTACGAGGCGTCCGCGGCGACCGGGGATCTCCTCGAGAAGCTCAAGGAACAGGCCGACGCGGTGGCCGTCGGTCGGCCGATCGCCCGGCAGCGGGCCGATGCCACGGTGCGCCTGCTGAACCAGACGGTGTCCCGGCTCCGCACCCTGCCGGAGATCATGGAGGACCTGGCGGCGGAGGAAGCGGAGGATCAGGGGCAGGACCGGGGCGAGGGCGCACCCTGAGCCGGACCGCCCCGCTC
>NZ_LIPN01000420.1 GCF_001418325.1 Streptomyces atriruber | reverse complement strand
CCCCCGCCCCTTTCCCGCCACGACCCCCCGGCGGTGGCTGTGGTGTCCCTCACCCGCCGACCGTCCGGGCCCGCGCATGGCGGATGATCGGGGCAGAGAGCCATCCGCACCACCGGATCCCGTACCACCCAGAGAGGACCTCCCCATGGAAGACCGCTTCGACGTCGTCGTGCTCGGAGCAGGACCCGGCGGCTACGTCGCCGCCATCCGCGCCGCCCAGCTGGGCAAGCGGGTAGCGGTCGTCGAGGAGAAGTACTGGGGCGGTGTCTGCCTCAACGTCGGCTGCATCCCGACGAAGGCCCTGCTGCGCAACGCCGAGCTGGCCCACCTCTTCACGCACGAGCAGAAGACGTATGGCATCAAGGTCGACGGGCAGGTCTCCTTCGACTACGGCGAGGCGTTCAGCCGCAGCCGCACGGTCGCGGACGGCCGCGTCAAGGGCGTCCACTTCCTGATGAAGAAGAACGGCATCACCGAGTTCGACGGCCGGGGCACGTTCCTGGACGCGAACACGCTGCAGGTCGCGAAGTCCGACGGCACGACCGCCACGATCGGCTTCGACCACTGCATCATCGCCACCGGCGCCACGCCCCGTCTGCTGCCCGGCACGAGCCGCAGCGAGCGCGTGGTGACGTACGAGGAGCAGATCCTCGCCGACTCGCTGCCGCAGTCCATCGTGATCGCGGGCGCGGGTGCCATCGGCATCGAGTTCGCGTACGTCCTGCACAACTACGGCGTGAAGGTCACGATCGTCGAGTTCCTGGACCGCGTGGCGCCGCTGGAGGACGCGGACGTCTCCAAGGAGCTGGCCAAGCAGTACCGCAAGCTCGGCATCGATGTGCTGACCTCGACCCGCGTGGAGTCGATCGACGAGTCGGGCGAGCAGGTCAAGGTCACCGTCACGGGCAAGGACGGCAAGCAGCAGGTCCTGGAGACGGACAAGGTCCTCCAGGCGATCGGTTTCGCGCCGAACGTCTCCGGCTTCGGTCTGGAGGCGACGGGCGTGGCGCTCACCGAGCGCGGCGCCATCGACGTCGACGGGCGCTGCCGCACGAACGTCCCGCACATCTACGCCATCGGCGACGTCACCGCGAAGCTGATGCTGGCGCACACCGCCGAGTCCATGGGTGTCGTGGCGGCGGAGACCCTCGCGGACGCCGAGACGATGGAACTCGACTACCCGATGATCCCGCGCGCCACGTACTCGCAGCCACAGATCGCCAGCTTCGGCTGGACCGAGGCGCAGGCGAAGGAGAAGGGCTTCGACGTCAAGGTCGCGAAGTTCCCCTTCCAGGCCAACGGCAAGGCGCACGGCCTCGGCGACACCGTCGGCTTCGTGAAGATCATCAGCGATGCGAAGTACGGCGAGATCATCGGCGCCCACCTGATCGGTCCCGACGTCACCGAGCTGCTGCCGGAGCTCACCCTGGCCCAGCAGTGGGACCTCACCGTCCACGAGGTGGCGCGCAACGTCCACGCCCACCCGACCCTCGGCGAGGCCGTCAAGGAAGCGGTGCACGGACTGGCCGGGCACATGATCAACTTCTGACGGGACGCGGGGGCGCCCCGCCGCGACGCGAGTGACCGAAAGCGAGTCGTTCGAGTGGCGGGGCCGCCCGCCGCGGCCGATCCTTGGCGGAACCCGACTGTTATGCCTCGGGGGCGAGGAGAGGCAGTAGCCGATGTTCTCTGGCCTGGGCCGATTCGTGGTACGCCGCCCCTGGTGGATCATCCTGGCGTGGGTGGTGGCGGCCGGCGCCGTGATCTCGCTGGCGCCGAAGCTCACCTCCAGCAGCGACGAGGCGAGTTTCCTGCCGGACCACTACGAGTCCATTCGCGCCGCCGACGTGCAGGAGAAGGACTTCCCCGAGCAGCAGAACGTCGGGGCGATCATCGTCTTCCAGCGTTCCGACGGCGGAAAGCTGACGGCCGCCGACTCCGCCGACGTGGCGCGCGTCTCCAAGGATCTGCAGAACCGGAAGATCCCCGAGGTACAGGCCGTCGTGCCGGGCCAGGTCTCGCCCAACAAGCTGGTGCAGACCTCGGTCGTCGCCATGCCGAAGATCACCAACCCCGAGGACACCGCCCAGCAGGACGCCGTCAAGGAGCTGCGGAGCGACCTCAAGCCGGAGCTGAAGGGCACGGACCTCTCGGCGGGCATCACCGGATCCGCCGCACAGGCCCTCGACGAGAGCGACGCCTCCAAGAAGGCGGGCCTGCTCGTCGGCGTCGGCACGATCGTGATCATCGTCGTACTGCTGCTCGTGATCTTCCGCAGCCCCATCATCGCGCTGCTGCCCGTCGTCCTCATCGGCCTCATCTCGCCGATGGCGACCGGTCTGATCGCCTCCGCCAACAAGGCCTTCGACATGAAGGCCGACTCCTCCATCCAGGAGCTCCTGACCGTCGTCCTGTTCGGCGTCGGCACGGACTACATCCTGTTCCTGCTCTTCCGCTACCGGGAGGCTCTGCGGGCGGGCGAGGATCCCAAGAGCGGCATGGTGCACGCCGTCGAGCGGGTCGGCGAGGCCATCACGTCGGCGGCCGGGGCGGTCATCGTCGCCTTCGCCGCGCTGACGCTGTCCTCGCTGGGCATGCTGCGGTCGATGGGCCCCGCCCTCGCCATCGCCGTGTTCGTGACGCTGCTCGCCGGACTCACCCTCGTGCCCGCGGTGGTGTCGCTGCTCGGCACCAAGGTGTTCTGGCCCTCGAAGTCCTGGCAGCAGGAGCCGCACGGCACGGGATTCGCCAAGCTCGGCGCGTCCATCGCCCGCAGGCCCGCCGTCTGGGCGCTGGTCTCCGCGCTTTTCATGGGCGCCCTGGCCCTCGGCGCGCTGGGCTACAAGGCCAACTTCGACCTGGCCGGATCCTCGCTCCCCAAGGACAAGGAGTCGATGGTCGCCCTGGACAACCTCCAGAAGGGCTTCCCCGCGGGCAGCACCGACCCGACCTCCGTGTACCTCACCTCCACGACCGACGAGCCGGTGACGGAGCCGCAGGCCGCCGCCTTCCGCAAGCAGCTCGCCGACGTCGAGGGCGTCGGCGAGGTCGCGGCTCCACGGCTCAGCCCGGACCGTACGACCGCCTCGTACTCCGTGATCCTCTCGGACCCGCCCGCCTCCGACAGCGCCCTGGAGACCGTCAAGGGGCAGCTGCGCCCGGCCGCCCACGAGGACGCGCCGTCCGGCACGGAGGCACTGGTCGGCGGCACCACGGCCGTGTACGTCGACATCAACAAGGCGGTCGACCGGGACTACTCGGTGGTCTTCCCGGTGGCGGCGCTCGCCATCATGGTGATCCTCGGGCTGCTGCTGCGCAGCCTGGTGGCGCCCTGGTACCTGATGCTGTCCGTCGCGCTCGGCTTCGGCGCGACGCTCGGCGCGACCTCGTTGATCTTCCAGCAGATCGGCAGCCAGCCCGGCCTGATGTTCATGCTGCCCGTGATCATGTACTTGTTCGTGGTCGCGCTCGGCACGGACTACAACATCCTCATGGTGTCGCGGCTGCGCGAGGAGGCCCGCGAGGGGCGCTCCCCGCACGACGCCGCGGGGACGGCGGTGCGCCACTCCGGGCCGACGATCGGCTCGGCCGGTGTGATCCTCGCGGGTACGTTCGCGACGCTGATGCTCGCGGGCAACTCGACGCTCTCCCAGATGGGTTTCTCGCTCTCCTTCGGCATCCTCATCGCCGCGTTCGTCATGGCGATGATCTTCACTCCGGCGCTGACCGCGCTCATCGGGCACGCGGCCTGGTGGCCCGGGCACGGCGACCGGAAGCGGAACGGAGGCGGCGGGCCCCCGCCGCCCACGGGCGCAGCCGCGGACGAGGAGACGGCCGGGGGCGCGACGCGCTCCCGGTAGGCCCCTGCCGACAGGCCCCCGAGGCGCGCTTCGTCACGCGGTCTCCGTCGCCGCCCCGGGCGCCTCGGCCGCCGCCGGGGTCCGGGACGCCTGGGACTCCTCGGCGCGCACAATCCCTGTCAGCGTCCCGCTCAGCGCCACGCACACCACGCCCGCGCCGACGGCCAGGCACACCCGGGCCACCCCGAACCCGGCCGCGGCAGCGGTGACGGCGGCGGCCCCGAGGGGACCGAGGGAGTAGTGCGTGGTCCAGAACGCCGCGGTGACCCGCCCCAGCAGATGCCCCGGCGTCACCTCCTGCCGCAGCGACATGGAGCAGATCCCGGCGACGCCGGTGGCCAGCAGCATGGTCGCCGAGAGCGCGCCGATCACCGGCACGCTCCCGGTCAGCCCGAGGCAGCCGACGGCGATGCCCGCCAGTGTGACGGCGCCTATCCAACTCGCCCCGAATCCGATGCCCTTGCGCAGCCGGGCGACCAGGAAGGAGGCGATGAACGTGCCGATGGTGCCCGCGCTCAGCACATAGCCCACCGTGCCGTCGCCGTGCCCGAGGTCCTCCTTGACCCGGAAGATGATGACGTCGGTCATGCCGTGCGTGAGGAAGATGAACAGGGACAGCAGCACCGTCAGCGGGCGCAGGACGGGGTGCGCCCACAGGAAGCGGAACCCGGCGAGGAACTCACCGCGCACACCCGCGCGTTCGGCTCCCCGGCCCGTCCCCCGCCCCTGCTGCTGCTCCTGCTCGGCCCGCTTCTCCTCCGTCGGCCGCGGGGTCGGCCGCAGTCTGACGAGGAGGAGCCCGGCGGCCGACACGGCGAACGTCGCGGCGTCGATCCCGATGGCGGCCACGGGTCCGAACGCCGCCGCGACGAGACCCGCGAGGGTGGGCCCGCCGACCGTCGCCACCGCGTAGGTGCCGTAGAGGTGGGCGTTGGCCTTGATGATCTGGTCGGGCTCGACGATGGCGGGCACCACCGTCACGTACGTCACCTGGAAGAGCATCGCGAAACCGCCGGTGAGCGGAACGACCGTGTAGATCAGCCACATCGGGGTCGCGAAGAGCCAGACCAGCGGGATCAGCGCGTACAGCAGGCAGCGCGCCACGTCGGCGAGCATCAGGAGCCTGCGCCGGTCGAACCGGTCGGCGATCACACCGGCGAAGAGTCCGGTGACGATCGACGCGACGCCCGTCAGGCCGGTGACGAGGCCCATCTGGACGACCGATCCCGTGCTGTGCAGCACGAGCAGCGGTATCGCCACGAACGAGAAGGAGTCCCCGAGGGCGGAGAGCGTCTGGATGACGAGGAAGATCCGGTAGTTGCGGTTGCCCCACAGCGAGGTGGCCGGCGCCCGGTCGGTCACCGCCGACCGTCCGCGCGTTCCGCGGCCAGCGCTTCGGTGACCGCCTTGCGGCCCGCCTCGCGGAACACCCGCTCGTTGGCGTCGACTTCATGCACCCAGGCGCGGTGCACCCGCACCGTGCGGGCCTCGCCCGCGAGCCCTTCGCGCACGCCCTCCTCCAACGCCTCGGCCAGACCGTCGTCCAGGACGTCCTTGCCCAGGGAGTTGAGGAAGTCGTACGTTCCCGGCTCGCGCTCCAGGTCCAGGGTGACGCGGGCCCAGCCGCCGCAGCCGGTCTGGCTGCCCGCGGTGGCGGTCCGCCGGATCGGGAGCTCGCGCCGCGCCGACTCGGCCGCCTGCGCGGCGCGTTCGTACTGCGTGTGCCAGTCCGCGTCGGGGAAGCTGAGGACGAGCCTGTCGACGCCGGCGCGGGCGAACTCGACGATCTTCTCGGCGGCGCGCTCCGGCGTTCCGTCGACGGGCATCGCGGCCGCCCGCTCGGCGTCGATGCCGTAGCGGCGCAGGACCGTCGCGTCCGGCTGCTGCCGTCGCTCGCGGGTCCCGGGGGCGGTGAGGGTGGACGGGACGGCGACGCTCACCGAGGGCCTGACGACCCGGCCGGTCTCGGCGCCCAGCGCGGACAGCCGGGGCAGCATGCGGGCGATGTACGCGGGAGAGGCGAGGTTCGGGAACCAGGCGCCGTACCGGGCCGCGCGCCGCAGGTCGGCGTCCGACTCGCCGCCGACGAGGAAGGGCGGCCGGTCGACGCGCGGCCGCAGGGTCAGCTCGGCACCGCCGACCTCGGTCGGATGCGCCACGAGCAGGCTCCGCAGCTGGTCCAGCGCACGGTCGGTCAGCTCGTCGCGCCCCTCGTACGGCACGCCCGACGCCGCCCAGACGGGCGGGTCCAGCAGTCCCCCGCGCCACTGCGCCCAGGCACTTCCACCGGTGTCGGCGCCCACCAACAGGCGCCCCTGGGAGAGGAATTGGAGGCTCGCGAGCTGGTGGGCGAGGTGGGCGATCCGGTGGACGGGGGCCGTCAGGACTCCGTAGCCGACCTTGATGCGGGTGGTGGCCGCGGCGACCGCGGCGAGGGTGACCGTCGGGTCCAGCACCGGGATACGGCCCGTCAGATGGCCGCTCGCCCATACCGACTCGAAGCCGAGCTCCTCCGCCCGGCGGGCCGCCGCGACGAACTCCCCGGCCTGTTCCCGCCCCTCCCCCTGCAGCACCGGCAGGAACACCCCGATGTCGACAGCCACCGTCTCCCCCATTCGCAGTCCCGGGGGTGAACGTTAGTGCAAGTTGCCATTCCGCGAAAAGTGTGAGCACGCCCTGGCATCCACCGATCACCTCATTGCACACAGCCCGAGCGGAAATGCAAGTGAAATCAATGAATCCACGAAAAGTCGGCAGCCTAGGAATGGAAGCGAAATGTCAAGCCCGTCGACGAACCTGCTCGAATTTGTTTTGCACGGCCCTCACCAGGTGTTTTGGGGTGTTAGGGTTTCCACTCGTCCCGAGCCGGGCCGCATTTCCACCGGCGCACCGCTCGGATTTCGCTGCGGCGCACCGCCTCTTCACGGCGGCCGCCGTCGCCCCTCACACCGGAATGAAAGAAGGCCTTCCACGCCTGATTCCTGTTCCGGCGGAATGTGTCCACGCCTCGTTCTGGAGCTCCTTCATGTCTGCTGACAGCACGGCTGTCACCACCCCCGCACCCACGGACACCGCCGCCGCGCCACCCGGCGGCGGCCGGCACCTCGGCCTGGCCCTGTTCGTCATCGCCGCGGCCCAGCTCATGGTGGTGCTCGACGGCACCATCACCAACATCGCCCTGCCCAGCATCCAGACCGCGCTGGACGTGTCCGACGCGAACCTGGCCTGGATCGTCAACTCCTACGCGCTGGCCTTCGGCGGACTGCTGCTGCTCGGCGGCCGGGCCGGGGACCTCTTCGGCCGCAGGCGGATGTTCCAGCTGGGCATCGCCCTGTTCACCGTGGCCTCCCTGCTCGGCGGGCTCGCCCCGAACGCGGGCCTGCTCATCGGCGCGCGCGTCCTGCAGGGCGTCGGTGCGGCCGTCGCGGCGCCCAGCGCGCTCTCCCTGATCGCCACGACGTTCCCAGAGGGCAAGCCGCGCAACAAGGCGATGGGGGTCTACGCCGCGATGGCGGGCATCGGCGCCACCGTCGGCCTGCTGCTCGGCGGCGTGCTGACCGACGCGCTGGACTGGCGGTGGGTGTTCTTCGTGAACATCCCCATCGGCCTGGCCGTCCTCGCCGGGACGAAGACGCTCGTCGAGGCGGAACGCCACCACGGCCGGCTCGACCTCCCGGGCACCGTCACCGGCACCGGCGGCCTGATCGCCCTGGTCTACGGCATCACCCGGGGCGGCGAGCACGGCTGGACCGACGGCCTCACCCTGTCCTGCTTCGCCGTCGCCGCCGTCCTGCTCAGCGTCTTCCTGGTCGTCCAGAGCCGCACCGCCCACCCGATGATGCCGCTGCGGCTCTTCAAGGACCGCAACCGCTCGGGATCGTTCGCCACGATGCTGTGCATCGGCGCCGGCATGATCGCCACCTTCTACTTCCTCACCCTCTACATGCAGCTGATCCTCGGCTACAGCGCGGTGCGGACGGGCTTCGCCAACCTGCCGTTCAGCCTCGGCATGGGCGTCGCCGCCGCGCTCAGCGCCAAGCTGGTGACACGGCTGGCCCCGCGTGCCATCGCCGGGCCCGGTCTGCTGGTGGCGGCCGCGGGCATGTTCTGGTTCGCCACGCTCACGCCCGACTCGTCCTACGCAGGGCACCTGATGCCCGCGATGTTCGTCACCGCGCTCGGTCTGGGGATGGGCTTCGTGCCGATGACGCTGGGCGCCGTCAGCGGCGTCGACCACCAGGACACCGGCATCGCCTCCGCGCTCCTGAACACCGCCCAGCAGATCGGCGGCGCCCTGGGCCTCGCCGTCCTCGCGACCATCTCCACGTCGGCCGCGAACGACCGGCTGCCCGACGCGGCCGCCTCGTTGTACCGGGGCCTGGCCACCGAGGACCACGGCTTGACGGCCAAGGCGGCCGACGCCCTGACCCACGGCTACACCCTGGCCTTCGTCGGAGCGGGCGCCATGTTCCTGGCCGGGCTCGTCGTCACCGCGCTGGCCGTCAACGCCCGGAAGCAGGAGACGGCCGAGGGCGCGGCCCCGGTCCACATGGGCTGAACCCTCTTGCGTTCGTCCAAGCGTTCGTCCTTCCGCCGAGGACAGGGAAGGTCGCCCTGGATAAAATTTCTTCCGCGAGGTGTCGAGAACGCGTCGTCCGCGCCGACGTCCCCTGTGAGAGTCGCCCGCAAGGGGTGACCGCGCAGCCGAGGAGCGAAGTCATGAAGTATCTGGTGATGGTCCAGGGCTCGCAGGCCGACTACGAGGCGATGTCGGGCAAGCCGTCCGCGGACGGTCCGGCCTGGAGCGAGAAGGAGCTGCAGGCGATGTTCGCCTACATGGGCGAGATCAACAACGACCTCGCCGAGTCCGGTGAGCTCATCGACGCGCAAGGACTCACCGAACCCGCGCAGACCCGTTTCGTCAGCCGGGACAAGGACGGCCGCCCCGTGATCACGGACGGTCCCTACGGCGAGACGAAAGAGGTGCTCGCCGGGTACTGGCTGCTCGAATGCGAGAGCCTGGAGCGGGTCACCGAGATCGCCCTGCGCGTCAGCGCGTGCCCCGGCCCGGCAGGGCTCGTCGAACCGCCCGTCGTGATCCGCCCCGTCGGGGACGCCTCCGGGGGCGAATGCTGAGACGCACGGGCGCCCGGTGAGACGGCGTACGACCGAGGTCGAGGACCTGCTGCGCCTGCACGCGCCGCAGGTCCTCGGCGCGCTCGTACGCCGGTACGGACACTTCGGCGCCGCCGAGGACGCCGTGCAGGAGGCGCTCCTCGCGGCGGCGCGGCAGTGGCCGGACCAGGGGCTGCCGGAGAATCCGCGCGGCTGGCTGATCAAGGTCGCCGCGCGCCGCCTCATGGACCAGCTGCGCGCCGACGAGGCGCGGCGGCGGCGCGAGGAGGACGTGGCCCGGCTGACTCCCCGTGACGCGTTCACCGCTCCCCCGCCGGGCGAGAGCCGCGCCCCCGCGGACGACGACACGCTCACGCTGCTGTTCCTGTGCTGCCGTCCCGAGCTGACCGCCGCCGCCCAGGTCGCCCTGACGCTGCGCGCCGTCGGCGGGCTGACCACGGCCGAGATCGCCCGCGCGCACCTGGTGCCCGAGGCGACCATGGCCCAGCGGATCAGCCGCGCGAAGACGAAGATCAAGGGGGCGCCCTTCCGGCAGCCGGGCCCCGGCGACCGTGACGCGCGGCTCGCCGTCGTCCTCCAGGTGCTCTACCTGATCTTCAACGAGGGCTACACGGCCACCTCCGGTGCCGCCCTGCACCGCGCGGACCTCGCACGCGAGGCGATCCGCCTCACTCGTGCGGTACGTCGCCTGCTGCCCCGGGAGGGGCCGGTGACCGGACTGTTGGCGCTGATGCTGCTCACCGATGCCCGCAGCGCCGCCCGGACCGGGCCGCACGGCGAGCTGATCCCCCTGGACGAGCAGGACCGCGCCCTCTGGGACCGGCAGGCGATCCACGAAGGCACGGCGCTCGTCGAGGAGGCACTCTCCCAGGGCCCGCCCGGCGCCTACCAGTTGCAGGCGGCCATCGCGGCCCTGCACGACGAGGCGGACGGCCCGGACAGCACCGACTGGCCGCAGATCCTCGCCCTGTACGACGTTCTCGTACGCCGCGCTCCCGAGCCCATGGCCGAGCTGGGGCGGGCCGTCGCCTACGCGATGGTGCACGGGCCGCGGGCCGGACTCCGTGAACTGGCCGCGCTGGAGGGCGGGTTGGCGGGGCACTACCGGCTCGAAGCCGTCCGCGCCCACCTGTTGGAGAGGGCGGGCGACACCGACCTCGCCCGCGCCGCCTACCAGCTGGCGGCGCAGGGAACGCTCAGCCACCCCGAGGCCCACTACCTTCGGACGCGCGCCGCGAGACTCGCCCCCTGAGCGGGCTCCAAGCCGAGCGGCGCGCAGTGTCCGGCGACGGTGTCGGCGAAGGCACGGCCCAGCGGGCTCAGCGCGTCCCAGCGGCGGACCGCCCACCCCACCGACAGCGGCGGCAGCTCCGGCACCGGGACGAGCCGGAGTCCCGCGGGCCCGCACTCGCGCCAGCCGGGCAGCAGCGGCACGACGGCCTGGCCGAGCCCGAGCTCCGCCAGGAGGACGGCGGTGTCCCAGTCGGCGACGCTGGTGACGGTCGGCAGCGCCACGTCCAGCTCACCGAGCCACGCGTCGAGACGGCCGCGCGAGGTCGAGCCGTCCGGTGGCGTGATGAGCCGCGCCGCGGCCAGCTCGGCGGGCTCGACGCGCGGCCGCCCGGCGAGCGGGTCGTCGGCACGGACGGCGAGGACCCAGGGCAGTTCGACGACCGGCCGCTGCTCGATGCCCCGCACGGCCTCCCCGAGCGTGATCCAGGCGAGGTCCAGGTCGTCGGCCGCGAGCGCGTCGAAGCAGCTGCGGCTCGAACTCATGGTCTGGAACTCCAGGCCGACGTGCGGATAGCGGTCCCGGAAGTCGACGACGGCCTCGGCCATGAAGTGCCGTACCGAGGTGGCCCCTGTGGTGATCCGTACCGTGCCGCCCTCCCCGCGGACCTGCTCCTTCAGCCGCCGTACGGCGAGATCGATGCCGCCGATCCCGTCCGAGGCCGCGGCCTGCAGGATCCGCCCGGCCGAGGTGGGCACGACACCCCGCGCACGCCGCTCCAGGAGACTCACGCCGAGCTCCCGCTCCAGGCGCTTGACGTGCTGGCTCACGGCGGACTGCGTACAGGACAGGTCACGGGCGACGGCGCTGAGGCTGCCCGCGCGGCACACGGCGATGAAGGTGCGGAGGTCGTCGAGGGTCACAGCGGATGAAGTTATCCCTTGGGGGGATGCAAGGAAACCCGAGGATTGACTTGGGTTTTGGCGGTACACCAAGATCGTTCATGGCCCGGGCGGCGACCCGGCGACGGGCGTCGACCCGGGGGCAGGTAACACGCTCCCGGGCCGCGCGGGCCGGGCACCCGCCGTACGTGCGGCGGGAGTTCGACGGAAACTCAGCAACTCAGCAGCACATCGGGGCATCAGGAAAGGTGACGCGTGGAAGCGCTCGAAATGGTGGCCGTCGGGGCCGCCGGTATCGCGGCCGGCGGGCTCAACGCGGTGGTCGGCTCCGGCACCCTCATCACCTTCCCCACGCTGCTGGCCTTCGGCCTTCCGCCGGTGCTCGCCAACGTGTCGAACAACCTCGGCCTCGTGCCGGGCACGCTGAGCGCCGCGTACGGCTACCGCCGCGAGATGAAGGGGCAGTTCAGGCGCCTGGTGCGGTTCGGCACGGCCTCGCTCATCGGCGGCCTGATCGGGGCGCTGCTCCTCCTGAAGCTCCCCGACGACGCCTTCCGGGCGGTGGTCCCGGCGCTCATCCTGACCGCCTGCCTCCTGGTGCTGCTCCAGCCCTGGCTGGCCCGCAGGCTCAAGAACCGCGAGAGCGGCGGAAAGGTGGACGGCGGCATCCCGATGTGGTGCGGGGTCCTCGCCACCGGGATCTACGGCGGATACTTCGGAGCGGCCCAAGGGGTACTGCTCATGGCCCTGTTCGGCACGTTCCTCCTGGACGACCTGCAGCGCCTGAACGCCGCGAAGAACGTGCTGGCCTCGATCGTGAACGGAGTCGCCGCCGTCGTCTTCATCGTGGTCGCGGACATCGACTGGACCGCGGCGGGCCTGATCGCCGCCGGTTCGACGGTGGGCGGCCTGTTGGGCGCGCGCTTCGGCCGCAGACTGCCGCCCCTTGCGATGCGCACCTTCATCGTCGTCGTGGGCACCACGGCGTCGATCATCATGCTCGTCCAGTGACGGCCGGGGGCTCGGGGCCGAGGCAGGGGGCCGGGCCGCCGGGTAACGCAGCTCACACAGGCAGACCCCTCACCTCGGAACATCACCCTATGGTTTATCGTTGAACAGGATGTGGCCCCGACCGAGATTCCCCCGTCCGGTCGGGGCCACATCCTGTTCATACCGGCTTCGTGCCTGCGTCTTCCCCGGTTTTCACGCCTTCGAGGGCGAATATGCCAACCGCGCCGCGTCACACACGCCCGAGCGGCATCATGCGTCCATGGACGGTGCCAAGCCTGTGCAGGTCTTGTTCACGCCCGACGAGTACGCCGCGCTCCTGCGGCATGCGGACCGGCTCGGATTGCCGGTGGCCGAGTTCATCCACCGCACGGTGACCGTCCGGGCCGATGAGTCGCCCGGCCCGTGCCAGACGTCCGACACCCGCCGCGGGGCGGCCGTGCCCCCGGTCCAGCGGGACCTCGGCCCGGACGGGGCACCCGCGCTCCGACGGTTCCTCGACACGCTCGCCGCCTCGGGAGACGCGGAGGAGCAACAGGGGCGGTGACCGGGCGGCGGTGCGCGGCTCAGGTGAGGGCGATCTCCGGACGGTAGAGGTCCAGCCAGAGCGCCAGGTCCAGCGTACGCTCCAGATCGCGCCGCGAGGCCTGCGTGATCTGCGGCGCCTCGCGCTCCGCGGCCTTCACCGCGCGGTCCCGGTCCACCAGGTCGAAGACCGGGTGCCCGGGCCGCGCGAGCAGCTCCTTGACGTGCCCCTGGAGCGCGACCGCGTACTTGGGGTCCTGCGTGGAGGGGTACGGGCTCTTCACCCGGTCGTAGACCGACCGCGGCAGCACATCCGCGGTGGCCTCGCGCAGCAGGCTCTTCTCCCTGCCGTCGAAGGACTTCAGCGCCCAGGGGGTGTTGTACACGTACTCCACGAGCCGGTGGTCGCAGAACGGCACGCGGACTTCGAGGCCGACGGCCATGCTGGCCCGGTCCTTGCGGTCGAGCAGGACACGCACGAAACGGGTCAGGTGCAGATGGCAGATCTTCCGCATCCGGAACTCGAAGTCGCTCTCGCCGTCCAGGCGCCGGATGCCGGCGACGGCCGTCGCGTAGCTCTCCTTGATGTAGGCGGGCAGGTCGAGCGCGGCGGTCAGGTCAGGGCGCAGGATGCGGGCGTCGTCCCCGAAGTGGTCGGCGAACCGCACCAGCCAGGGAAAGGCGTCGGCCGCTCGCGCAGTCTCGTCGAAGAACTGCAGATAACCGCCGAAGACCTCGTCCGCGGACTCCCCGGACAGCGCCACCGTGGAGTGCTCACGGATGGCACGGAAGAGGAGGTAGAGGGAGGCGTCCATGTCACCGAAGCCCATCGGTATGTCCCGCGCGCCGATCATCTTGGCGCGCACGTCCGGGTCGGCGAGGGCGTGCGAGTCCAGGACGATGTCGCGGTGGTCGGTGCCCGCCGACTTCGCGACGTCGTGGACGTAGGGGGTGTCGGGCGTGCCCCGCAGTTCGTCGGCGACGAAGTTGTCGGCCTGGCCGACGAAGTCGACGGCGAAACTACGCACCGTCTCGCCCGCCTCGGCCAGTTGGCGGGCCGCCAGCGCGGTCATCGCCGAGGAGTCCAGACCGCCGGAGAGCAGCGTGCAGCGCGGCACGTCCGAGACGAGCTGGCGGCGCACGATGTCGTCGAGGAGCTCACGGACCTTCGCGACGGACGCGTCGCGGCCGTCGGTGTGCGGGCGGGTCTCCAACGACCAGTACACGTGCCGCCGCAGACCGGAGCGGTCCACCGTCACGACCGTGCCGGGCTCGACCTCCCGCATGCCGTCCCACACGGCGTGACCTGGCGTCTTGACGACGGCGAACACTTCCCGGAGGCCGTCGAGGGTGACCCGGCGCCGGGCGAGCGGATTGGCGAGGATCGCCTTGGGCTCGGAACCGAACAGGACGCCGTCGGACGTCTCATAGTAGTAGAAGGGCTTGATGCCCATGCGGTCGCGGATCATGACGAGCTTGTCGTGGCGGGCGTCCCAGACCGCGAAGGCGTACATGCCGTTGAGCCGCTCGGCGAGCGCCTCGCCCCATTCGAGATAGCCGCGCAGCACGACCTCGGTGTCGGACACGGTCGTGAACCGGTGGCCGCGGCCCGCCAGTTCACGGCGGAGCTCGGTGAAGTTGTACGTCTCCCCGGAGTAGACCAGGGCGACGGTTCCCGTCGGGGTCTCGACGGTCATGGGCTGGCGTCCGCCGGGCAGGTCGATGATCGCGAGCCGCCGGTGTCCGAGCCCGGCGGGCCCGCCGGTCCACGTGCCGCGGTCGTCGGGACCGCGGCAGGACATCGTCTCCGTCATGGCGTCCAGGGTGGTGGACTCGGCCGTCAGATCACGGTCGAAGGAGACCCAGCCGGTGATACCGCACATGCGCTTTCCTTCCGCTCGCCGAACTAGGTGTAACTAGCACCTATGTGTGCAGCGTGCTCCTGCGCATGCGTACGGTCAACGCCACTTCCGCTCACCCGCTCCGGCGACCCCGGGAGTTTCGGCCGCCCTTTGCCGACCCCTGAGGAATGACTCGTGTCAACGCCGCTCAGTCACCCCGCCGGACACCAGGGCTCCCAGCCGCCCGAGCGGACTCCGGGAGGCAGCCGGAAGGGAGCATTCCGGCCATGGGCAAAGACTTGTCAACGGTCTTCCGCCACTGCTCTTGCTACTGCTCTTGCTCTTGCTCGACGAGCGCGCCGGTCAGCACCTCTGCCTCCCCGCGAGCCTGATCGACGGCATCGGGAAACAGGCGCATGCCGTGCGCGACGAGCGCGCCCTCGTGCAGCAGCACGAGCGCCCGCCCCAACCGGACGGCTCCGCGCGGCGCGATCTCCTCGGCGAGGCCGGTGAACAGCGCGAGCATCCACGCCTTCTGACCCGTGATGATCGGGTACGCCGGGTGTGCGGGGTCACTGATCTCAGCGTGCGCGTTGACCATGCTGCACCCCTTCGTCAGATATCCGTCGGCCCAGTCGCGCGAGGCATCGAAGACGGCGAGGATCCGGGCGCGCGGCGTGGCGGCGGCCTCCAGATACGGGGCGAGGAAGACGCGCCAGCGCTCGTCCCGGTCGGCCAGGTACTCCACGACGATCTGCTCCTTGGAGCCGAAGCGGTCGTAGAGGGTCTTCTTCGTGACCCCGGCTTCGGCGGCGATCAGATCCACTCCGACGGCATGGATGCCGCGCTCGTAGAAGAGGCGCCCCGCTGCGTCGAGGGCGCGGCGCGCGGCGGGTGTCATGGCGATGCGGCGGGGCGCCGCTACGCCGCCATCCGCCTTGCCACCCGCCTCGCCTTCCGTCCGACCTTCCGTTCCGTACGCGATCCCGCACTCGTCACCACCCATGCATCCCATGGTAGACCGACCGGTATACAAACTCCCTAGACCGATCTGTATACTCGTCGCCATCGCGCATGTATACAGATCGGTCTACTCGCCTGCGCCGAGCCGCCGCACGACGGGAGAAACCCATGAACGTCCTGCTGTCGACCGCATTCGTACTGACCTGGAGCTCCGGGTTCATCGGGGCGAAACTGGGCGCGGGCAGCGCGTCCGCGGTGACGGTGCTGATGTGGCGCTTCCTGCCGCTGGCCGTGGCGCTGGGGCTCGTCGTGCTGGTGTTCTCCCGGGCGCCCTGGCGGGGCCTGACGGCGCGTGATGTCGGACGGCAGGCGGTCGTCGGTGCGCTGTCGCAGAGCGGCTATCTGCTCACCGTGTACCTCGCGATCCAGCTCGGCGTCTCCAGCGGTACGACCGCCCTGATCGACGGCACCCAGCCGCTCGTCGCGGGCGCCCTCGCCGGGCCGCTGCTCGGCCAGTACGTCTCGCGCACGCAGTGGACCGGCCTCGGGCTCGGCGTGACCGGAGTCGTCATCGTCACCGCGGCCGACTTCTCACAGGGCGGCGCCACCCCGGACTGGGCCTATCTCGTACCGTTCCTCGGGATGCTCTCGCTGGTCGCGGCGACGTTCCTCGACCGGCGTGCGCCCCGCCCGGTCGCCCCTTCGGTGTCGATGACCGTCCACTGCGTCACGAGCGCCGTCGTCTTCACCGGTCTCGCACTGGCGGCGGGGGCCGCGACGCCACCGGCCGAGGCTTCCTTCTGGGCCGCGATCGGGTGGCTGGTGGCGCTCTCCACGTTCGGCGGGTACGGCCTGTACTGGTTGATCCTGCGGCGTTCCGGGGTCACCCAGGTCAACACCCTGATGTTCCTCATGGCACCCGTGACCGCCCTGTGGGGCGCCCTGATGTTCGGTGAACCCTTCGGGCCGCAAACCGTGTTGGGCCTGGCCGTCGGGCTGGTAGCGGTGGTGGTCGTGCGGAGGGGAGCGGCTCGACGGGAGTCGGGGCGCGAGGCCGAGCGGCCCGTTGCCACTGCCCCGGCGGCGCGGGTCAGCCGGGAGTCAGGAAGGACTGCACCAGGGGCGCGTACCGGTCGGTGACCTCGGCGATCTCCGTGGCGCGCAGGTGCGGGCCGCGGGCGATGCCGTACATCACGCCCAGGCCGAGCAGCATCCCCACGGCGAGCTCGGCCCGCAGCCCCGCGTCCCGCCCCGACAGTCGCTCGCTCAGCCGCTCGGCAACCTGGGCGCGGAAGTTGGCGCGCAGGATGTCGCCCTGCTCGCCGTGGAGCGGGGCGAAGACGATGCGCAGGATCGGGTCGGCGCCCCGCTCGGCCTGGCCGGTGAGCAGATGCCGGACCATGTGGCGACCGAGGTCGGCGACGGGGGCGTCGAGAAAGGTCTCGACGTCGGCCTCGAACGACATGACCTGGGAGAACAACGCGTCCTTGTTGCCGAAGTACTTGAGGATCAACGGCGCGCTCACCCCGGCCCGGTCGGCCACCGCTTTGAGGGTGATGTCACCGTGCGCGTGCCGGGCGAGGAGGTAACGGGCGGCGCGGATGATGGCCCCCTTGGTCGCCTCGGCGTCTCTGCGCCCGGTGGGCGGGGGGTGGTTGGGG
>NZ_LIPN01000042.1:30019-30281 GCF_001418325.1 Streptomyces atriruber | reverse complement strand
GACCCCGACCCCCGCCTCGCCCGACGCCCCGCCCTTCCCCGCCTTGGCCCTCGGCGACGACGCGCTGGTGCTCTCCCACCGGCTGGGGGAGTGGGCAGGACACGCCCCCGTCCTCGAAGAGGAGGTCGCCCTGGCGAACATCGCCCTCGACCTGCTCGGCCAAGCCCGCCTCCTGCTCTCCATGGCAGGCGACGAGGACGAGTTGGCGTACCTCCGCGAGGAGCGCTCCTTCCGCAACCTCCAGCTGGTCGAGCAGCCGAAC
>NZ_LIPN01000042.1:0-29989 GCF_001418325.1 Streptomyces atriruber | reverse complement strand
CCACCAGGACCACGCCGAGCAGTGGACCCTGCGGCTCGGCGACGGCACGGACGAGAGCCACGCGCGGATGCAGGCGGGCATCGACGCGCTGTGGCGGTTCACCGGCGAGATGTTCAAACCGGTGCCGGGGCTGGACGCCGACTGGCAGGCGCTGCGGCAGAGTTGGACCGCTTCGGTGACAGCGGTCATCGAGCGGGCGACCCTGACCGTGCCCGAGGGCCCGCAGACCGGCGCGTGGACGGCGGGCGCAGGCCGCGAGGGACTGCACACCGAATCGTTCGGCCGGATGCTCGCCGAGATGCAGCACCTGCACCGCAGCCACCCGGGGGCGTCATGGTGACGACCACGCTCACCGCGCTGGAGGCGGAGCTCCTGGCCCTCGCGGGCTCGGTGCCCGACCCCGAGCTGCCCGTGCTGACGCTGGCCGAGCTCGGTGTGGTGCGCGGCGTGCGGGTCCTCGCCCCGGGCAAGGTCGACGTCGAGCTGACCCCTACGTACACGGGCTGCCCGGCGATAGAGGCCATGTCCGCCGACATCGAGCAGGTCCTGCACGACCACGGCGTGGCCGACGTCGCGGTGCGCACGGTTCTCTCCCCCGCCTGGTCCACCGACGACATCAGCGCCGAGGGCCGCCGCAAGCTGGCCGAGTTCGGCATAGCTCCCCCGCGTTCCCACTCGGCGGACGGCCCCGTCCCGCTGAGCCTGTCGATCCGCTGCCCGCACTGCGGCTCGACGGACACCGAGCTGCTCAGCCGCTTCTCCTCCACGGCCTGCAAGGCACTGCGCCGCTGCGCCTCCTGCCGTGAACCCTTCGACCACTTCAAGGAGTTGTGATGGCCCGCTTCCACCCGCTCCGGGTAGCGGCGGTCGACCGGCTCACCGACGACTCCGTGACGCTGACGTTCGACGTGCCGCCGCCCCTGCGCGAGGAGTACCGCTTCACGCCGGGCCAGCACCTCGCCATCCGCCGCTTCGCGGACGGCACGGAGATCCGGCGTACGTACTCGATCTGCTCCGCGGCCCCGCCCGTGGACGCCCCGGAGGAGCCCCGGGCCCTGCGCGTCGGGGTGCGCCTCGTCGAGGACGGCGCCTTCTCCACGTACGCCTTCAAGGAAGTCGCCGTAGGCGACGAGCTGGAGGTGATGACACCGGCCGGACGGTTCACGCTGGACCCGGCGCCGGGGCGCTATGCGGCGATCGTCGGCGGCAGCGGCATCACTCCGGTGCTCTCCATCGTCACGACGCTCCTGGAGCGCGAGCCGAAGGCGGACTTCTGCCTCATCCGGAGCGACCGCAGCGCCGCGTCGACGATGTTCCTGGAGGAGGTCGCCGACCTGAAGGACCGCTGGCCCGACCGGTTCCAGCTGGTCACCGTGCTGTCCCGGGAGGAGCAGCAGGCGGGTCTCGGCTCCGGACGGCTCGACGAGGAGCGGCTCACCCAGTTGCTGCCCGCGCTGCTGCCCGTTGCGGAGATCGAGGGCTGGTTCCTGTGCGGCCCGTTCGGCCTGGTGCAGGGTGCGGAGCGGACGCTGCGCGCCCTCGGTGTCCCCCGCCGCCGCGTCCACGAGGAGATCTTCCACGTGGATGACGGGGGCGTCACCGCCGCCGTCCCTTCGACCCCTGCGCCCGCGCACAGCACGGTGACGGCGACCCTGGACGGCCGCTCGGGCACCTGGCCCGTACAGAGCGGGGAAACCCTCCTGGAGACGGTGCTGCGCAACCGCGCCGACGCTCCCTACGCCTGCAAGGGCGGGGTATGCGGCACCTGCCGGGCCTTCCGCGTCTCGGGCGAGGTCCGGATGGACCGCAACTTCGCGTTGGAGCCGGAGGAGACGGAGGCCGGTTATGTGCTGGCGTGCCAGTCCCGTCCGGCCACGGACACCGTGGAGCTGGACTTCGACCGCTGACGCCCGGCCTACCCGCCGACATCCTGCCTGCCCACTGACGCCCCACCCGCACGCTCACACCTGCGCGCCCGCCGAGACCTGCGCTCTCCCTGCCTGTTCCCTTCCCATAGAACCTGTTCTATCTTGACGCACCGTCAGATACGAAGAGGCGGAAGAGGCGACGGAGACGTCGGTCGGCCGGGGCGCGGGAGGACGGGCAGTGGACTTCACCTTCACCGAGGAACAGCAGGCCGTGGTCGAGGCGGCGCGGGCCATCTTCGCGGACGTGAAGCCGGACGGGGTGCCGAGCCCCGCCCTCACGCCCGGGGCGGTCGCCGAGGACTTCGACCGCGCCCTGTGGGCCCGGCTCGCCGACGCCGACCTGCTGGGCGTGCTCATCACCCCGGAGCACGGCGGCGTGGGCCTGGACGCCATCGCCCTGTGCCTGGTGCTGCGCGAGTCCGCGAAGGTGCTCGCGCGGGTCCCTCTCCTGGAGAGCAGCGCCGCCGCGCTCGCGGTCCAGGCCCACGGCGGGGACGAGTTGAAGCGGAAGGTCCTTCCCGCGGCCGCGCGCGGCGACCTCGTCCTGACGGTCGCCGCCAACGGCCGCACCGGCCACGACCCGGCCGACCTGGCCGTCACCGCCCAGCGCGACGGCGACAGCTGGATCCTGGACGGGCTCCAGACGGGCGTGCCCTGGGCGCAGAACGCAGACCTCGTGGCCGTACCCGCCCACACGCCCGATGGCCGCACCCTCCTCGCCCTCGTCCCCCGCGTCCACGAAGGTCTGACCGTCGCCGAGCAGATCTCCACCAGCGGTGAACGCCTCGGCGAGCTCCGCCTGGAGGGCGTGCGCATCGCCGCGTCCGACGTCATCGACGCCGACGGCGCCTGGGAACGGCTGCGCGAGCTGCTCGCCACCGGAACCTGCGCGCTCGCGCTCGGGCTCGGTGAAGGGGTCCTGCGGATGACGAGTGAATACGTCAGCAAGCGGGAGCAGTTCGGCCACTCCGTGGCCACGTTCCAGGCCGTGGCCGTGCAGGCGGCCGACCGCTACATCGACCTGCGTTCGATGGAGGTCACCCTCTGGCAGGCCGCCTGGCGCGTGAGCACCGGGGCGGACGGCGCCCTGCCCGCGGCGGGAGACGTGGCCGTCGCCAAGATCTGGGCTTCGGAAGGCGTACGAAGGGTCGTGCAGACCGCACAGCACCTGCACGGCGGCTTCGGCGCCGACACCGACTACCCCCTGCACCGCTATCACGCCTGGGCCAAGCAGTTGGAGCTCTCCCTCGGCCCGGCGGCGGCGCACGAGGAGGCTCTGGGCGACCTGCTGGCCGCCCACGCACTCGGCTGAGGCCCCGACCAAGACCGGGGCCGGAACCACGACAGGCGCCGGAACCGCGACAGGGAACGGCACCGCGACGGGGACTGCGGTCAGATCACGGTGCCCGGCTCGCCCTTATCGTCGACAACGGGCCGCCCGGCGGCCGCCCACGCCTCCATGCCACCGGCGACGTTGAACGCCTCGATGCCCTGCTGCCCGAGGTACATGGCGACCTGGGCGGAGCGTCCACCGGACCGGCAGATGACGTTGACCTTGCCGTCCTGCGGCGCGGCCTCGGTCAACTCGCCGTACCGGGAGACGAATTCACTCATCGGGATGTGCAGCGCGCCCGCGGCATGCCCCGCCTGCCACTCCTCGTCCTCCCGGACGTCCAGCAGAAAGTCACCGCTCGTGAGGTCGTCGATGCCGACCGTGGGCACCTGAGATCCGAAAACCATGCCCCCGACGCTACCCGAAGGGCCGCGCCGTCAGTCGCGCAGTCGCGCCAGCTCCGCCTCACGCTCGGCGACCTGCGCGAGCAGCTGCTCGGCGATCTCGTCGAGCAGCGTGTCCGGGTCGTCCGGCGCGAGACGCAGCATGCCGCCGATCGCGCTCTCCTCCAGCTCCTTGGCGAGGACCGTGAGGAGCTCCTTGCGCTGGGCGAGCCACTCCAGCCTGGCGTACAGCTCCTCGCTGCGGGTGAGCCGCTGCTCCTCGGGAACCGGGCCCGCGGCCCACTCCTCGGACAGCTCCCGCAGCATCGCCTCGTCACCGCGGGCGTAGGCGGCGTTGACACGCGTGATGAACTCCTCGCGCCGCTGCCGCTCGCCCTCCTCCTGCGCCAGATCCGGATGCGCCTTGCGGGCCAGCTCGCGATAGAGCTTGCGGGCCTCCTCGCCGGGGCGCACCCGCTGCGGCGGCCGCACCGACTGGTCGGTGAGCATCGCGGCGGCCTCGGGGTAGAGCCCCTCACCGTCCATCCAGCCGTGGAACAGCTCCTCGACGCCGGGCATCGGCATCACCTGTGCCCGAGCCTCCGCCGCCTTGCGCCGGTCCTCCGGGTCGCCGGTGCGGGCGGCGGTGGCCTCGGCGATCTGCGCGTCCAGCTCGTCGAGCCGGGCGTACATCGGGCCGAGCTTCTGGTGGTGCAGGCGAGAGAAGTTCTCGACCTCCACGCGGAAGGTCTCCAGCGCGATCTCGTACTCGATCAGCGCCTGCTCGGCAGCGCGCACGGCCCTCTCGAGCCGCTCCTCCGGGCGTTCCTTGGGCGGCTCCTCGGCGGCACGCCCCTCGTCGCCGTCGCCCGACCGCGCTTCGGACCGCTCCCTGAGCCGCGCCTTCAGCTGCTCCTTGAGCCGCCCTTCGGAACCCGACTGCTGCGCTCCCTCTCGGGGAGTCTCAGGAGTCTCGGGCTGCGTCGGCTCGGCTTCCGGGGTCGTCACCCGCCCAGCCTAGGCCACCGAGGACGCCACCCAGGAAACCCACCCGCACCACACCCGAACCCTCCACCGTCACACCCCTGTCTCCGCCGCCACCCGCCCCTCCTTGACCGCCCGCACCAGCAGCGCGTGGTCGGACTCCGTACGGTCCGCGTACGCCGTCGCGAAACGCGCCATCGCCTCGTCCAGCTCGTCGTTCTTCCCGCAGTACCCCGCTATGAGGCGCGGGTCCGCACTGTGCGCGTGCGCGCGGGCCAGCAGGGCGCCGGTCATGCGGCCGTAGTCGTCCACCTGGTCCGCGGCCAGCTCGGCCGGGTCCACACTGCCCTTGCGGTTCCTGAACTGCCTCACCTGGAAAGGCAGTCCGTCGACCGTCGTCCAGCCGAGCAGGAAGTCGCTGACGACCTGCATCCGCTTCTGGCCGAGCACCACCCGGTGTCCTTCGTGCAGGGTCTCCGGTGCCTTGAAGCCGGCCACCGGCAGATGCGGCAGCAGCGCGGAGGGCCGCGCCTCCTTGACCTGGAGCACCAACGGCTCGCCCCGGTGGTCGAGCAGCAGCACCACATACGACCGCAGCCCGACGCTTCCCGTGCCGACCACGCGGAACGCCACGTCCTGGATCGCATACCGCGCGAGCAGCGGCAGCCGGTCCTCGGTCAGCGTGCCCACGTACTCCCCGAGGGCCGCCGCCACCGAGGCGGCCTCCGCGTCCGGCACGCGCCGCAGCACGGGCGGGGCGTCGACGAAGCGGCGCCCCTCGGCACCGTCCCCGCTCACGGCCTGCTCCGTCGACTTCGCCGCGAAGCGGGCACTCGTGTTCTTCCGCGCCTTCTCGGCGACCCGCTCCAGAGTGCCGAGCAGGTCGCGCGCGTCCGTGTGCGAGACCAGCTGCTCGTCCGCGATGGCGTTCCACGCGTCGAGGACCGGGAGCTTCGCGAGCAGCCGCATCGTGCGGCGATACGCCCCGACGGCGTCCAGGGCCGCCTCCTCGCAGGCGTCCTCGCTCGCCCCCGCCTCGCGCCCCGCGAGCACCAGGGACGCGGCCAGGCGCTTGAGGTCCCACTCCCAGGGGCCGTGCGCCGTCTCGTCGAAGTCGTTCAAGTCGATGACGAGGCCGCCGCGCGCGTCCCCGTACAACCCGAAGTTCCCCGCGTGCGCGTCTCCGCATATCTGCGCGCCGATGCCGGAGAGCGGGGTGCGCGCGAGGTCGTACGCCATGAGTCCCGCGGAGCCCCGCAGGAACGCGAAGGGCGAGGCAGCCATCCTGCCGACCCGGATCGGCGCGAGCTCGGGGAGCCGGCTGCGGTTGGACTCCTCCATGACGGCCACGGGATCGGGCCGCCCGCCGTCCACCTCGAACTCCGCGTGCGCGGCACGGGGCACCTGCCGCCGCAGCGCCTTGCCCTCCGCCTTCGGCGACCCCTGCGCGGGCCACTCGGCGAACCCCCGCACCCGCGGCAGCCGCTCGCCCCGCTGCCCGGGAATCCTCCCGCCGTGCTCCACCATGCTCATCGCCCCCCGTCGGCCATCGGCCAACCACGAATCCGGCCTCGAAGGTACCGCCGCTCGCCGACCCCCGTCAGAGCCTGTGGATAACTTCGGTGACATACATCACCATCCCGTCAAGAGGGCAAAAAAGAAGCGGCCCCCTTCCGGACTTTCATCCGGAGGAGGACCGCTTCCTCGTTGTGCGCGAGGGGGGAGTTGAACCCCCACGCCCTTGCGGGCACTGGAACCTGAATCCAGCGCGTCTGCCTATTCCGCCACCCGCGCATGGGTGCTGTCTTTGGGTCTCCCACTGTGTGGTGCGAGCGCCTGCCGACATCCAGAAGATTAGCACGCTGCAGAGGGTGGATTCACATCCGTATTCGGCGGGCACCTGGCCCCAGAAGCTCTGCCCCGGCCCCGGACGGGTCCCATCCGCCCCACGAGCCGAACCGGACCCGTCCGGCGCCCCGGTCCCGTATTCGCCCCCTCCCCGGCCGAGGTCGCCGAGGTCCACAGCCAGGTGCGGGACACTGGCTTTGGGCCCCCTCTACGATCCCTTGTAAAAGGAGGCTCGAGCAGACGTCCCGAGCAGCTGCCCGTACGGGGCTCCGGGGCCACGGATCAGGGCTCCATCAGGGGTCCTGGGAGGATCCCCGGACGCTTGTGCGGGCATGTCTTGTGAGAGGCGACACTCGTCGACTGGGCGGACAGGGGGAACCAGCCGATTTCCCGGCGCGTGGATACGATCAGTAAGCAGTACCAGGATGACTACGACGGAGGAGGTGCCCCATGGGAGTCCTGAAGAAGTTCGAACAGCGACTTGAAGGTCTGGTCAACGGCACCTTCGCCAAGGTGTTCAAGTCCGAGGTCCAGCCCGTCGAGATCGCCGGCGCGCTCCAGCGGGAGTGCGACAACAACGCGACGATCTGGAACCGCGAGCGGACCGTCGTCCCGAACGACTTCATCGTGGAGCTCAGCGCACCCGACTTCGAGAGACTCAGCCCGTACTCGGGCCAGCTCGGCGACGAGCTCTCCGGCATGGTGCGTGACTACGCGAAGCAGCAGCGGTACAGCTTCATGGGCCCCATCAAGGTCCACCTGGAGAAGGCCGAGGATCTCGACACCGGCCTGTACCGCGTGCGTAGCCGCACCCTCGCCTCCAGCAGCTCCCAGGCTCCCGAGCACCCCTCCGCGGGCCCCAGCGGCCCTACGGCCCCCGGCCGCGGCGCAGGTGGCGCGGGGGCGGGTGGAGCCGGCTATCCGCAGCCACCCTCCGGTTCGCCCGGAGGCGCACCTCCCATGCCCGCCGCGCCGCCGCCCGGCGCGGGTCGCCCCAGCGGGCAGTCCCCGGCTCCGAACAGGCCCGCGGGCCCCGGTGCGGGACCACTTCCGGGCGCCCAGGTGCGGCGCTGGATCGAGATCAACGGCAATCGCCATCAGATCTCCCGCCCGACGCTGGTGCTGGGTCGCAGCACCGACGCCGATGTGCGGATCGACGACCCCGGCGTATCCCGCCGGCACTGTGAGATCCGGACCGGAACGCCCTCGACGATCCAGGATCTCGGGTCTACCAACGGCATCGTGGTAGACGGGCAGCACACCACCCGCGCTACGCTCCGCGACGGCTCGCGGATCGTCGTGGGCCAAACCACCATCGTTTACCGGCAAGCCGAAGGGTGAAGCGGGGGCAATGTCAGAGCTGACCCTGACGGTCATGCGGCTAGGTTTTCTGGCCGTTCTGTGGCTGTTCGTGATCGTGGCCGTCCAGGTCATCCGCAGCGACCTGTTCGGAACGCGCGTCACACAGCGCGGTTCCCGGCGCGAGCGGCCGCAGCAGGCCGCCCGCCAACAGCAGGCCGCACCCCCACAGCAGCGCCAGCAGCAGGGCGGCGGTGGCCGTCAGCGGCGCGGCGCCCCCAGCAAGCTGGTCGTCTCCGAGGGCATCCTCGCCGGGACGACGGTCGCGCTGCAGGGCCAGACCATCACGCTGGGCCGTGCGCACGACTCCACGATCGTGCTGGACGACGACTACGCCTCCAGCAGGCATGCCAGGATCTACCCGGACCGTGACGGCCAGTGGATCGTCGAGGATCTCGGGTCCACCAACGGCACGTATCTCGACCGGACCCGACTCACCACCCCGACGCCCGTTCCGCTGGGCGCGCCGATCCGCATCGGCAAGACCGTCATCGAGCTGCGGAAGTAGTACTACGTCATGACAGAGCGCGAGCGGAGCGAGCGAGCCGAAACGGCTGTCCAGGCACTGGACGCCGGCGCGCTCCCGACCGGAGGGTGGGCACCGTGCGGATGTACCCGGAGCCGACGGGCGAGGTGCGCATGAGTCTGTCTTTGCGCTTCGCCGCCGGATCGCACAAAGGCATGATCCGGGAGGGGAACGAGGACTCCGGTTACGCCGGCCCACGTCTCCTCGCGATTGCCGACGGCATGGGGGGCCAGGCCGCGGGTGAGGTGGCGAGCTCCGAGGTCATCTCGACGCTCGTCACGCTCGACGACGACGTCCCGGGCTCGGACATCCTGACGTCGCTGGGCACCGCCGTGCAGCGGGCCAACGACCAGCTGCGCATGATGGTCGAGGAAGACCCCCAGCTCGAGGGCATGGGGACCACCCTGACCGCGCTCCTGTGGACGGGACAGCGCCTCGGCCTGGTGCACGTGGGCGACTCGCGCGCCTACCTCCTGCGGGACGGCGTCCTGACGCAGATCACTCAGGACCACACCTGGGTGCAGCGCCTCGTCGACGAGGGCCGCATCACCGAGGAGGAGGCCACCACCCACCCGCAGAGGTCCCTCCTCATGCGCGCGCTGGGCAGCGGCGACCACGTGGAGCCCGATCTGTCGATCCGCGAAGTGCGCGCCGGCGACCGGTATCTGATCTGCTCGGACGGCCTCTCCGGAGTCGTCTCGCACCAGACCATGGAGGACGCCCTCGCGTCCTACCAGGGCCCTCAGGAGACCGTGCAGGAGCTCATCCAGCTCGCGCTGCGCGGCGGCGGCCCCGACAACATCACCGTGATCGTCGCCGACGTCCTGGACATCGACAGCGGCGACACCCTCGCCGGCCAGCTGTCCGACACCCCCGTGGTCGTCGGCGCGGTCGCCGAGAACCAGCTCCAGTCGCAGGACGACGGCGCGATGCAGACCCCCGCGGGCCGTGCGTCCGGCCTCGGCCGCCCGGTGCCGCCGCAGGCCCCCCAGGGAGGGGGCGGCTTCGGCCCGCCCGGCAGCGGCGACACCACGGGGTACGTCCCCGAGGGCAGCTTCGGGGCGTACGACGACGAGGACTTCGTAAAGCCCGGTGGCGGCCGCAAGTGGCTCAAGAGATCGCTCTACGGAGTGCTCGCTCTCGCCGTCATCGGCGGCGGCCTCTACGGCGGCTATCGCTGGACGCAGACCCAGTACTACGTGGGCACGAAGGACAAGCACGTAGCCCTCTACAGGGGCATCGACCAGGACCTCGCGTGGGTCAGCCTGTCGAAGGTCGAGAAGGACCACCCCGAGGTCGAACTCAAGTACCTGCCGCCGTACCAGCGCAAGCAGGTCGAGGCCAACATCGTCGAGGACAGCCTCGACGAGGCCAAGAGCAAGATCGACGAGCTGGGTCTGCAGGCCACCGCGTGCAAGAAGGACGCGGAGCGCCGCGAGGTCGAGCGCGAGAACAACGCCAAGACCGGCGAGGGCGAAGCGGGCGGCACGACGGGACTGCGCACCGCGCCGACCCCGGACCCGACCACGCCCGGCACGGACGCCAGGACCGACAAGAACGACAAGAACAACTCGACCGACAAGAACAAGTCCAAGACCGCACCGACTCCCACACCCGGCCCCAGCCTCTCCGAGGATGAGCAGAAGCTGGTCCCGCTGTGCGGTAAGCAGTAAGCAGCCGTTGGGGGCCTCTGCACGCCATGAGCAGTAGTACTACACACACGTCGACGATCGGCGCGATCGGAGCGCCGAGCCGGCGCAACACCGAGCTCGCGCTGCTCGCGTTCGCCGTCGTCATCCCGCTGTTCGCCTACATGAACGTGGGCCTCGCGCTCACCGGTGAGGTGCCCACGGGCATGCTCGGCTACGGCCTGGGCCTCGGCCTGCTGGCCGGCGTCGGGCACATCGTCGTGCGCAAGTTCGCCGCGTACGCCGACCCGCTGCTCCTGCCGCTCGCGACGCTGCTCAACGGCCTCGGCCTGGTGATCATCTGGCGGCTCGACCAGTCGGAGAAGCTCCAGCAGCGGGACAACTTCGTCCAGGCCGCGCCGAACCAGCTGATGTACTCGGCGATCGGTGTCGCGCTCTTCGTGGGCGTGCTGCTCCTGCTCAAGGACCACCGCGTCCTGCAGCGCTACACGTACATCTCCATGGTCGGCGCCCTGGTCCTGCTGCTCCTGCCGCTCGTGCCGGGCCTCGGCATGAACGTGTTCGGCGCCAAGATCTGGATCAGCATCGGCGGCTTCTCCATCCAGCCCGGTGAGTTCGCGAAGATCGTCATCGCGATCTTCTTCGCCGGCTATCTGATGGTGAAGCGCGACGCGCTCGCCCTGGCCAGCCGCCGATTCATGGGGCTGTACCTCCCGCGCGGACGCGACCTCGGCCCGATCATCGTCGTCTGGGCGATGTCGATCCTGATCCTCGTCTTCGAGACCGACCTCGGTACGTCGCTGCTGTTCTTCGGCATGTTCGTCGTGATGCTCTACGTCGCCACGGAGCGCACCAGCTGGATCGTGTTCGGTCTCCTGATGTCCGGTGTCGGCGCGGTCGGCGTGGCCTCGTTCGAGCCCCATGTTCAGCAGCGTGTGGACGCCTGGCTCAACCCGTTCTCCGAGACGGTCATCCAGAACAACAGTGACCAGATCGCCCAGTCCCTGATGGCGTTCGGCTCCGGCGGCGTGCTCGGTACCGGCCTCGGCCAGGGCAACTCCGACCTGATCGGCTTCGCCGCCAACTCCGACTTCATCCTCGCCACCTTCGGTGAGGAAATGGGTCTGGCGGGCGTGATGGCGATCCTGCTCATCTACGGCCTGATCGTGGAGCGCGGCGTCCGCACGGCGCTCGCCGCCCGTGACCCGTTCGGCAAGCTCCTCGCGATCGGCCTCTCCGGAGCCTTCGCCATCCAGGTGTTCGTCGTCTCCGGCGGCGTCATGGGCCTGATCCCGCTGACGGGTATGACCATGCCCTTCCTGGCGTACGGCGGTTCCTCCGTCATCGCCAACTGGGCCCTCATCGGCATCCTGATCCGGATCAGCGACACCGCGCGCCGTCCCGCCCCGTCCCCCGCACCGAACCCCGACGCCGAAATGACCCAGGTGGTCCGACCGTGAACAAGCCCCTGCGCCGGATCGCGATCTTCTGCGGGCTGCTCGTCCTCGCCCTGCTCGCCCGGGACAACTGGCTCCAGTACGTGCAGGCCGACTCCCTGGCCAAGCACGAGAAGAACCGCCGCGTCACCATCGAGCGCTACTCCCAGCCGCGCGGCGACATCATCGTCGACGGCAAGCCCATCACCGGCTCCAAGGCCACCCCGGGCAGCGACCTGAAGTACAAGCGCACCTGGAAGGACGGGCCCATGTGGGCCCCCGTCACCGGCTACTCCTCGCAGCGCATCGGCGCCAACCAGCTGGAAAACATCGACGACGGCATCCTGACCGGCAACGACGACCGGCTCTTCTTCCGCCGCACGCTCGACATGCTGACCGGCGAGAAGAAGGAGGGCGGCAATGTCGTCACGACCCTCAACGGTGCCGCGCAGAAGGCCGCGTACGACGGCCTGACGGGCCGTGGCAAGGGCGCCGTGGCCGCGATCGACCCGTCGACGGGCGCGATCCTGGCACTCGCCTCCACTCCCTCGTACGACCCGGGGGACTTCGCGGGCAACACCAACGCCGAGGCCCAGAAGTTCCTCGACCTCGACAAGAGCAAGGACAAGCCGCTGGTCAACCGCGCGCTGCGCGAGACCTATCCGCCCGGCTCCACCTTCAAGGTGGTCACGGCGGCGGCCGCCCTGGAGCACGGTCTGTACGACAGCGTCGACGAGAAGACGGACTCGCCCCTTCCGTGGACGATGCCGGACACCACGCAGCCGCTGCCGAACGAGGGCAACCTGCCCTGCAAGAACGCCTCGCTCCGCGAAGCGCTGCGGGTCTCCTGCAACACGGTCTTCGGCAAGATCGGCTCCGATCTCGGCAAGGACAAGATGCTGGAGACGGCCAAGAAGTTCGGCTTCAACTCCGAGCAGTTCGTCCCGGTCCGCTCGAACGCCTCGAACTTCCCCGAGGAGATGGACAGGCCGCAGACCGCACTGTCCTCCATCGGCCAGTTCGAGACCGCCGCGACGCCCCTGCAGATGGCCATGGTCGCCTCCGCGATCGCCAACGACGGCACGCTCATGGAGCCGTACATGGTCAGCGAGCTGCAGGCCCGCAACCTCGACGTCATCGAGAAGCACTCGCCCAAGGAGATGAGCGAGCCGCTCTCGAAGGAGAACGCCCAGAAGCTCCAGGAAATGATGGAGACGGTCGTCAAGTCGGGCACGGGAACCATGGCCCAGATCCCCGGCGTCACCGTCGGAGGCAAGACGGGTACGGCGCAGCACGGCGTCGCGAACAGCAAGAACCCGTACGCCTGGTTCATCTCGTACGCGAAGACGGACTCCGGCTCGCCGGTCGCCGTCGCCGTGGTGGTCGAGGACAGTGACGCCAGCCGTGACGACATCTCCGGCGGCGGCCTCGCCGCGCCCATCGCCAAGAACGTGATGAAGGCAGTCATCGACAGTAAGAAGTGACCCCCGTCACGGGCCCTCCACATCGGTGCACGTTGCGGTACCGGTCCGGTATCGGGTGACGGTCGCGGCCGGGTCACGCAAGTGGAGCCGGGTACCGTATGCCCGGACAGCACACCGCCGGACCACACAACGGTGCGGTCGGGACCGACGGAGAGGGCTGGAATAGCTATGGAAGAGCCGCGTCGCCTCGGCGGCCGGTACGAGCTGGGCCAGGTGCTCGGCCGCGGCGGAATGGCGGAGGTCTACCTCGCGCACGACACCCGCCTCGGCCGCACCGTGGCGGTGAAGACGCTGCGTGTGGACCTCGCTCGCGACCCGTCGTTCCAGGCCCGGTTCCGCCGTGAGGCCCAGTCGGCCGCCTCGCTCAACCACCCGGCGATCGTCGCGGTCTACGACACCGGCGAGGACTACGTGGACGGGGTCTCCATCCCGTACATCGTGATGGAGTACGTCGACGGCTCCACGCTGCGCGAGCTGCTGCACTCCGGCCGCAAGCTGCTGCCGGAGCGGGCCATGGAGATGACGATCGGCATCCTCCAGGCCCTGGAGTACTCGCACCGCAACGGCATCGTGCACCGCGACATCAAGCCGGCGAACGTCATGCTGACGCGGAACGGCCAGGTCAAGGTCATGGACTTCGGCATCGCCCGCGCCATGGGCGACTCCGGCATGACGATGACGCAGACCGCCGCGGTCATCGGCACGGCGCAGTACCTCTCGCCGGAGCAGGCCAAGGGCGAGCAGGTCGACGCCCGCTCGGACCTCTACTCCACGGGTTGTCTCCTCTACGAGCTGCTCACGGTCCGGCCGCCCTTCGTGGGCGACTCCCCGGTCGCCGTGGCCTACCAGCACGTACGTGAGGAGCCGCAGGCCCCGAGCGTCTTCGACGGCGAGATCACGCCGGAGATGGACGCCATCGTCCTGAAGGCCCTCACCAAGGACCCGGACTACCGCTACCAGTCGGCCGACGAGATGCGCGCCGACATCGAGGCCTGCCTCGACGGCCAGCCCGTCGCGGCCACCGCCGCCATGGGCGCGGTCGGCTACGGCGGCCACTCGGACGACCAGCAGACCGCGATGCTCCGCCCGCAGAACGGCGGGGGCCAGACGTCCATGCTGCCGCCGGTCAACCCGGACGACGGGGGCTACGGCTACGACGAGGGCCGCGGCCGCCGGCAGAAGAAGAGCAACACGTCGACGTGGCTGCTCGTCCTCGCCGGGATCCTCGTCCTGGTGGGCGCGATCCTCATCGGGAAGTACACCTTCGGCGGTGACGGCGGGGGCGACGGGTCGATCAAGGCCCCGAAGCTCATCGGCGAGACCGAGGATGAGGCCAAGAGGTCCGCCACGAACGTCGGCCTGAAGTTTGAGGTCGGCGAGCGCAAGCGGTGCGCCAAGTTCCCGAAGGGCGAGGTCTGCGACCAGAACCCCGGGGTGGACGCCGACGTCAAGAAGGGCGACACCATCACGGTGACCGTCTCGTCGGGTTCGCCGAAGATCACCGTCCCGGACGTGCAGGGCCTCAGCTACGAGGTGGCCGAGAAGCAGCTCCAGGACAAGGGCTTCACCAACATCGAGAAGGCCACCGAGGAGTCCGACCGGACCCCCAACAAGGTCATCCGTCAGGACCCCGAGGGCGACACCAAGGCGGAGAAGAGCGAGAAGATCACGCTCACCGTCGCCAAGGAGAAGAAGCAGGAGACCGTCCCGGACGTCGCCGGCCTCGACTACGAAGCCGCGGCGAAGCAGATCACGGACAGCGGCTTCACTCCCGCCCGCCAGGACGTGGCCAGTGAGGACGTCGAGGAGGGCAAGGTCATCAAGACCACGCCCTCGGCCGGTACGCCCGCCGACCCCGGCTCCACGGTCAACGTCCAGGTCGCCAAGAAGGCCGAGGAGTCAACGGTTCCGCCCCTCACCGGCCAGAAGCTGAAGGACGCCCGCAAGGCCATCGAGGACGCGGGTCTGTCCGTCGGCACCATCACCGGCCCGCAGGACGACGATGCCCTCGTGGTCCTGTCCACGCCCAACGCCGGCGAGAAGGCCCAGCCCGGCACGGCGGTCAACCTGACCACCGCGGGCGGCGGCGGAGGCAACGGCATCGGTGGCGGCGGGGACGACGGCGGCGGCATCGTCGGCGGTCTCTCCGACGGCAACAACGGCCACGGCGGCAACCACTGGTGGGACTGATCCCCGAGTGACCCACGTGTAGAAGCCCCGGTACCGCTGAGCGGTACCGGGGCTTCTGCGTTGTCGCTCAGCTCGTTCGCACTACTTCAGCTCCGCCGGAGGCGTCCGCTTGCCGTCGACCTTCTCGATGCGGTCCAGCTCGCCCCACACGACGTACCGGTCGCGGGACGTGTAGACGGGCGTGCAGGTCGTCAGCGTGATGTAGCGGCCCGGCTTCTTCGCGCCCGATTCCTTGGGGACGGGGTCCAGGACCTTCACGTTGTACTTCGAGGTCTCGGGCAGCATCGCGTACACCTTGTAGATGTACCACTTGTCCCGCGACTCGTAGACGATCGCGTCGCCCTTGCCGATCTTGTCGATCTTGTGGAACTTCGCGCCGTGCCCGTCGCGGTGCGCGGCCAGCGTGAAGTTGCCTTCCTTGTCCTGGGGCAGCGCCGACTTGATCGGGTCCTTGTAGTAACCGGCGACTCCGTCGTTGAGGACCTTGTTGCTCGTGCCCGGCTTGACCAGAACCTCGCCCTTGCCCATCGCGGGTACGTGCAGGAAGCCGATGCCGTCCTTGGTGTCGATGGAGCCGGGTCCTGCCGCCCAGTGGTCGCGCACCCGGTCGCCCTGCTTGTGCGCCTCCCGGTCCGCTATGACGTTCGTCCACCACAGGGAGTAGACGACGAAGAGCCCGAGCAGGAGGCCCGCGGTGATGAGGAGTTCACCGAAGACGCTGACCGCCGTGGCGATGGGGCCGCGGCTGCGGCGCCGTGGTGCGGGGGCCGGCGCGGGCGCCTCGTCCTGCTTCTCGTCATCGGTCGTGGCTGCCACTGGATCTGCCCCGTTCTCACCGTTCTAGTTCACGAGCGCGCTCGGTTTGCCCTTGTCGCGCGGTCGCTCCTCGACCATCTTGCCCCAGACGATCATTCGATACTTACTCGTGAATTCCGGGGTACAGGTGGTAAGTGTGATGTACCGGCCGGGTTTGGTGAAGCCCGAACCCGGGGGGACGGGACCGATCACGCCCGTGTTCCCGGGCGACGTCTGCGGCAGGATGCTCGCCATCTTGTAGACGAAGTACTTGTCCTGCGTCTCTACGACGATCGGGTCGCCCGGCTCCAGGCGGTTGATGTAGCGGAACGGTTCGCCGTGCGTGTTCCGGTGCCCCGCGACCGCGAAGTTGCCCTGCTTGGCCTCCGGCATCGCGGTCTTGGTGGCGCCCTCGTTGTAGTGGCCGACCATGCCGCGGTCGAGGACCTGCTGCTTGTCGATGCCCTCGGCGACCGGCACGACGACATCGAGGCGCGGAATGTGCAGCAGCGCGAAGCCCTGTCCGGGCTCGAAGCTGCCGGGCTTGCCCTTGCCCTTGGCCCAGCTCTCCTGGAGGTCGTGCGCGGCGCCGTTGGCCTGCTGATGGGCCCGGATGTTCGTCCACCAGAGCTGGTACGTGACGAAGAGGAGCATCAGGACGCCGACGGTGATGAAGACTTCGCCGAGGCCCCGGCTGATCACCGCGCCCGGCGACGGCCTGCGGGCACGCTCCGCGCGGCGGGCCTCCACGCGCGAGAGCGGGGCGCCCGGCCGGGACTCCGCGGGGCGCGTGCCGCCCTTCTTGGCGGCCTTGCGGCGGGCGGCCCGGCCCTCGGTGGGGCGGTCGGGCTCCGGCTCGGCTATTCGCCGCGTGTCGTCGGTCCGCAGCCCCACCGTCTCGTCGTCCGACACGGGCTCGTACGTGGGGGCGGGCTGTTCGGAGACGGGCTGTTCGGGGGCGTACGCGCCGTACAGCTGCTCGTACGTGGGCTCGGGGGTCTGCGGCGGCGGCTGCTGGCCCTGCGCGGGCGGCGGCTGCTGCTGCGGTTGCTGCTGCTGCCCGTACCAGTCGCGGGCGTACCCCTCGGGGTCGTACCACTCCTGTTCCTGCGGCTCCGCCGCTGTCCGCGCGGCGGGTGTCCGCTCCGGCTCCGCGCCGCCGCTGCGGAACCACGGCGAGGGGTGCTGCCCCGGCAGCGGATCCGTCAGGGGGTCCGCCAGGTCATCGACCGCCGCCTCGAACGCACCGGCGTCCCCGTACGCGTCATCCGCGTCGTACGGGGCTCCGGAGGAGTCGCGCTCGGGGCGCAGGTCCGTCACGCCGTGGCCCTGCCCACCACCGGGGCAAGCCCGCTCGATCGGGCGACGGCTCCGGTGTCGCCGCACTCCACCAGCCAGTTGGCCAGCATGAGGTGGCCGTGCTCGGTCAGCACCGACTCCGGGTGGAACTGGACCCCCTCGACCGCGAGTTCACGGTGGCGCAGGCCCATGATGATGCCGTCCTCCGTGCGCGCGGTGACCTCGAGGTCGGCCGGGACGGTGGCGGGCTCGGCGGCCAGCGAGTGGTAACGGGTCGCGGTGAACGGGGACGGCAGGCCCGCGAAGACACCCTTGTTCTCGTGGCGGACGAGCGAGGTCTTGCCGTGCAGGAGCTCCGGGGCGCGGTCCACCACACCGCCGTACGCCACGGCCATGGACTGCATGCCGAGGCAGACGCCGAAGACGGGCACGCCGGTGGCGGCGCAGTGCCGCACCATCTCGACGCACACGCCCGCCTGTTCCGGGGTGCCGGGGCCCGGGGAGAGCAGCACGCCGTCGAAGCCGTCCTGCGCGTGCCGCAGCTCGACCTCGTCGTTGCGCAGGACCTCGCACTCGGCGCCCAGCTGGTACAGGTACTGGACGAGGTTGAAGACGAAGCTGTCGTAGTTGTCCACCACGAGAATGCGGCTGCGGCCGCCGGCGGCGCTCACTGGCCGTCCACGGTGACGTCGTTGAAGGGCAGCAGCGGCTCGGCCCACGGGAAGACGTACTGGAACAGCACATAGACCACGGCGAAGACGAGCACCAGGGAAATCAGTGCCCTCACCCATGCGTTTCCCGGCAGATGCCGCCAGATCCAGCCGTACATGCCGTCCCTTCCGTCGCGTACGGCCAGGCCTCCCTCGCCGTACCGCACCAGACTAACGGCGCAGTGCCTCCGGTTTCCCTGCCTCCACGGGCTGGGTCGCGTCCAGATGTGCCCAGGCGATCAGCCGGTGACTGTGGCCCCACTCTGGTTCACAGGTCGTAAGGGTGAGGTAACGGCCCGGGCCGTCATAGCCGGATTTGCGCGGCACGGGATCAATGACGTCGATGTCGCTGGGGAGCGTCTTGTAGGGCTTCTTGTCGATGCGGTACGTGAACCAGGTCGCGCCGTCGGTCAGGACGACGGGGTCGCCGGGGCGCAGCTTCGGGAAGTCCTTGAAGGGGTCGCCGTAGGTGCGGCGGTGGCCCGCGACGGAGAAGTTGCCCTTCTGGCCGAGGCGGGCGGTGGAGGCGTAGTGGCCGAGGCCCTTCTTGAGGACGTCGGTGCCGGTGCCCTGGAGCACGGGCTTGTTCCACGTGAAACCGAACCGCGGGATGTACATGACCGCGAAGGCCTTGCCGTCCTGGTAAGGGGCGGGTTCGTCCAGCGAGTCCGGTGAGCTCTCGGTCGGCTTGTCGTCCGTCCCCGCGGAGACGGCGCCCTGCGCCCATCGGTCCTGAAGCTCGTCGATCTGGCTGTCCATGGCGTTGTCGGCCTTCACACCGGTCCAGAACAGGACGTACACGACAAAGAGCACGATCAGTGTGCCGACGGTGATGCACAGTTCGCTGAACGTCCTGACGAGCACACGCACGGACACAGGACGGTCCCTCCCTGGCTGCTACTCCACGGGCTTCGCGTAATGGAGATCCACTGTGCCCGAGTAGCCGGGAAGAGTCACCGCTCCGTCGTCATCCACTTTCCATCCGAGTCCGTACGCGTTGACGTACAGCATGTAGTTCTGGATCTCGGGGGAGGCCGCGAGGGCGTTCTTGAGCTTGTCGGGGTCGCCGACCGCGGTCACCTTGTACGGCGGTGAGTAGACGCGGCCCTGGAGGATCAGGGTGTTGCCGACGCAGCGCACGGCGCTGGTGGAGATCAGGCGCTGGTCCATGACCTTGATGCCCTCGGCGCCGCCCTTCCAGAGGGCGTTGACCACGGCCTGCAGGTCCTGCTGGTGGATGACCAGGTCGTTGGGCTGGGGCTCGGGGTAGCCGGGGAGCTTGGCGGTGGCGTTGGGCGGGGCGTCGGCGAGGGTGACCGAGACCGCCTTACCGCTGAGCTTCTTGGTACCGGCGTTCCCCTCCAGCGCCTTGAGCCGGGCGTCGTCCGCCTTGGTGCCGCCGCTGTCGCGCTGGGCGAGCGACTCGACGTCGTCGCGCAGGGTGCCGTTGGACTCGTCGAGGGCGCCGTTCTTGTGGCTGCGCTCCTGAATGAGGTCGGAGAGTTTCAGCAGGGAGGCATCGGTGCGAATGTTGGTGCCCTTGGCCGTGTTGAAACTGGTGAAGAAGATCAACCCGGCAAGGGCGAAAACAGCACCCGTAAGCACCCGAACCGGACGCCACCGGGGGCGACGAACGGGACCTTTGTGGGAGTCGGCAGAATTGCTCAACGTACCCTTATCTCCTTAGGCGCCGCGGAAGCACTACGCTAACGGACGCCCGGGGGAGGCTTCAGCTCCCCGTAACGCCCCGCCCGGCGCCAGACAACAGTTACCTGCGCGGCCACGCAGCGCATCGACAGGAGAGACCCTCGTGCCGAAGTCACGTATCCGCAAGAAGGCAGACGACTACACGCCGCCGCCCGCGAAGAAGGCGACGAACATCAAGCTGACCAACCGCAGCTGGGTTGCGCCGGTCATGCTGGCGATGTTCCTCATCGGCCTCGCCTGGATCGTTGTCTTCTACGTCACGGACGGAAAGCTGCCGATCGATCCGCTGGGGAACTGGAACATCGTGGTGGGCTTCGGCTTCATCGCCGCGGGGTTCGGCGTCTCCACCCAGTGGAAGTAGGCCTCCGGCCGAACGCAAGCCTTGCCCTGAGTTATCCACAGCGCTATCCACATGGGGAAAAGGTCTGAAGATCTGTGGATAACCTTCGGCCGGTTGACGCCGGTGTGACTGGCCGACCGGAACTCTGTTCGCCGCCCGCCCCTTGTCCTTGCTGGGGAAACCCAGGTCAGGGACAGGGGGCACGGTTGTTCCCCACAGCATGCACAAGATCCGCCACACGCTGTGGACAACGTCGGTACGTCAGGTGAGCTCCGCGGTCCTCACGAGGACCATGACCACAACCGCGGCGAGCACCAGTGCACAGCTGCCGTACTGGATGAGGCTGCGCCGTTCGCGGGGCGCGTGCACCATCGCATAGCCGACGATGACACCGCCGACGAGCCCGCCGACGTGCGCCTGCCAGGCGATGTTGGGCCACCAGAAGGTGATCACCATGTTGATCGCCAGCAGAGCGATGACCGGCCGCATGTCGTAGTTCAGCCGCTTCATCAGGATCGCGGTCGCGCCGAACAGTCCGAAGATCGCGCCGGACGCCCCGAGCGAGGGCCTGAACGGCTCTTCGAGGAGATACGTCAGCGCGCTGCCCGCCAGCCCCGAGGCCGCGTAGAGCGCGAGGTAGCGGACGCGGCCGAGAGCGGCTTCGAGCGGGCCGCCGATCCACCACAGGCTGAGCATGTTGAACGCGATGTGCATATAGCTGCTGTGCAGGAACATCGCCGTCACCAGGCGGTACCACTGGCCCTCGGCGACGCCCTCGACCGAGCCGAACTCCGGGACATAGGCCCGGCCCAGCAGGTCGAAGCGGTCGGTGAAGCTGTCCCCGACCGTCAGCTGCACGAAGAACAGGGCGAGATTCATCCCGACCAGGACCTTGGTGACCAGGCGCGGGTCGGCGGCGACCGTGCCGCCCGCGACCGTGCGCGGCTGGTTCGCCGTCGGCGCGTGACCGGTGCCCGAACCGTCACGGACGCACTCGGGGCACTGGAAGCCGACCGATGCACTGATCATGCATTCGGGGCAGATGGGGCGCTCACAGCGCGTGCAGGTGATGCCGGTCTCACGGTCCGGATGCCGGTAGCAGCCGGGCACACCCGACGCCCCCTGCGGCTCCTGTGGACTGCCTGGCGCCTGGTCCATGGGGGTCCCCTCAATCTCCGTACGAAGGCACTGCGACGGCACGCGCGGCAACGCACCGCCCCGCCCTTCCTTACGGATGGGCGGGGCGGTTTGGTTCCCTCGCGATACGCGTGGGTACGCGCAGGTCAGGCGTCGCGGGTCTCGATGACCACGGACTCGATGACCACGTCGCTGACCGGGCGGTCGGTGCGCGGGTTGGTCTGGGTGCCGCCGATGGCGTCCACGACCTTCTTGCTGGCGTCGTTGGTGACCTCGCCGAAGATCGTGTGCTTGCGGGTCAGCCACGCGGTCGGCGCGACAGTCACGAAGAACTGCGAGCCGTTGGTGCCCGGACCGGCGTTGGCCATGGCCAGGAGGTACGGCTTGTCGAAGGCGAGGTCCGGGTGGAACTCGTCCTCGAACTCGTAGCCCGGGCCACCGGTGCCGTTGCCCAGCGGGTCGCCGCCCTGGATCATGAAGCCGCTGATGACGCGGTGGAAGACGGTGCCGTCGTACAGGCGGTCCGTGGTCTTCTTGCCGGTCGCGGGGTGGACCCACTCGCGCTCGCCCTGAGCGAGCTCAACAAAGTTCTTGACCGTCTTGGGCGCGTGATTCGGCAGAAGCCGTACCTCGATGTCGCCCTGGTTGGTCTTCAGGGTGGCGTAAAGCTGCTCAGCCACGATCTGCCTTCCGTTGTCTTCTGTGACACCCCGATCCTCGCACGGACCGGATTGGGACGAGTAGCCACCGAGTGGGCGCGCGCCGGAGGGATCCGTGGCATTGTCGGCCAAGAGCTCTCCGCTGCGGAGATTTTGCCTGGTTCAGAGACTGAAACGCTCAGAAAATGGAACTCAGGATGCCGGGGTCAGCTTCCATGACCCGGATGCCCGCCCTCGCATGTCATCGGAGCGATCCGAAAGGCATGATCCCTGAAAGGGTGGAAAGGTGACATACCTATACGCCACCGAGGAGGAGGATCCCGTGACCCGCATCGACAGCGTGCGCGCCGCGACCGGCTCGGCCAAGGACAGCGTGCGTCACGCCGCGGACGCGGTGGCCCCTTACGCCGACACGGCCAAGGACCGGGCCACTCACTACGCCCACGAAGCGCGCGCACGGCTCGCGCCCAAGGTGTCGCTGGCTGCCCAGCAGGCCGCTGATCAGGCCCGTGTCCAGTACAGCACCCACGTCGCTCCCCGTGTCGAGCAGGCCCGCACGCATGTGCCGCCGAAGGTCGACCACGCCGCGCACGAAGCCGCGGCCCGCACCCGCAAGGCTGCCCGCCAGGCCGCCGACTACTCCAGGCCCCGCATCGAGCACGCGGTCGCCGCCGCGCAGCCCGTCCGCGAGGAGGCCACGTCCCGCGGGACGGCGGCGCTCGCCGCGCTGCGCGGTCAGGTCTCGGCGAAGGAGGTCCAGCGCCTGGCCCGCAAGCACCAGCGCAGGGCCCGGGCGGGCCGCCTGGCCAAGCGCCTCGCGGTCATCGGCATCGTCGCGGGTGGCGCGATTGCCGCGTGGAAGTGGTGGGACAAGCAGGCCAACCCCGACTGGCTGGTCGAGCCGCCCGCGGCCACGGAGGTCCCGGACAGCACGCCGCTGACCTCCGTCGACGGCAGCGGCCAGGCCGCCCTCGACCCCGAGGTGCAGGCCAAGCAGGCAGAGGCCGAGGCGGAAGCGGCTGACCGGGACAAGCGGGGCTGACGTCGTCGCCACGCAGGCATGCGGAGGCCGTACAGAGCCAGTGGGTCGTAGCGAGTAGGAGCGGGGTGGGAGGCCGGTTGGTCTCC
Organism: Streptomyces atriruber; assembly: GCF_001418325.1. Lineage (GTDB taxonomy): Bacteria > Actinomycetota > Actinomycetes > Streptomycetales > Streptomycetaceae > Streptomyces > Streptomyces atriruber. The sequence continues at coordinate 7,094 of NZ_LIPN01000042.1, read as the reverse complement.
CACCCCCGCGTTGTTTCACGTGAAACAACGAACCGCGGTCCGGGCATGGAGAGGAAGGGGATGCCTTGGGTGCCGTGGACGAGGGCATCGCGGCCTTCACCGGGCTCGCGGACTCCTCCGCGTACGTCGTCACCGCCGCGGCGGACGGACAGCGCGCGGGCTGTCTGGTCGGCTTCGCGAGCCAGTGCTCGATTCAGCCCGTCCGGTTCGCCGTATGGCTCTCCAAGGCCAATCACACCTACCGGCTCGCCCTGACGGCAACCACCCTCGCGGTGCACCAACTGCCCCGGCACCGGCACGACCTCGCGGCACGCTTCGGGTCGCTCTGCAGCGCCCGGACCGACAAGTTCTCCGGACTGGACTGGAAAGAGGGTCCGGGGGGAGCCGTCCTGCTGTCCGACTCCCTCGCCTGGTTCGTCGGCCGCATCCACGACCGGTGCGACGGGGGCGACCACGTCGCGTTTGTGCTCGACCCGATCGCCGCTTACGCCCCGGGTTCGGGTTCGGCTTCGGCTTACGCCCCGGATCCGGGTTCGGCTTCGGCTTCGGCTTCGGTCGCAGGAGAATCCCCGCTGAGCCTGCACGACGTCGGTGACATCACTGCCGGGCATCCCGTGTGACGTGGTCGCCGTCCAGCAGCGCCTCGGCCCGGTCCAGCTGGGCGGTGGCGACCGGGTTGCCGGTGACGATGCGCCGAGCGGCGTCGATGCGGGCCCGCGCGTCCGGATGCCCGACCAGCGCTGACGCCTCCGCCCTCAGCGCCACGTACCAGTGCAGCCAGACCCAGCAGACCCACTTCCACACCTCGTCCGGTTCGGGAGCGACCCGATCCAGCGCCGCCTCGGGGTCCCCGTCGTGGAGCAGGACCATCGCGTCGAAGACGGCTCCATAGCCGTGGCGGTGGTCCAGGACGGGGCCCGCGCGGTCGGCGATCGCGAGCCAGCTCGCCCGAGCGTCCTGGTCACCGCGCAGTCCGTGGACCATCGCGACCGCCGCGGCGGCCGGGCCGAGCACGAACGACCGCTGCCGACCGCTCTGCTCCCACGCGTCGAGGAACCGCACGCTGCCCGTGAGCACGGCGTCGGTGTGACCGGCGAGCGCCTCGCTGATCAGGAGCCAGGACACGGCATGGTGACCCGCCTCGGCCAGCAGCGGGTGGTCGGCGAGCTGCCTGCTCCACCGCAGGGCCCGCGGCAGGTCTCCTACGCCGAGGGCGTTCCCGGCGGCCATGGCGAGGGCGTCGATGCGTTCGTGCGTCCTGGCGAGGCGTTCGTGCGTACCGGCGAGGGTGGAGGCGGGCGCGGAGGCACGGGCGGGAGCGCCCGGTGCCGAGGTCAGGATGTCGATGCGGCGGCGTGCGGCTGCCGCGGCGCCGAAGGAGTCGCCGGCCCAGCTCCTGGCACCGGAGAGTGCGTCGAGGGCGGCGGACTCGGCCACCGGATCGCCCGTGCGCCGGGCCAGTTCGACGGCTCGCTCGGCGTATCCGACGGTGTCCTGCGCGGTGTTGTCGGCGTCTCCCTGCACCGCGCCGTAGGCGTCCGCGGTCACCGCCGCCTCGGCCAGCGCCATGGCGGCCGCGCCGACGAGGTCACCGTGGCTGTCGCTGCCCCCGCCGCCGGTGCCGATCAGCTCTCGCGCCTCCGCGAGCACGGCGGCGACCTCGTCCGTGCCGGGGAGCCGGGTGAACGTGGCGGAGAAGCGGTACGCGTTGGTGGCGGCCGCCGCCAGGTCGCGGCCGGCGCCCGCGGTGTCGCCTGCCCGGCGGGCGGCCTGCGCGGCGGCGCGGTGCAGGCGGAACATGTCCTCGCCGAGCCTGCGGCACCCGGCCACCGCGGCGGCCTCGCGCAGGGCCGTGGCGGCGGCGAGGGCTCCCGGCCCGACAGACCCCACAGACCCGACAGAGGTGTCGGCGAGCGCGGCGGCCTGCTCGAAGCGCTGCTGTGCCTCGCCGAGCAGGTTGCGGGAGAAGGCCAGCCCGGCCAGCGACAGGGCGAGACGGTGGGCGGATTCCTGCCGGTCGGGCTGGGCGGCGGCCCAGGCGAGAGCGGCACGGAGGTCGTCCGCCAGTGCGTCGAACCGGGCCCGCGCGTCAACACCATCCCCGTCGGCGTCGCCGCCGCCAACACCACCAACGCCACCTTTGAACCCGTCGGCGTCGGCACCGCCACCGGCCAGCTCGCTCGCGCCCCTCAGGCACCACGCCACGTGACGGGACCGGACGTCCGTCAGCTCGATGGCGTCGGCGAGCCGTTCCGTCCCGTACTGGCGGATGGTCTCCAGCGCCCGGTACCGCAATCCGGTCGCGGAAGGTCGCGCGTGCCGCGTCACCGACGGTGCCGCGGCGAGCAGGGACTGCTCCGCGAGCCTGCCCAGTCCGTCGGCCACCGCGGCCGGTTCCAGCGGGGCGAAAGCCGCCACCGCGACGGCGTCCTCGACGGTGAAGGGCATGGCGAACACGGAGATCCGGCGCAGCAGGACGCGGTCCTGCGGCTCCAGCAGGTCGTGACTCCAGTCCAGCGCCGCCCGCACCGACCGGTGCCGGTCCTCGGCGCGGAATCCGCCCGCCAGGACGCGCAGCTGATCGGAGAGGCCGGCCGTCAGGCCGTCGAGACCCAGCGTCGGCCAGCGCGCCGCCGCCAGCTCGATCGCCAGGGCCATACCGTCGAGCCGTTCGCACACGGCAGCGATCCGGTCGCGCAGAGAGGGATCCGGTGCCGCCCCCGCAGCCGACGCCCGCTCCATGAACAGAGTGACGGCATCGGACTCGCCCCCGTCGGCCCAGGACAGCGGCGGAACCTGGTGCACCCGCTCGAACGGGACCATCAGCCGCGCCCGGCTCGTCGCCAGCACCTTCAACCGCGGGCAGGCCACCAGGAGCCGCTCCAGGAACGGCGCCACTCCGTCACGTATCTGCTCGCAGTTGTCCAGCACCAGCAGCGCCTGCCGGTCGGCGAGGGACGCGACCACCGCTTCGTCGACACCGCGACCGGGCTGCTCGCCCACCCCCATGGCCGCCGCCACGGCCGCCCCGACCCGTGCCGGATCGGTGACCGGGGACAGGTCGACGAACCACACCCCGTCGGCGAAGTCGTCGGCCACCTCCGCCGCCACCGCCAGGGCGAGCCGCGTCTTGCCCACCCCGCCCGGTCCGGCCGCGGTCACCTGCCGGTGCGCCTTCACGAGCCCGGCCAGCTCCTCGCGCTCCCGCACCCGGCCGACGAACGCCGTCAGCGGTGCCGGGAGGGCCGGAGCCGCGGGGGCCTCAGGGGCATCGGGAGCCTCGGGGGCCGACTCGGCTCGGGAGGCCTCGGCCGCACGCTCGGAGAGCGCCCGCCGGGAGAGCGCCCGCCGGTCCGGTGCCTCCAGCTTGCGCAGCAGCGAGGAGATGTGGGACTCGACCGTCCGTACGGAGATGAACAGGCGCGCGGCGATCTCCGCGTTGCTGAGGTGCTCGCCGAGCAGCGCGAGCACCTCGGATTCCCGGGCCGAGACAGCTGGAGTGGGCACGGAGGCATTATGCGTGGCGGATCAGTGGCGGGATCCGTGGTCAGCACGGAGGCGGACGCCACCCCCTGAGGACGAGGCTGTGACCACAGCAACCGGGACGGCAGGACACGGACTCCCGGCCAGCACACACCGCCCCCTGGAGCGACCATGCCCACCACCTCCACGCCCGCTTCGCCCACCCCTGGTACTGCCGCCCCGAGTACTGCCACAACGGATGCCGCACCGACGGACGCCGCGACGCCGGGACTCAGGACCGTTCTGCACCCCGTCTCCGACCTGGCGCGCGCCAAGGCCGTGCACACCGCCCTGCTCGGTGTCCCGCCGCAGATCGACGAGCCCTACTACGTCGGGTTCGAGGTCGCGGGTCAGCACGTCGGCCTGCTGCCGTCCGGCGGACCGCAGGGCCTGACCTCGTCGCTGGCCTACTGGCACGTGCCGGACATCGAGACGAAGCTGGCCCAGCTGAAGGCCGCGGGCGCAACCGTGACGGAAGCCGCGCACGACGTCGGCGGCGGCCGCCTGGTTGCCACCGTCACCGACCCCGACGGCAACGTCCTCGGCCTCCTGCAGGACCGATGACCGGCCGGAACGATGCCCGCCGGACCGATCCCACCGGACCGATGACCGCCGCCCCGCGCCCCCGCGCCCAGCGCCGCCACGACACCGAGCACCGGCTCGCCCACGACGTCGACGTCTGGGTGGCCAGCGCGTCGGCGGAGGGCACCCCGTACCTCGTGCCGCTCTCCTTCGACTGGGACGGCGAAGCACTGTGGCTGGCGACCCCCGCCGACAGCCCGACCGGCAGAAACCTGGCCGCAACCGGGACCGCCCGGCTGGCCCTGGGGAGCACCCGGGACGTGACCGTGATCGAGGGAGAGGTCCAGGTCCTCGGGATCGACGAACCGCCACGGGAACAGGGCGACCGGTTCACCGCGCGCACCGGCTTCGACCCACGCCAGGAGACCGCTCCGTACCGCTGGTTCCGCGTCGTTCCCCACCACATCCAGGCCTGGCGGGAGTCGAACGAACTGCGGGGCCGCGACCTCATGCGGAAGTCCCACTGGCTCGACTGACCCGCCCCGCCCCACCCCGAACCGTGCACAAGAACAGAAGCAGAAGCAGTACGAGAAGCAGAGGGAGACCAGGCCGTGCAGAACACATCGACCGCATCGAAGTCCGCCGAGAGCACCACGGGCACCTTCACGCAGGAAGAGCGGGCCGCGATGAAGGACCGCGCCAAGGAGCTGAGGACATCCGGCCGCCGCAGTCCCGGCCCACGCAAGGCCTCGGCGGACGGGGAGCCCGACGTACTCGCGAAGATCGCCGAGATGACGGACGCGGACCGCGCCCTCGCCGAACGCCTCCACGCCCTCGTACGCGCCACCGCCCCGGCCCTCTCACCGAAGCTCTGGTACGGGATGCCCGCCTACGCCAAGGACGGCAAGGTCCTCTGCTTCTTCCAGAGCGCCCAGAAGTTCAGGTCCAGGTACGCGACGTTCGGCTTCAACGACGTGGCGAACCTCGATGACGGCACTATGTGGCCGACCGCCTTCGCCCTGACGGAGCTCACCGCCGAGGCCGAGGAGCGGATCAGAGAACTCCTCGTCGGCGCCACGAGCTGAGAGCACGCGAAATGCCCTCCGAATCCCTGCGTTTCCGCAGGCCAGAGGGCATTTTCTTGTGGAGCCTAGGGGAGTCGAACCCCTGACATCTGCCATGCAAAGACAGCGCTCTACCAACTGAGCTAAGGCCCCGTGACGGATACGCCGAACCGGAAGAATCACGTCCCGACGTGCATCGCAGACCAGAGTACCGGGTCACCCCCCGGATCCCGCAAAAGGATTGGGGGTCCCGGTCCACGACCACTCTCCGTAAGATGCTCGACGTGGTTCGCGGCAGCGAACCACGGTCTTAGGGGAAGCGATGGGGAGACGCAATGGACGCCGCACAGCAAGACACCACCGCGAGAGCACGAGAGCTCCAGCGGAATTGGTACGGGGAGCCGCTGGGGGCGCTCTTCCGTCGCCTCATCGATGATCTGGGCCTCAATCAGGCACGGCTCGCCGGAGTCCTCGGCCTGTCCGCGCCCATGCTGTCCCAGCTGATGAGCGGTCAGCGTGCCAAGATCGGCAATCCCGCGGTCGTCCAGCGCGTCCAGCTCCTCCAGGAACTGGCGGGCCAGGTCGCGGACGGCAGCGTCAGCGCCGCCGAGGCCACCGACCGCATGGACGAGATCAAGAAGTCCCAGGGCGGCTCCGTCCTCACCAACACCTCTCAGACGGCAACGAGTTCGGGCGCGCCCACCGTCAAGCGCGTGGTGCGTGAGATCCAGTCACTGCTGCGCTCCGTCGCGGCGGCCGGCGACATCATCGATGCCGCTGACTCCCTCGCCCCGACCCACCCGGAACTGGCAGAGTTCCTCCGGGTGTACGGCGCCGGGCGCACCGCGGACGCGGTCGCCCACTACGAGGCGCACCAGAGCTGAGCCGTCGACCGGGCCGCGCGCGGCCCGGAAGGGGAGCGGAGCGCGACCATGGGTGAGGTCTTCGCCGGCCGGTACGAGCTGGTCGACCCGATCGGACACGGGGGAGTCGGGGCGGTCTGGCGCTCGTGGGACCACAGGCGGCACCGGTACGTGGCCGCCAAGGTCCTCCAGCAGAGCGACGCACACGCACTGTTGAGGTTCGTCCGGGAACAGGCCCTGCGGATCGACCACCCCCATGTGCTCGCGCCCGCCAGCTGGGCCGCCGACGACGACAAGGTCCTGTTCACCATGGACCTGGTCGGCGGCGGCTCGCTGGCACACGTGATCGGGGACTACGGCCCGCTCCCGCCCCATTTCGTCTGCACCCTCCTCGACCAGCTCCTCTCCGGCCTGGCGGCCGTCCACGCCGAAGGTGTCGTCCACCGCGACATCAAACCGGCCAACATCCTGCTGGAAGCCACCGGCGCCGGGCGCCCGCACCTGCGCCTCTCCGACTTCGGCATCTCGATGCGCAAGGGCGAGCCACGGCTGACCGAGACCGATTACGTGGTCGGTACGCCCGGCTACTTCGCCCCCGAACAAATGCTGGGCGCCGAACCGGACTTCACCGCCGACCTCTTCGCGGTCGGCCTGGTCGCCCTGTACCTCCTGGAAGGCGCCAAGCCGGACGCCAGGGCCCTGATCGAACACTTCGCCGAACACGGCACTCCACGGGCCCCTCAGGGCGTTCCTGAGCCCCTCTGGCAGGTCATCGCCACCCTCCTCCAGCCGGATCCGCAAACGCGCTTCCGTACGGCCACGGGCGCACGCAAGGCACTGGCCTCGGCCGCGGAGATGCTGCCCGAGCCGGTCCCGGACGACGAGCTCATCGAGATCTTCGATCAACTCGCCCCGCTGCCCATGGGGTTCGGTCCCGAGGGCCCCGACGACCTCGCCGGCCACGTCGGCCACAACGGCCCGGCCGGTCCCACCGGCCGCGCCACCCCCACCGGCCCGGACGGCTCCCTCGCCACCACGCCGCGCCCGCGCTCCGCACCCCGCCACGCACGTCACGCGCGCCCCACTCCTGGGCCAGAGCTGTCCGGCCCGCCCTCGACACCGC
>NZ_LIPN01000419.1 GCF_001418325.1 Streptomyces atriruber | reverse complement strand
GGGGAAAGGTCACCGCGCCCGCTGGGGGACCGCCTCACGGAGCGCGGCGAGTACACGGGAGACCGCCGCCCCCGTCGCCGCGCCGCGGCGGACCGCGGCGATCACGTGGCGGGTCGGGTGGTCCTCGGCGAGTTCGCGCATCACCACGCCGTCCCTGCGCACCGTCGCCATCCGCGGGACCAGCGCCACCCCCATCCCCGCCTCCACCATCGCGAGGATCGACGTCCAGCCCGACGCCGAGTGGGCCTGTTCCGGGGTGAAACCGGCGCCCTCGCACGCCGCCCGGGTGATCTCGGACCAGGGACCGCTTCCGCCGAAGATCCACGGCTCGCCCGTCAGGTCAGCGAGCCGCAGCCCCGCTTCCGAGGCCAGCCGGTGGTCGCCGGGCAGCGCCACGTCCAGCGGGTCGGCGAGGAGCGACTCCCGGGCGAAGCGCGCGTCCCCGTCCACCGCGGCCGGTGCCTGCACCGCCAGGGACAGGGCGATGTCGACCTCACCGGCCGCGAGGAGTTCGTACGCCTGGGCCGCCTCCGTCTCCCGTACCCGTACGGAGATGCCGGGCGCCGCCGCCCGCAGCGCCCGCACCGCGGGCACGACGAGCGCGGGCACGGCGGTCGAGAACGCCCCGACCCGCACCTCCCCCGCCTCACCCTGCACATATGCCGTCAACTCCGCGTCCGCCCGCTCCAGTTGGGCGAAGACCGCTTCCGCGTGCCGCAGCACCAGGTGCGCGGCGTCGGTGAGCCGGACCCGCCGCCCGTGCGCCTCCAGGAGCGGCACGCCCAGCTGTTTGGCGAGGTTGGACAGCTGCTGCGAGACCGCGGACGGCGTCATCTGCAGCGTCTGCGCCGTCGCCGTCACGGTGCCCCGCTCGCTCAACGTGCGCAGGATCTGCAGCTTCTTGATGTCCCACTCGCTCATGAGCCCAACGTACCGACTGGTCAGAAGCACGGAACCCACGGGCCGCGCCCCCTGGCTCACTTCGTGCGGGCCGCGCCGAGCACGACGCCGCCCAGGATCAGGCCCATGCACAGCACCTGCAGCCACCCCATCGCCTCGCCGAGGACCGCGAAGGAGAGCAGGGCGACGCAGACCGGCTGGAGGTAGTAGACGACCCCGGCGCGGGCCGCCCCGATGATCGAGATCGCCTTGTTCCAGGCGAAGAAGGCGACGGCCGAGGACACCACGCCGACGTAGAGGAGCGGGGAGACCGTGCCGACGGTGGGCTCGAAGCCGCCCTGGACCGCGTGACTGGCCAGGAACACCGGGAACAGCATCAGCGCGCCGAGCACGAACGTCGAGAAGAGGAAGGGGAGCCCTTCGATCTCCGCGGGCTTGCGCTTGAGCAGCGCGCTGTACGAGCCGAAGGAGAGTGCCGCGGCGATGATCCAGAGGTCGCCGACGGCGAAGTCCATGGCGAGCGAGCCCTTGCCGACCAGGAGCAGCACCCCGACGCAGGCGACGAGCATGCCGGTGACCCGTCGGGCGCCGAGCCGGGTGCCGCCGACGCGTTCGTAGACCGCCATCAGCACCGGCGACGCGGCCATGATCATGCCCATGTTGCCCGCGGTGGTCGTCATACCGGCCTGGTTCACCAGGGTGTTGTAGACGGTGACGCCCAGCAGGGAGGCGAGGAGCAGGAACTTGAGGTGCTTGCGGAGCAGTTTCCGCTGCCGCCACGTCTGCCGCGCCGCGAACGGCGCGACCGCGGCGATGGCGATGATCCAGCGCCAGAACGCGTGCTGGACGGGCGGCACGGCGTCGTGGAGCGCGCGGGAGGTGACGAAGCTGCCCGACCAGACGACGGTGGCGAGGGCCGCGAGGGCGAGGCCGACGCCGACGGGGCGCACGGCTCCCGCCGTGGCGACCGGCTCGGTCGGCTGCTGCTGCGCGGTGCGGGCGGTGGTCCGGTCGAGGACGGTCACGAGGTATCCCTTGCCTGTCTCCCCGGCTCCGCGGGGCGTCTCGGTCATGTGCGGGACAACCGTCGCACCCCATCATTCATCACGTCCATCGAAACTTTTCGCCGTTAATGTTAAGTGATAGCGAATGGTTTGATGGCTGGTGGTGCTCTAGTTCAGCGCCCACTTCCGCAGCGTCGCTTCCACCTCCTCCACCCCTGCCCCCTCCGCCGCCCACGCCACGTACCCGTCGGGGCGGACCAGGACCGTCGTGCGGCGGCCGCTCGACCAGTGGACCCGGACCGCGCGGCCCGTCGCGCACTTCTCGTCCTCGGGGGCGATGAGCACGAACTCGCCCGCGCGCAGGGCCTCGTAGAGGCGGCCCTCCTTCAGCGCGACATCCGGGACCCTGCGTCCGACGAAGCGGTGGGCGCCCCTCGGGGCCCGGTAGGCGATGCCGATGCCCGTGATCCTGCCCGTCGCCGCGGACCGCGCCGCGGGTACGCGGTCGGCGACGGCGGCGAGGGCGGTGCGGGCCGCGCGCGTCCACGGGCGCTTGGCCATCGCGAGCCTGACGAGCCCGCCGCTGCTGCGCAGCACCGCCCTGCCGACCGGGTGCCGCTCGGCCTCATAGGTGTCCAACAGGCCCTGCGGGGCACGGTCGTTGACCACGGCGGCCAGCTTCCAGCTCAGGTTCGCGGCGTCCTGCAGCCCGGTGTTCATGCCCTGGCCGCCCGCCGGGGAGTGGACGTGCGCGGCGTCCCCGGCGAGGAGGACCCGGCCCACGCGGTAGGCGGGCGCCTGCCGCTCGTCGCTGTGGAAGCGGGACATCCAGCGGGCGTCGTGCATCCCGAAGTCCCGGCCGAGCGCCTGCCGGACGATGCCCTTGACCTCGTCGAGGTCGAGCGGCTCGCTGTCGGGGACGTTGCGCGAGCGGTCCCAGCCGATGACGCGGTGGTAGCCGTCGGCGAAGGGCGCGATGAAGGCGAACGCGTCGCCGTCGGCGTTGACGGTGATCAGCGACTCCGGCCGCTCGGCGAGCCTGACGTCCGCGAGGACGAGCGAGCGGATGACGGACCTGCCGGGGAAGGGCAGGCCGACCGCCGCGCGCACACCGCTGTGCAGACCGTCGGCCCCGACGACGTACGCGGCACGCAGGGTGCCGGATCCACCGTCGGTGGCGCGGACTTCGAGCGTGACGCCGTCCGGGTCCTGGATGAGCCCGGTGACCTCGGTTCCGTACGCGAAGCGCACCCCGGCGTCGACCGCCCGGCGTTCCAGGACGCGCTCGACCTCGTACTGCGGCAGGACCAGGACGTGCCGGAAGCGGGAGGGCAGCCGGGCCAGGTCGAGCGCGAGACGGTCGAAGAGGCGCAGCCTGTCGAGCGGCTCGCCCTTGGCCTCCAGCTCGTCGGCGAGGCCGCGCGCGTCGAACTGCTCCAGGGTGCGGGCGTGCACGACCATCGCCCGCGAGAGGTTGCTGATGCCGTGCGCCCGCTTCTCGACGAGCATGACGGGGACCCCCGCGGCGGCGAGATCCCCGGCGAGGAGCAGCCCGGTGGGGCCCGCACCGACGACCACGACGGTGTCGGTGGTGGTTTCAGCGATGTCGGTGGGTTCGGTGGTGCGTGCGCTGTCCGTCGTACCGTTCATGGCCGCCTCCGGCGCCTCATGGTGCCAACACTTGTTGGTCAACGCTTGTTGACCAACGTAGAACCGCACCCATGGACTGTCAACGCTCGTTGGCCTACGTTTGTTGGCATGACGGAGAGAACCACTGAGGCACCCCGCCGCTCGGACGTCACCCGCGCCGGGATCCTCACGGCGGCCCGCGAGCGCTTCGCCGCGGACGGGTACGAACGCGCGACGATCCGCGCCATCGCCAAGGACGCACGCATCGACCCGTCGATGGTGATGCGCTACTACGGCAACAAGGAGGGGCTATTCGCCGCCGCCACCTCGGTGGACCTGCGGCTGCCGGACGTCGGCCGGGTGCCGCGGACGGACGTGGGAAGGGTGCTCGTACGGCACTTCCTCACCGTCTGGGAGGGCGACGGGGTGCTCACCGCGCTGCTCCGCGTGGGCATCACCAACGACGCGGGGGCCGAGCGCATGCGGGCCGTCTTCGCGGAGCAACTGCTGCCGGTCGCGCGCGAGGTCTGCCCCGACCCGGCCGAGGCACCGGCCCGGGCCGCGCTCTGCGCCGCACAGCTGCTGGGACTCGCCCTGACGCGGTACGTGCTGCGCTTCCCGCCGTCGGCCGCGCTGTCGGGCGACGAGATCACGGAGTGGCTGGCGCCGACGCTGCAGCGCTATCTGACGGCCGAGCGGCCGTGAAGCGCGAGCACCCGGCACCGGCACGAGCACAAGCACGCCGAGGGCACCCCGCGGCGGCGCCCGTACGAGGTACGGGTCGTCGGCCACAGGGTGCCCTCGGCGTGAAAGCGGTGCGTGAGTAAGAGGGCCGGTCAGCCCTGCTTCTGCTGCTTCCGGGACTTGTCGCCGACCATCACGAGGCCCGCGATCACCAGGAACAGCACGATGGGCGCGGCGACGTACAGGCCGAGCGTGTCGATGACGCTCAGGCCGGGGCCCGGGTCGTCACCGTCGTCGCGCGCCGCGAACGCGGGGGACGACATGAGCAGCATCATCAGCGTCGTGCCGGAGGCCAGGGCGCCGGCGCGCAGTGCGTTCTTCTTGTCCACGGTGCCAACGTAGCGAACTCCTCCACGGGGTGCGCGCCCGGGGTGCCGTACGGGCACTTTCACCCCGCCCGCTCCCCTTCGCGGAACACCGCCATGAGGGCGTGCAGCCGCGGAGAGGCGGCCAGTTCCTCGAGGGTGACGGGGCGTCCGGCGGCATCGGCGACGGGCAGCCGCCAGTTGGGGTACTCGTCCCAGGTGCCGGGGAGGTTCTGCGGGCGGCGGTCGCCGACCGTGTCGGGGAGCCAGATGCCGATCATGCGGGCCGGGGTGGCGAGCAGGAACCGGTGCACGGCGCGGATCTCGTCCTCCTCGCAGCCGGTGCCGCCGGGCAGCAGGCCGAGCCGGGAGAGCAGCCCCAGCCACTCGTGCACGTCCGCGGCGGCCTCGGCCCGCTCCTGTGCCAGCGGGCGGGTCAACAGTCCCAGATCGTGCCGGAGTTGGACGTGCTCGCCGGTGAGGCGGGCGGCGGTCGGGGGCAGGTCGTGCGTGGTGGCGGTGGCCACGCAGTCGGCGCGCCAGGCGTCGGCGGGCAGCGGGCGTCCGTCGCCCTCCCAGTCCCGCTCGAACCAGAGCACGGAGGTGCCGAGCACGCCGTGCTCGCGCAGGGTCTCGCGGACGCCGGGCTCGACGGTGCCGAGGTCCTCGCCGATGACGAGGGCGTCCGCGCGGTGCGCCTCCAGGACGAGGACGGCGAGCATCGCCTCGGCGTCGTAGTGGACGTACGTCCCCTCGGTGGGTTCGCGGCCCTCGGGGATCCACCAGAGGCGGAACAGGCCCATGACGTGGTCGATGCGGAGCGCGCCCGCGTTCCCCAGCAGGCCGCGCAGGAGGGCCCGGTAGGGGGCGTAGCCGGACTCGGCGAGGCGGTCGGGGCGCCAGGGCGGCAGGCCCCAGTCCTGGCCGCGCGCGTTGAAGGCGTCCGGCGGGGCGCCGACGGACATGCGCGGGGCGAAGTGCCGCTGCTGGGCCCAGGCGTCGGCGCCGCCGGGGTGCACGCCGACCGCGAGGTCGTGCACGAGGCCGATGTCCATGCCCGCTTCCCGGGCGGTGCGCTGGGCGGCGGCCAGCTGGGTGTCGGTGAGCCAGGCGAGGCGGCAGTGGAAGTCGACGCGGTCCATCGCCTCGCGCCGGGCGCGGGCCGTTCCCGGCGAGGCCGGGTCGCGGAGGGCGGCGGGCCAGGAGTGCCAGTCGGGGCCGTAGGTCTCGGCGAGGGCGTTCCAGGTGGCGTGGTCCTCCAGGGCGGCGCCCTGCTCGGCGAGGAAGGCGTTGTAGGCGGCGCGGCGGCCGGGGCCGAGGGGGACCTCGTGGAGCAGTTCGAGAGCTTCACGCTTGAGGGCCCAGACCGCGTCGCGGTCGATGAGCGCGCCCTGCCGAAGCACGGATGCGCGCAGCCCGGCGGCCCGGCGGCACAGCTCGTCGGCCCGGTCACGGGCCTTGCCCGTCAGGTACGCGAACTCGGGGACCGCCTCGACGCGCAGGTGCACGGGGTCGGGGAAGCGGCGGGAGGAGGGGCGGTACGGGGAGGGATCGCTGCCCGCACCCTGCGCGGGCCCGGGCACTGCCGCGTGCAGTGGATTGACCTGGACGAACCCGGTGCCGAGCGTGCGGCCGGACCAGGCGGCGAGCTCGGCGAGGTCTCCGAGGTCGCCCATGCCCCAGGAGTGCCGGGACAGGAGGGAGTAGAGCTGGACCAGCAGTCCGTGCGTGCGGCGCTCCGGGGTCCCTGAGCGCCGTGGGGCGACGATGAGATGTGCCGTCGCCCCGCCGTCTTCGGTCGGGCTCAACCCCGGGCGCCGTACGTGGAGCCGGTGGACTCCGGCGGGCAGCTCCCCGGGGAGCCGCGGCTCGCCCGCCTCGCCGTGGGCCGGGGCGGCGGAGCCGGTGGGCACGTCCCACTCGACCTCTCCGCCTTCCTCCTTCTCGACCCGTACCCGTGTCCCGGGCGGCAGCCCCGCGAGGGAGGGGGGCAGCGGACCGTCCGTCCACGCCACCACCGTCGGGGGCAGCAGCCGGGCGGACCGCTCCGCCTCGCGCGCCGCCAGCGCCGCCCGGACGGCCTGTGGAGTGCTCGCGTCCACATCCAGCGCGGCCAGGGCGGCGACCACCGCGGTCTCGGTGGCGGGGACGGTGCGTCCCGGGGACGGGGAGTAGGAGGTGGCCACGCCGTACGAAGCGGCCAGCCGGGAAAGGGGCATCAGACCCCCATGAAGTCCAGGCCCGAGGCCATGCCGGTGGAGGTGGGCTCGCTGGTCAGCGGGGCGGCGTCGGCGAGGGGCGGCTCGCTGGTCAGCGGCGCGGCGTCGGCGAGCGGGGGCTCGCTGGTGAGGGGCGGCTCGATGCAGCCGCAGGAGCAGGAGCCGTCGAGGCCCGAGTCGGGGTGGGAGACCTGTTTGGAGAGCGCGGACAGCAGAAGATTTGCGGAGGCGGCCACGTGGGAGCTCCTTTTCAGGGGGCAGGTCTCGGCAGCCCTACCCAGTGCGCGGGCGCGCAGACGTATACGGTGCCACAACGTGACCCTGGTCACATCACCTTCCCCTTACGAAAGTTGTTGCACCGGGGCCTTTCCGCCCCGGAAGAACGGGCTCCGCCCCCTCGACTCCCGGGAAGATGTCCGTCACGGCAGGACCGCCCACCAGCCGGTCCCCCAGGGCCTGTCCGGCGGACAGGCCCT
>NZ_LIPN01000418.1 GCF_001418325.1 Streptomyces atriruber | reverse complement strand
GCATCGGACGGGGCCCGAAGACCCCGCCCCACAACCGTCACACGCTGGCAGGCCGCGCCACCATCAACGGCTCCGGCACCCGCGGCCCACCCAGCTGCAGCCCGTCCGACAGCAGCATCCGCGCCACCGTGTCGTGCTCGAACTCCGACCGGCCAGCAGGCATCGACAGGACGCGCGAGCCGTCCTTCAACTCGACGTAGGCGCCGAAGAAGCCAGCATCAGTGATCGACGACTCGACCAGCTCCACACCGTGATCGGCCAGCAGCTCGGAGAGCGGGGCATCCAGGAGCGGGTCGGAGACGGGCGCGGACTTTAAGGTCGACTGTGAGTTGAGCGTAGACTGCATGACGGTCCCCTTTGACGAGACGGACTGAAGATCAGCGAGGTGATGACTCGCTGGTTGAAGCGGCTGGGTGTTGAGGCACCCGGCCGTTTTGCGTAGGCCGCCAACTTGCGCGGCGCAGAAGGACGATAGATCAAGCCACGGGATCGGGGCTCGCACGTATCACTTTCTGGCCCTCCTCGACGTATAGCCATAAGAGTCAAAGTCGCAGGTCACGCACGCGATGTGCGAGAGTCGGGGAAGTCGGAAGTAGAGCCTGACCTTCCCGTTTCCCGAGTACGGGAAGGGTGGGGTATTGCGTATTTTTAGAAACAAGCGACATTACCGGCTCACGAAACGCGGCTGAAACTCGACGACGTGACGGTACGCCCACGCCACGCCATCACCCGCACGAACCGGACGCCCACCGCCAACCCCCTGAACGGCAGACAGTCCGACTTGCCCGGACCGGTACGATTCGGCGCGGGCAGAGCATGTGCCGCCGGTCCCGCGGCCGACTCCTGAGTCAGCACCAGAGCCGACCCCGACACCGTCGTCCCCGGCACCCGTCGAGGACGCCGACAATGAGCGCGTCATCGGCTTCACCGAGCCCGTCGGCTACGACCCCGGCATGCCCGACGACGAGATCCTCACAGCCGCAGCCGCAGCCGCAGCCGCAGCCGCAGCCGGCGTCGCCCACGCCACCCTCGAAGCCCACCGCGACACCTGGGCATTCCTTGTCCAGACCGCTGGGAATGCCGAGCACCTCCATATCCCCGGCGCGGTCAATGACGAGGACGGCTTCGTCGCAGTCCGCCTCTCCGGACCCAGCCTCGTCGCCGCGATCATCAGCCTCGCCCACGTCACCCGCGACACCGCCAGCCCCGTCACCCGTGCCATCGCCACACACATCCAAAACAAGATCACCCGGGTAGTACAGGCCATCATCGACCGGCCCCGCACCAACGGTCCCGGAACACCCGTCCGCATCACCATCGACGACCAAGCACAAGCAGACGACGACCGAGACGAGCCCTAACAGCGAGATGCCCCCGCACCAGATCGGTGCGGGGGCATCGGCACGCCAGGAAGGCCGAGAAGGCGGCGCCAGGTACCCCCACACCGGCCCGCACGTGCGGGGGCCGGTGTGGGGTGTGTCCCGGCGAGGGTGGGGTGAGGAGTGGGGGCGATTTCTCTGCTGCCCAAAAAGCGAAGGCGGCGCGCTAGAAGGATTCCCGTATCGCTATATCGGAAATTCCTTGTTGATCTTGGAATGGGAATGCACGTAGGGTCCCGGAATAGTGAAAGGGTCTCAATCTGAGATCTCGCAAACTGAATCGGGAGAAGGGTGAATTCGCGTGCGTCCCAACCGAGCGTTCACGGCTAAACTGGCTGCCTCTGCAGCGGTAGCCGTTGTCTTCGCCGCAGCCCCCGCCGACGCCTCCATCCATAAGAGCAAGCCCACGTCATGGCATTGCGATTTCGACCAGGCCTGCACGAAAAACACCCGCAGTGGACCCGGATCGGCGAAGGTGTATCGCTGGTTCCTCGCGGACTTTGAACACACACTGATCCGCGTGGGCAACCGCAAGTACGGGCTCGAGCACATAAAGCGCGGTGGCTCCACCGGCAACAAGGCCAACCACCCCTATAACGGCTACGCGATGAGCCTGTGGGACAAGGCAATCAACAACTACGCCAGGGGTAGCAAGGGCAGCGTCAACGCAGTGTCCACCACCCACACCTATAAGTACGGGCGCGGGAAGAAGAAGCGCACCATGTGTGTAGTCACGATGCACCGCAACCTTAACCACGAGGGCAAGAACTACGGCAAAACGGGTATCTGGACCGCCTACTGGGTCAAGGGGCACGTAGGCTGGAAGGGCTGCAAGAAGGGCTGACCAGGGCAGGGGCGTGCAGAGTGAATCCATGGCAAGAAGGCGACCGGGTGATTTCCACCGTCCCCACCGACAACCCGGGCAACCCCGTGGGCCAAGTAGTCATGATTACCGCCCACGACGACATCCTGGTCGACTTCGAGGACAGCAGCGGCGGGTACGCACCCGGGGAACTCGCCCCCGCCCCGGACACCCCGGACGCAAAGATCTGGCTGGACATCCCCTACCGGCGCCTCAAGGAAGGACGCAAGCAGCCGGTCACCGCCACACCCGAGGAACTCCAGGCCATCGCCTTCACCGCCCACAGCGCCGACCAGGTGCACGCCACAGGCCCCCAAGGGCACCGCCTGCGCCTCCTCGACATCGGCGAACGCATCGCCGACTTCACCCCGCC
>NZ_LIPN01000417.1 GCF_001418325.1 Streptomyces atriruber | reverse complement strand
AGGTGCCCTGCGGCTGGACGTTTTGCGCAGTTCCCCGCGCCCCTGAATCGCCGCCCCGGATCGCCGCCCCTGAAAGCGTGCGTCTGCGGGTGCACTGTGGCTGGACGTCTTGCGCAGTTCCCCGCGCCCCTGAATCGCCGCCCCCGGATCGCCGCCCCGGAAAGCGTGCGTCTGCAGGTGCGCTGTGGCTGGTCGCGCCGTTCCTCGCGCCCCCTGAACGCCGCGGGGCGGGGTTCTGCGTACCCCGTTCGGCGCAGTGCGGGTGCTGGTCCAGAGGCCGCCGGTGGCTTGTCGGGCCATGGTCGTAGTGGACGCACCATGCACCGACGCAGCCATGAGGGGTGGACGCACACGTGACCGAGAACGCAGGCACGCCCTCCGGGCCGGAAGGCGCCGCGCCTGAGCCGAAGGCCACGTACGGACCCGGGGCGGGCGCGAGCCCCTCCGGCGCGGGTGCCGTCCGCCGCAGACGCCGCTGGCTGCGCTACACCGCCATCGGCGTCGCCGTCCTCGTGCTCGGCGCGGGAGGCGTGGGGTGGGCGGCGTACCAGAAGCTCAACGGGAACATCACCAAGGACACCGACGCGGCCGCCGAGCTGGCGCGCTACGAGAAGGAGCGCCCGACGCCGCTGGTGCACGACGCGCAGAACATCCTGCTGCTCGGCTCCGACACCCGCGCGGGCAAGGGCAACCGCAAGTACGGCAGGGATCCCGGCACCCAGCGCTCGGACACCACGATCCTGCTGCACCTGGCGGCCGACCGGCAGAGCGCGACCGCCGTGTCGATCCCGCGCGACCTGATGGTGGACATCCCCGGCTGCCGCAAGCCGGACGGCTCCCGGACCGAGGCCCAGTTCGCGCAGTTCAACTGGGCCTACGAGTTCGGCGGGACGGCCTGCACGGTCCGTACCGTCGAGAAGCTCACGAACATCCGCGTCGACCACCACATGGTCGTGGACTTCGCGGGGTTCAAGGACATGGTCGACGCGGTCGACGGCGTGCAGGTCTGCCTCCGGGCGCCGATCGACGACCCCGACGCGCACGTGAAGCTCGCGCCGGGGCTGCGGACCCTCAACGGCGAACAGGCGCTGGGTTTTGTGCGGGCCCGCAAGAGCCTCGGCAATGGCAGCGACACCGACCGGATGGACCGCCAGCAGGAGTTCCTCGGCGCCCTCGTCAACAAGGTGCAGAGCAATGACGTCCTGCTGAATCCGACGAAGCTCTATCCCGTTCTCGACGCGGCGACTTCTTCGCTCACGACCGACCCGGGACTGGCGAGCCTGCGGGGTTTGTACGAACTGGTGCGCGGCATGCGCAATATCCCCACAGAACGGGTGCAGTTCCTCACCGTGCCCCGGCAGTCGTACACGTACGACGCCAATCGCGACGAGCTCGTCGAGCCCGCGGCGGAGCGGCTCTTCACGCGGCTGCGCACGGACACCCCGGTGGCCGTGACCCCGCGGAAACCCGCGGAACAGGCAGGGCGGGACCCCTCGGACCAGTCGGCGGAGTCGGAGGGAGAGGAGTCCTCCTACGAGGAGGAGTACGACGACTCCGACGAGGACTGGAGCGACGAGAAGCCGGACGACCCTTCACATACGCCGTCACCCGCGCCGACATTCCGGGGCAACACGGCCGCAGGATCGAGCTGCGAGTAAAACGCTGCCCAAGGGAAGGGCTCGCCCCACAAAGAAATAGGGCGGATTGCCCAGTTGTAGGGGAGTGGAATTTGTCACCGGCGTCGTTCGGCGCTGAACTGGGCGGATAGTGTGAGCGATCCGGTGCGCCAAGGCCCTCTCGGCCATGCACCGATGGAACGACTGACCGAGCGCCTTCTTGAGGGGGGAAAGGCGCCGCGTGGCCCCGACGGAGGACGCAAACAACCGTGGACGCGCAAGGCCGTGGGCGGGCGGAGAACATCGACCCCGCAGACCAGTGGGTTCTCAACCCGGATACCGGCGATTACGAACTGCGACTGAGCCCCTCCGCAGGGCAGTCGTCGGTGCCAGGACCCCGTGGATCGTCATCCCGTACGGGCGGCCGCGGCCGCTCCGCACCGGGCCGTGAACGCTCCCGCCCGGACGAGCGCGACGAGCGCCGCGAGGTGCCGGGGCAGCGCAGGCGACGCGTGAAGGAGCCGGAGCCCGGCTCCGGTGGCCGACGCAAACAGAATTCCCGGAAGTCCAAGGGCAAGGGCAAGTCCAAGGGCAAGAAGGCGATGATCTGGACGGGCGGCTCGCTCGCCTTCCTGCTCGTCGCGGGCTGCGCCGGCGGCTATCTCTACTACCAGCACCTCAACGACAACATCACGTCGATAGACGATGACGGCGCGAGCACCGGTGGCTTCAGCAAGGAC
This sequence comes from Streptomyces atriruber, assembly GCF_001418325.1. GTDB lineage: Bacteria > Actinomycetota > Actinomycetes > Streptomycetales > Streptomycetaceae > Streptomyces > Streptomyces atriruber. Next base: position 4,397 of record NZ_LIPN01000417.1, on the reverse strand, counting down.
CGGGCCATCAACATCCTGGTGATGGGCACCGACAAGCGCAGCGGCAGCGGCAACAAGGGCTACGGCGACGAGGGCAGCGTCGGTCACGCGGACACGACGATCCTGCTGCACGTCTCCAAGGACCGTACGAACGCGACCGCGTTGAGCATCCCGCGCGACATGATCATCGACATTCCGGACTGCCCGACCAAGCAGGACGACGGCAGCACGAAGAACATTCCCGGCACGCAGAACGTGCGGTTCAACGAGAGCCTCGGTCAGTACGACCGCACGCCCAGCTGCACCATGCGCACGGTCACCAAGATCACCGGCATCACGCCCGACCACTTCATGGTGGCCGACTTCAACGCGGTGAAGACGCTCTCCAGCGCGGTCGGCGGTGTGGACGTCTGTCTCGCCAAGGACATCGACGACCCCAAGTCGCACCTGAAGCTGCCCAAGGGCAAGCACACCATCGAGGGCGAGGACGCGCTGGCGTTCGTCCGCACGCGCCACTCCGTGGGCACCGGCGGCGACTTGAGCCGCATCGAGCTGCAGCAGCAGTTCCTCAGCGCGCTGATGCGCAAGCTGAAGTCGAACGACACCCTCTCCAGCCCCAAGAAGATGATCAGCCTCGCGGAGTCCGGCACCAAGGCCCTCACCGTCGACTCCAAGATCGCCGACATAATGAAGCTCAAGGACCTCGGCATGGAGCTCGGGAAGCTCGACATGAAGAACCTGAGCTTCGCCACGGTGCCGGTCATCGACAACCCCGCCGAGAAGGTCCACACCACGGTCGTGCCGGACCCGACCAAGGCCGAGCAGTTGTTCGCGATGATGCGCGCCGACGAGTCCCTGACCGTGGTGAAGAAGAAGGAGAAGGCGGAGAAGGCCGAGGTGGCCGCCCGGCTCAAGGGCCCCAAGGCCGACCCCTCCGAGGTGCGCGTCGACATCTACAACGGCAGCGGGAAGACGGGCGCCGCTCAGACAACTCTCACGTGGCTGCAGAACAATGAGGGCGTGCTCAAGTCCAGCCAACTGGGCAACGCGCCCTCGGACATCAAGAAGACGACGCTCGAGTACGCGCCTGACCAGGCGGACCAGGCCCGTCGGCTCGCCGACATCATGGGTCTGTCCGGCGCCGCCCTGAAGCCTGGCAAGAGCGAGAAGAACGCACAGGGCCTCCCGGCCATGAAGCTGACGCTCGGCGGAGACTTCAAGGGCGCGGGGGTGCCCATTGATGCATCGTCGAAGGCACCGAAGGACATCAAGAAGGTCGAGGCGGACAAGGTTATGTGCGCCAAGTGACCTGAAGCGGTCGTTCTGCGTCTAACAATGCGCCAAGGCGCCGCAGGGCGACCGCAGTTCACGAATGGGGCGGGGAGGGGCTGGGGATGAGGCAGAACAGCGTGCGTAAGGAGGGGGCGCGACAACGCGCTCCGCACGCAAGTGATCACGGCTGGGACGAGGGCACGCAGGGCGGGTCGTCCGTGGGCACGCAGGACGGCCCGCGGCACGGCGGCGCGCGCCCGGGGAAGTCCGCGGACAGCGGTGACGATCCCCCGGAGGGCAGTGCCAGACACCGGCGCGGCGCGGGCGGGGGTGCACGTCCGCCGCGCCGGAAGCGCCGTGTCCTGCGCTGGTCGGCGACGGTCCTGTCGGTCCTGATACTCGGCACTGCAGGCGCCGGATACCTCTACTACCAGCACCTCAAGGGCAACCTCGAGACGGACGACCTGAACCTCGGCGAGCACCGGGCCCCCGAGCCCACGCCGAACGCCGCGGGCCAGACGCCGCTGAACATCCTCCTCATCGGGTCGGACGCACGGGACTCCAAGGAGAACCAGAAGCTCGGCGGCGCCAAGGACACGTTCGGCTCACCGCCGCTTGCGGACGTCCAGATGCTGCTGCACGTCTCGGCCGACCGCTCCAACATGTCGGTCGTCAGCATGCCCCGCGACACCCTGCTGCAGATCCCCAAGTGCACCGATCCGGACGACGGCAAGGTCTATGCGGAGACCGGCCCGAAGTACATGACGAACGAGTCGCTGGGCCGCGGTGGCCCCGGCTGCACGGTGGCCACCTGGGAGAAGCTCACCAACATCCACATCAACCACTTCATGATGGTCGACTTCTCGGGTGTGGTCTCCATGGCGGACGCCATCGGCGGCGTGCCCGTCTGCGTGGACAAGAACATCCACTCGCGCACCAGCGAGGGCAAGGGCTCGGGCCTGAAGCTGAAGAAGGGCACCACGGAGATCAAGGGCGAGCAGGCCCTGCAGTGGCTGCGCACCCGCTACGGCTTCGAGGGCGGCACCGACATCTCCCGCGCCAAGGCCCAGCACATGTACATGAACGCGCTGGTCCGCAAGCTCCGCGAGAACACCGGCCTGACCAGCCCCAACCAGCTGCGCAAGCTCGCCGAGGAGGCGACGAACGCGCTCACGGTCGACGACGGCCTCGGCAGCCCCAAGAAGCTGTACGACCTGGGCAACGAGCTCAAGAAGGTCGCGCCGAGCCGGACGACGATGACCACCATGCCGTTCGAGTACGCGGGCGCACGCGTCGTCCCCAAGCCCGAGGACGCGGAGCAGCTCTTCCGGCTGGTCCGCGACGACATCCCGCTGGACGGCAAGGGCAAGAAGAAGCCCGCCGAGGAGAAGGTGTCGGACGACCCGGCGGCCGCGGACGACGAGATCGCGGTGCAGGTCCAGAACGGCACGCGCAGCGACGTGGAGCCCCCGGCCGGCGGCCGGGCGACCGCGGTGGCCCAGCTCATGGCGGGCAAGGGCTTCACGAAGGCGACGCCGGACACGACGACGGCGCTGGCCGAGGAGAAGACGGTCGTCCGCTATCCAAGCGCGGACCTGGAGGGCGATGCCCAGCGGGTCGCCAAGTCCCTCGGGCTGCCGCTGAGCGCGGCGAAGAAGTCGACGGACGTGTCGGGGGTGACGCTGGTCGTCGGCGCCGACTGGCGCGAGGGCGACACCCCGCCCAAGGGGAAGAAGAAGGACGACAGGACACCGGATTCCGCGGATGCGCTCAGCGGGTCCGACAAGAAGGCGTGCATGAAGGTGGACCCGAACTTCACCTGGTAGCCACCCAGGACGCAGAGGGGCCCCGGCGCACTGCCGGGGCCCTCTTCTGACGTGTGACGGCCTCTCGGGCCTCCTGGACCTCTCGGGTCTCCTGGCCCTCAGGCCTCCTGGGTCTCCCCGAGGACGGCCGGGCGGCGCGAGGCGATGACCCTCTTGGCCAGCGAGCGCGGGCTGGTGAGGAAGCCCCAGCCCCACGACATGTGCATGGTCGCGAGCGCCACCGGGATCTGCAGGCGCGCCTTCAGCGGCAGGCCCTTGCCCGCGGGGACGGATCCGGCGGCGATGGCCGCGAGGTAGCCGCCGGGGATCACGAAGCCCCACGGCGTGAGGGCCGCGCCCACCACGATGCCCGCGGCGATCGCGCAGACCGCGGTCGGCGGCGCGAGGTAGCGGAGGTTGATGGAGCCTTCGTGGTAGCGGGCGACGACGTGGCGCCACCTGCCGTAGTCCTTGTACTGCTTGGCGAGCGCCTGCACGCTCGGCCGCGGGCGGTACGAGACCTTCAGCTCGGGCGAGAACCAGATCATGCCGCCGGCCTCGCGGATGCGGAAGTTCAGCTCCCAGTCCTGGGCGCGGATGAACTCCTCGTTGTAACCGCCCTGCTGCTCCAGGGCCTCGCGGCGGAACACGCCCAGGTAGACCGTCTCGGCCTGCTGGGCGTCGCCGCCGGTGTGGAAGGCGGCGTTGCCCACGCCGATCTTCGACGTCATGGCGGCGGCGACCGCGTGCTCCCAGTCGTTCTGCCCCTCGGCGTGCATGATGCCGCCGACGTTCATCGCGCCGGTCTCCTCCAGGAGGCGGACGGCCGTCGTGATGTAACCCGGCGAGAGCGCCGCGTGGCCGTCGACGCGCACCACGATCGGGTGACGTGACGCCTTGATCGCGGCGTTGAGCGCCGCGGGCGTGCGCCCGGTCGGATTGGGGACCGTGTGCACCCGCCCCCAGGCGTTCGATTCGGTCTCGCGGACCAGCTCGGCGGCGATCTCGTCCGTGCGGTCGGTGGAGGGGCCGAGCGCGACGACGACCTCCATCTCGCCCGCGTACTCCTGCTGCAGGATCGCGTGCACGGCCTCGCGCAGATGCCGCTCCTCGTTGAGGACGGGCATGATCACGGATACGGCTGGAGGCTGCACCTCAGACTTCGCGTTCATCACGCGTCACGTTACCGCGAATGGGGGACACGGGTGCGCGCCGTCCGGGTCGCTACCCCGGGCCGCATTTCGTATGGCCTTACGTTTCTTGGGTTATCCGGCTCGTCCCCAACCGGGCCACGGCCCGTCTCGCGGAGGTGCCCCGCACGTGCCCACACCGCCCCGCCGC
>NZ_LIPN01000416.1 GCF_001418325.1 Streptomyces atriruber | reverse complement strand
GGCTGGTCCATGGAGGAGCGGCTCTACAACCAGGTGTGGGGCATGTTCGAGGACCTGGCCCGCACCACGGCGGCGTACCGCAGCGCCGTCGACTTCGCCGACTCCCGCATGGAGCAGGAGCTCGACAAGGTCCTCTCCGACCCCCGCAGCCGCATCGGCGGCGCGGGTGACGCCGCCCGTGAGACCGCCCGCGCCAAGCACGCCGACCTGGTCGGCCAGGCCAGGGCAGCCCTCGACCGCGACCTGGCCCAGCTCGCCGCCGAGGCCGACGTCGTCGAGCCCGCCCTGCCCCCGGCGTACGCATCGTGGAGCAACCCCGCCTGGCACGCCTACCGCGCGCCGATGGAGATCCCCATGGCGCTGCGTCTCGGCGACCTCCATCTGCCCGAGCGTGTCGACCTGCGGATCCCGATGCTCGTCCGGCTGCCCCTGGAGCGCGGCCTGTGGATCGACAGCGGCAAGGCCCTCACCAACTCCTTCACGGACTCCACCGAGCTGCGCAGGCTGGCCATGGACACCGCGGTCGCGCACGCGGCCCGGCTCCTCGCGGCCTATCCGGCGGGCGAGTTCCAGGTGCACGTCATCGACGCGGCCGGCTCCGCCGCGCCCGCGCTCGCACCGCTCGTGTCGGCCGGCGTGCTCGCCGGGCCCCCGGCCACCGGTGCGGCCGGTGCCGAGGAGGTCCTCAGCAGGCTCACCCAGCGCGTGGACCTGGTCCAGATGGCCGTCCGCGGCGGCGCCGCCGACGCGCTGCCGCCGGACCTGGACATCGCCGAGCAGCTCCTGATCGTCAACGACTTCCCGCACGGCTTCGACGACCGCGCCGTGACCCGGCTGCGCTATCTCGCGGACGAGGGCCCGGCCGTCGGCGTCCACCTCATGATGGTCGCCGACCGCGAGGACGCCGCGGAGTACGGGCCGCTGCTCGACCCCCTGTGGCGTGCGCTCCTGCGGCTGACGCCGGTGCCCGACGACCACCTGGCCGACCCCTGGGTCGGGCACACGTGGACGTACGACCCGCCGGTGTTCCCGCCGGGCAGCCAGATCCTGCGGCAGGTCCTCGACCGGGTCGCGACGGCCCGGCGCAACGGCGGACGTTGACGTTAAAGCGACTTTTGTAAGTCTCTGACCAGGACTTTTGGCTCTTGTTTACCGTCTTCTTTACCAATGCTTGGTGTTTCGCGTACGCTTCTACCTGCGGAGGGGAGTACTCCCGGCTGCGACGTACCCGTCAATACGGACCGCCATCGGTCCCGGGGCGTCGGCCCGACTCATGGCGGCAACCGCCTCGGGTGGAAGAGACCTCCGGCAGCGACGACGCTGATCAGTAGCCGTACGACGCCGGAGGCGCAGTGGACGTTTCAATGACCCTGTGGGTGACGACCGTTCTCGGTCTGTGTGCCCTGATCGCGGTCGACTTCTTCATCGGGCGCAAGCCCCATGACGTGTCGATCAAGGAAGCCGGAATCTGGACGATCGTGTGGATCGTCCTCGCCGCACTCTTCGGCCTGGGCCTGCTGATCGCGGGCGAGAGCCAGGCGTCCGGCGAGTTCTTCGCGGGCTTCATCACCGAGAAGTCCCTCTCCGTGGACAACCTCTTCGTCTTCATCCTGATCATGGCGAAGTTCTCGGTGCCCTCCCACCTGCAGCAGCGGGTTCTGCTGTTCGGCGTGCTGATCGCCCTGGTCCTGCGAGCGATCTTCATCGCCGCCGGCGCCGCGGTCATCGCCAACTTCTCGTGGGTCTTCTACATCTTCGGCGCGTTCCTGATCTACACCGCCTGGAAGCTCATCCAGGAGGCCCGTGCCGACGACGAGGAAGAGGACTGGGAGGAGAACCGCCTCCTGAAGTCCATCGAGAAGAAGTTCGGCGTCTCGGACCGGTACGAGGGCACGAAGCTGTTCATCAAGAAGAACGGCAAGAAGATCATGACGCCCCTCATGGTCGTCATGCTCGCCATCGGCACCACCGACGTGCTCTTCGCGATGGACTCCATCCCCGCGATCTTCGGCCTCACCCAGGACCCGTACATCGTCTTCACCGCCAACGCCTTCGCCCTGATGGGCCTGCGCCAGCTGTACTTCCTGATCGGCGGACTCCTCAGGAAGCTGGTCCACCTCAGCTACGGCCTGTCGGTGATCCTCGGCTTCATCGGTGTGAAGCTCGTGCTGCACGCCCTGCACGAGAACGGGGTGCACGTCCCCGAGATCTCCATCCCGGTCTCGCTCGGCGTCATCTGCGGCGTCCTGGTGATCACCACGATCACCAGCCTCATCGCCTCCAAGAAGCAGGAGCAGCAGGCGGCGGCCGAGGCCGAGGGCGACGCCCGGAAGGACAGCATCGAGGCCTGACGGCACGACTCCCGCCCCGCACCGGGCGGGAGTCACCGAGTAGCGGCACCAGAGCGCCCGGGGCAGCATCGAGTCATGGTCACTCGGCTCCGGGCGCTCGGCATGCAGTGGACGGCCGTGGTGCCGGTCCTCGCGATCGTTCTCCTCGCTCTCACCTGGGGGCGGGACCTGCCCGGCGTGGTGGTCGTCGTGGTGACGCTGATCCTCGCGGGGTCGGTGCTCGCCGCCGTCCACCACGCCGAGGTCATCGCGCACCGCGTCGGCGAACCCTTCGGCTCACTCGTCCTCGCGGTAGCGGTGACGATCATCGAAGTGGCGCTGATCGTCACCCTCATGGCCGACGGCGGCGACAAGAGTGCCACCCTCGCGCGGGACACCGTCTTCGCCGCCGTGATGATCACCTGCAACGGCATCGTCGGGCTCTGCCTCCTGGTGGGCGCGCTCCGCCACCGCGTCGCCGTCTTCAACCCCGAGGGCACCGGCGCCGCCCTCGCCACCGTCGCGACGCTGGCCACGCTCTGCCTGGTCCTGCCGACGTTCACCACCACCAAGCAGGGCCCCGAGTTCTCCACGGCCCAGCTGACCTTCGCCGCGATCGCCTCGATCGTCCTCTACGGCATCTTCGTGACCACCCAGACCGTGCGGCACCGCGACTACTTCCTGCCCCTCACCAAACAGGGCGAGGTCATCGACACCGACAGCCACGCCGAGGGCCCCTCCGCCAAGGCGGCGATGCTGAGCCTGGGGCTGCTCGGGCTCGCGCTGATCGGCGTGGTCGGCCTGGCCAAGGGCGTGTCCCCGACGATCGAGTCGGGCGTGGAGAGCGCCGGCATGCCGCACGCCGTCGTCGGCGTGATCATCGCGCTGCTCGTGCTGCTCCCGGAGACCATCGCGGCCATGCGCGCCGCCCGCCGCGACCGCGTGCAGACCAGCCTCAACCTCGCCCTCGGCTCGGCGATGGCCAGCATCGGGCTGACCATCCCGGCGGTCGCCATCGCCTCCGTGTGGCTGTCGGGACCGCTCGTGCTCGGGCTGAGCTCGACCCACATGGTGCTGCTGGCGCTCACCGTGATCGTCGGCACGCTCACGGTCGTGCCGGGGCGCGCCACACCGCTGCAGGGCGGGGTCCATCTGGTGCTGTTCGCGGCGTTCCTGGAGCTCGCGGTCACCCCGTAGCGGCAGCCGGGTCCGGGACCGCGACCGGCCGGGTCTCCGGCAGCAGCGCGAAGCACCCGAGGCTCAGCAGCGCGATGCCCGTCAGATACGCGGCCACGCCCCACGGCGTCCCGTCCCCGTGCGCCGCCGCGGTCGCCACGATCGGGGTGAGAGCGCCCCCGACGACCCCGCCGAGGTTGTAGCCGACCGCGGCGCCCGTGCAGCGCATCCGCGGCTCGTACAGCTCCGGCAGATACGCGCCGATCACGGCGAACATCGTGATGAACGCGAGCATCGCCACCAGGAACCCGGTGAACATCAGCAGCGGCTGTCCGGTCGCGAGCAGCGCGATCATCGGGAACATCCACAGGGCCGTCGCGGCGCAGCCGAGCAGGCACAACGGCCGCCGCCCGTACCGGTCGCCGAGCACGGCGACCAGCGGCGTCAGGGCGCCCTTCACCACCACCGCGGCCATGACGCAGGCCAGCATGACCGTACGGCTCACGCCGAGCCGCTCCACTCCGTACGAGAGCGACCAGGTCGTCACGGCGTAGAACACCGCGTATCCGACCGCGAGCGCGCCCGCCGTCAGGAGGACCAGCCGCCAGTGCCCGCGCACCACCTCGGCGAGCGGCACGCGCGCGTGCTCGCGCAGCTCCAGGAAGTCCGGGCTCTCGGCGAGCGAGCTGCGCAGCGCGAGACCGGCCGCCACGAGCAGGCCCGCGACCCAGAACGGCACCCGCCACCCCCAGGCCGCGAACTGCGCCTCGGTGAGGGTGGCGGACAGGGCCAGCATGATGCCGTTGGCCAGCAGGAACCCGACCGAGGGGCCGATCTGCGGAAAGCTCGCCCACAGCCCGCGCCGCTCGGCCGGCGCGTGCTCCGCGGTCAGCAGCACGGCACCGCCCCACTCGCCCCCGAGCCCGAGGCCCTGCAGAAAGCGCAGCACGAGGAGGAGCACGGGAGCGGCGATCCCGATCGATCCGTACGTCGGTACGCAGCCGACGGCGACCGTGGCGACGCCGGTGAGGAGCAGCGACGCGATGAGCACGGGGCGCCGCCCGTGCCGGTCGCCGATGTGCCCGAAGAGGACGGACCCCAGCGGACGCGCGACGAAGCCCACCCCGAAGGTCGCGAAGGCGGCGAGGGTTCCGGCGAGCGGCGAGAACGTGGGGAAGAACAACGGCCCCAGGACCAGAGCCGCCGCCGTCCCGTAGATGAAGAAGTCGTAGAACTCGATGGCGGTCCCGGCGAGCGAGGCGGCCGCGAGCCGCGGCAGTGAGGGTGGCGCAGTTCGGTGCATGCCGCGTCAACTACCCATAGTGACAACCGGTAACTCATGGCGACCGTTCTGGAGCTGGACAGGGGTCCTCGCGCGCGCGGGAGGCGTGATAGACCTCCCTTATGACGCGCAGCCTCGCCACCGCCCCGATCATGATCCTGAACGGCCCGAACCTGAACCTCCTCGGCCGCCGCCAGCCCGAGATCTACGGCACGGACACCCTCGCCGACGTCGAGGCCCTGTGCGCCAAGGCCGCGGCCGCGCACGGCGGGACCGTGGACCTGCGACAGACCAACCACGAGGGCGAGTTGGTCGACTGGATCCACGAAGCGCGCGAGCACCACGCGGGCATCGTCATCAACCCGGCGGCCTACTCCCACACGTCCGTCGCGATCCTGGACGCGCTCAACACCTGTGACGGGATGCCGGTGTTGGAGGTGCACATCTCCAACATCCACCAGCGCGAGGCCTTCCGGCACCACAGCTACGTCTCGCAGCGCGCCGACGGCGTCATCGCGGGGTGCGGTGTGCAGGGGTACGCGTTCGCCGTGGAGCGAGTGGCGGCGCTGGTCGCCGCCGGGGCGTGACGCGTACCCCCGGGGTCACCGGTCCTGCTTCGACCGGGCTGCTTCACCAGCCCCGTGCGCGCCAGTCGGCGAGCTGCGGCCGCTCGGCGCCGAGCGTCGTGTCGCCGCCGTGGCCGGGGTAGACCCACGTCTCGTCCGGCAGCGTCCCGAAGATCTTCGTCTCGACGTCGCCGATGAGGCTCGCGAAGGCCACCGGGTCCTTCCGCGTGTTGCCGACGCCGCCCGGGAAGAGGCAGTCGCCGGTGAACACGTGCGGGTGGCCGTGCGGGTCGTCGTAGACCAGCGCGATCGAACCCGGGGTGTGGCCCACCAGGTGCCGCGCGGTCAGCGTGACGCGGCCGACCGTGATCGTGTCGTTGTCGTCGACCAGGACGTCCGTCGGGACGGGGATGCCGGTGGCGTCCTCGCGGCCCGCGTACGTCCGCGCCCGGGTGGCGTCCACGACGGCGGCCAGGGCCTGCCAGTGGTCGCCGTGCTGATGCGTGGTGACGACGGACGCGATGCCGTCGTCACCGATCAGCGTCAGCAGCGTCCCGGCGTCGTTCGCCGCGTCGATCAGCAGCTGCTCGCCGGTGGCCCGGCAGCGCAGCAGGTAGGCGTTGTTGTCCATCGGCCCGACCGCGACCTTCGAAATCATCAGGTCCGGCAGCTCGTGCACATCCGCGGGCCCGCCGACCTTCACCGCTCCGCTGTACGTCATGTGCCTCAGCCTATAGCGGGGGCAGGGGCGGCAGGAGGCCCCCTTCGGCCGTGAGCGCGGAGCCGTCCCGGCGGCCGGCGAGCCAGCCGACCAGCTCGGGCGCGGGCCCGGAGACGGTGATCTCGGGTCGGCCCTCCCGGCCCGTGCTCCACGCGTGCGTGCCGTCCGTGAGCAGGGTGGGCGGGACGTCGGGGTTCCCCGCGAAGCGTGCCGTCAGGAACGCGATCTCCCGCTGCACGAACTCCTCGGGCAGATCCTCCAGCTCGTATCCGATGCCGAGGTCGACATGGTGCAGCTCCACCTCGACCCAGCGACGGAAGGGCACCCGGGACGCGGAGTCGGTGATGCCGTTGCGCAGCTCCACCGTGCGGGACCAGTCGGCGGGGCGCTCGCCCTCGGCCAGGAAGCGGGCCCCGCTCTCGCGCACGTCCGCCAGCTGCACGTCCAGCGGTCGCGGCGCATCCCGTTCGATGTCCGCGTCGCGCGTCTGCGCGCTCTCGTACATCGGGCGTCCGGCGAGGACGTTCACCAGTGCGTCCGCGTTCCGCGCGATGTGCGCGAGGATGTGGCCGCGGCTCCAGCCCGGCAGCCGTGACGGTTCGGCAGTCGAATCGTTGTTCAGTTTCCCCGCTGCGCTGAGCAGCCGGTCGGTCGCGTCACGTACAGACGCCAGGTCGCGCACATGATCAATCATGCGGTCGACCATAGCTGTGCCACACGTTCGGGTGAAGGGCTCCGAACCCGCCCTCAAATCGAATACGCGTGCTATATGGTCGGGGGCGGCATCGGGCATTCTTGAAGGTCCGGGTTTGTTGTGTACGTGGAACCAGGGAAGCGGCCCGGCGTTGTCAGTGGCTCGCCCTAGTCTGTGAACGACGGGGGTTCTGCCCCCTGTCTCTTCTCTCAAGAAAGGTGCGGACCGGCGTGGCCGACCGTCTCATCGTCCGTGGCGCGCGCGAGCACAATCTCAAGAACGTCTCGCTCGATCTCCCGCGTGACTCCCTCATCGTGTTCACCGGACTCTCCGGGTCGGGCAAGTCCTCGCTCGCGTTCGACACGATCTTCGCCGAGGGCCAGCGGCGGTACGTCGAATCGCTGTCCTCGTACGCCCGGCAGTTCCTGGGCCAGATGGACAAGCCGGATGTCGACTTCATCGAGGGCCTCTCGCCCGCGGTCTCCATCGACCAGAAGTCGACCTCGCGCAACCCGCGCTCGACGGTCGGCACCATCACCGAGGTCTACGACTACCTGCGCCTGCTCTTCGCGCGCATCGGCAAGCCGCACTGTCCCGAGTGCGGCCGCCCGATCTCCCGGCAGTCGCCGCAGGCCATCGTCGACAAGGTCCTCGAACTGCCCGAGGGCAGCCGTTTCCAGGTCCTGTCGCCGCTGGTCCGCGAGCGCAAGGGCGAGTTCGTCGACCTCTTCGCCGACCTCCAGACGAAGGGGTACTCCCGCGCGCGGGTCGACGGCGAGACGATCCAGCTCTCCGAGCCGCCCACGCTCAAGAAGCAGGAGAAGCACACCATCGAGGTGGTCGTCGACCGCCTCACGGTGAAGGACTCCGCCAAGCGCCGCCTCACCGACTCCGTGGAGACCGCCCTCGGCCTCTCCGGCGGCATGGTCGTGCTCGACTTCGTCGACCTCCCCGAGGACGACCCCGAGCGCGAGCGGATGTACTCGGAGCACCTCTACTGCCCCTACGACGACCTGTCCTTCGAGGAGCTCGAGCCCCGCTCCTTCTCCTTCAACTCGCCCTTCGGCGCCTGCCCGGACTGCACCGGCATCGGCACGCGCATGGAGGTCGACCCCGAGCTGATCGTCCCGGACGAGGACAAGTCGCTCGACGAGGGCGCCATCCACCCCTGGTCGCACGGCCACACCAAGGAGTACTTCGGCCGGCTCGTCGGAGCCCTGGCCGACGCTCTCGGCTTCTCCACCGACATGCCCTGGGCGGGCCTGCCGCAGCGCGCCAAGAAGGCCCTCCTCAACGGCCACAAGACCCAGATCGAGGTCCGCTACCGCAATCGGTACGGCCGCGAGCGGGTCTACACCACCGCCTTCGAAGGCGCCGTCCCCTTCGTCAAGCGCCGCCACAGCGAGGCCGAGAGCGACGCCAGCCGCGAGCGCTTCGAGGGGTACATGCGCGAGGTGCCCTGCCCCACCTGTGAGGGCACCCGCCTCAAGCCGATCGTCCTGGCCGTCTCGGTCATGGGGAAGTCCATCGCCGAGGTCTCCGCGATGTCCATCAGCGACTGCGCGGACTTCCTCGCCGAGCTGAAGCTGGGCGCCCGCGACAAGAAGATCGCCGAGCGGGTCCTCAAGGAGGTCAACGAACGGCTGCGCTTCCTGGTCGACGTCGGCCTGGACTACCTCTCGCTGAACCGCGCCGCGGGCACCCTCTCCGGAGGCGAGGCCCAGCGCATCCGCCTGGCCACCCAGATCGGCTCCGGCCTGGTCGGCGTGCTGTACGTCCTGGACGAGCCGTCCATCGGCCTCCACCAGCGCGACAACCACCGCCTGATCGAGACGCTCGTCCGCCTGCGCGACATGGGCAACACGCTCATCGTCGTCGAGCACGACGAGGACACGATCAAGGTCGCCGACTGGGTCGTCGACATCGGCCCCGGCGCGGGCGAGCACGGCGGCAAGGTCGTGCACAGCGGCTCCATGAAGGAGCTGCTCGCCAACGACAAGTCGATCACCGGGCAGTATCTGTCGGGCAAGAAGGCCATCCCGGTCCCGGACGTCCGCCGCCCGGCCGACCCGTCCCGGCAGCTCACGGTGCACGGCGCCCGGGAGAACAACCTCCAGGACATCGACGTCTCCTTCCCGCTCGGCGTCCTCACCGCGGTCACGGGCGTCTCGGGCTCGGGCAAGTCGACGCTCGTGAACGACATCCTGTACACGCACCTGGCCCGCGAGCTGAACGGCGCCCGGTCCGTCCCCGGCCGCCACACGCGCGTGGACGGCGACGAGCTGGTCGACAAGGTCGTGCACGTCGACCAGTCGCCCATCGGCCGCACCCCCCGGTCGAACCCGGCGACGTACACGGGAGTCTTCGACCACGTCCGCCGCCTCTTCGCGGAGACCACGGAGGCGAAGGTCCGGGGCTATCTGCCCGGCCGCTTCTCCTTCAACGTCAAGGGCGGTCGCTGCGAGAACTGCTCCGGTGACGGCACCATCAAGATCGAGATGAACTTCCTCCCGGACGTGTACGTCCCGTGCGAGGTCTGCCACGGCGCGCGCTACAACCGCGAGACGCTGGACGTGCACTACAAGGGCAAGTCCATCGCCGAGGTCCTCGACATGCCGATCGAGGAGGCGCTCGCCTTCTTCGAGGCCGTGCCCGCCATCGCCCGTCACCTGAAGACGCTCAACGACGTCGGCCTCGGGTACGTGCGCCTCGGGCAGTCGGCGCCCACGCTCTCCGGAGGCGAGGCCCAGCGCGTGAAGCTGGCCTCCGAGCTCCAGAAGCGGTCGACGGGCCGGACCGTGTACGTCCTCGACGAGCCGACCACCGGTCTGCACTTCGAGGACATCAGCAAGCTGATCACGGTCCTCTCCGGCCTGGTCGACAAGGGCAACACGGTCATCGTCATCGAGCACAACCTCGACGTGATCAAGACCGCGGACTGGGTCGTCGACATGGGCCCCGAGGGAGGCAACGGCGGCGGCCTGGTCATCGCCGAAGGCACGCCCGAGGAGGTCGCGGGGGTCCCGGCCAGCCACACCGGCAAGTTCCTGCGGGACATCATCTCGGCGGACCGGATCAGCGACGCACTGCCCTCGCAGGGGCGTGGGGCGGCGAAGAAGACTCCCGCGAAGAAGACCGCCGCGAAGAAGTCGGCCGCCAAGAAGGTGGTGGCGGCGAGGGCCGAGGGCACGAGGAAGACGGCCGCGGCGCGGGCGGCGGCCGGTGGCGTGGGTCCGGCTCTGGGCAAGGTCGCCAGCAAGGCGGCCGAGGCGGAGAGCGCGAGCGCGGCCAAGAAGGCCGCCACCGCGAAGAAGACGGCCGCCACGAAGAAGAGCACGGCCACGAAGTCGGTCGCCTCCGCCAAGGAGACCGGCTCCGCCAAGAAGGCGGTCGCTAAGAAGACGACGCGGGGCCGCAAGGCCTGACCGGCGTCGGGCACCGGCCGGTGGCGCTCCGCCTTCCGCAGTCCGCGTCCGGCCGGCGCTCCTGTATGACGCGCCCCGCCCCTCACCAGGGGCGGGGCGCGTCGCGTGCACGGGGGAGCGGGGGCCCGAACACACCTTGTCCGGCGCCCCGTTCCCGTGGTCGGCTTGCCCCATGCCGGTACGCAGCGAACGCGCAGGCCCCATCACCACCATCGTGCTGTCCCGCCCCACCGTGCGAAATGCCGTCGACGGGCCCACCGCCCGCGCCCTCGCCGACGCCTTCCGC
>NZ_LIPN01000415.1 GCF_001418325.1 Streptomyces atriruber | reverse complement strand
CTCCCGCCCCTCGCCCTACGAACTGCTCGCCCCGGCCGGCGTCACCCCCTGGACGTCCCACAAGGACATGCAGGACGTGTCCTTCGAACTGCTCGCCCGGCACCTGATGACGTCGGTCACCCAGCAGGCGTGGGACGAGCTGCGCGGCGTACGCCGTCGGCTCCTCGTCGACCTGCTGCTCTACGACGTCGACCTCGAAGCCGAACTCCCCCTGGCCACCGCGGACATCGACCGTGCGCTGGCCGCGGGACCGGACCCGCTCCCGGCGGCGGCCGCCGCCGCGCACCGGCCGGACGATCTGATCGACCTGATCCGGTTCGATGTCTGACCCGACGGCCCGGCTCGCCTACGAGCACGCCCGCGCCCTTGCCGCCCGTGACTCCGTCCACCAGGCGCTCACCGAACGGCTGTTGCTGCGCTGCGCCGACGCCCTCGACTCCTTCGACCGGCTCCTCGCCGACGGCGCGACGGGCGATGTGGACACGTACCGCAGGAGCCTGGCGCTGATCGCAGGACAGCTGGAGAGGGATCTGGCGGAGGAGGGGCTCGAACGCGTCGGACACGTGGGCGAGCGGGCCGAACCGGCCACGCACCACATCGAGGCCGTCCGCACCGCGCCGCCCGGAACGGACGGCGACGAGGTCCTTGAGATCGTGCAGCGCGGGTATCGATACCGGGGGCAAGTGCTGCGCGCCGCCCGGGTGGTCGTCGCCGTCGACGGCGTCAGGAAGCAAGGGACGGAGCGGGAATGAAGGCCATCGGCATCGACCTCGGCACCACCAACAGCGCGGTGGCCGCCCACGACCCGCACCGCGCGGACATCGCCGTGCTCACCAACAGCAAGGGCGAGCGGCTCACCCCGTCCGTCGTCGGGGCCGGGCACCGCGACGGCAGGGACCAGCCGCTGGTCGGCGAGGACGCGCTGAACTGGGCGATCAGGCAGCCCAAGGAGACCGTCGTCTCCGTGAAGCGCCTGATGGGGCGGGACTTCGCCGACGCGTCGGTGGTGCAGGCGCGCGACCGGATGAGCTACGAGATCGTGGCGGGGCCCGACCAGGACCCGCGCGCCCACGTCCTGTTCGGCGGGCGCGCCCGCACCCCGGCGGAGATCTCCAGCGTCATCCTGGACAAGCTGGTCAGAGACGCCTCGCGGGTCCTCGGTGAGCCCGTGACGCACGCCGTGATCACCGTGCCCGCCTACTTCCGCGACGCCCAGCGGGCCGCCACGCGCGAGGCCGCCGAGAAGGCGGGGCTCGTGGTCAAGAAGATCGTCGACGAGCCGACGGCGGCGGCGGTCGCCTTCGGTCTGCACAAGCCGGGCGGTGCCCGCAGCCGGGTGCTCGTCTACGACCTGGGCGGCGGCACCTTCGACATCTCGGTCCTCAACGCGGTCAAGGACCAGGAGGGCAGGAGCCAGTTCCAGGTGCTGCGGGCGGCCGGTGACATCTGGCTGGGCGGGGACGACTTCGACCTGGCGATCGTGGAGCGGATCATCGCGTGGATGCGCGAGGAGCACCACGTGGACCCGGCGGGCGACAAGGCGTTCCTGTTCCACGCGAAGAAGGCCGCCGAGCGCGCCAAGCGGGAGCTGAACGACATGCCGGAGACGTACATCGTGATCCCGGCCGCGTACAGCAGCGAGAGCGGCGTCCTCGACGTCGAGATGAAGCTGACGCGCGGCGAGTTCCAGGGGATGATCGCGCCGCTGGTGGCCCGGACGATGACCCTGGTCCAGGAGTCCCTGGCCCGCTACGAACTCTCCGCGGACGACATCTCCGACGTCCTGCTGGTGGGCGGCGGCACCCTCACCCGGCCCGTGTACGAGGCCGTCGAGGCGTTCTTCGGCGCGGACAAGGTCCGCAGGAACATCAATCCCATGGAGTGCGTCGCCTTCGGCGCGGGCGTGCTCGCCGAGACACTGCACGGCGTGGAGTGCTCGGACCCGAAGTGCGCCAAGGTCAACGAGTACGGGGCGGAGGCCTGCACGGACTGCGGCCGCAGCCTCGCCGACGGACGCTCCAAGGGCGACACGGGGCTGTACGAGTCGACGCCGATGGCGATGGGCATCGCGGCGATCAAGGGCAGCCAGCGCGACGTGTTCGTCGAGATCATCGAGGCGGGCTCGCCCTATCCGCTGTCCGAACCGCGCCAGCGCACCTTCCACGCCACCGACAGCCGCCGCATCCGCGTGCCGGTCTACGAGGGCGACAGCAGGGTGGCGAGCGAGAACCACGAACAGGGCGTGGTCGAGTTCGAGCTGCCGCAGGAGATCGAGATCAACCGCCAGGTGGACGTCTCCTTCAACTACTCGGCGGACCGCATCATCACGGTGAAGATCTCCGTGCGCGGCACCGACATGGTCCTGGAGGCCACCCCCAACCGCGAGAAGCCGCGCACACCGCCGCCCGAACCCGTCGAGGTGGTGGACAGCGCCATGCTGCGCGAGCAGCTGGGCTACGCCGAACGGGAGGCCGACCACTTCCTGAAGCGGTACGGGCCCTACATCGAGCCCGTGAAGGCGATGAAGGTGCGCCGCGACGTCGAGCAGGCGCAGCGGGCGATGGCCATGGGCGACAGCGGTGAGTACAAGCGCCTCACCGAACTGCTGCTCGACGACATGTACCGCCAGTGCGGCCTGGCGAGCCAGTTCCGGCAGGCCGAGCTCGCTTCGGAGGGCGCGCCGCCGGAGACCGTCCGGCAGATCAACGAGGCGGTCGAGCACGTCAAGCAGGCACACCGGCAGGGCAACAGCATCGGCACCGCCCAGCAGGCGCGCAACCTCGTGAACCTGGTGGCGATCGCCCAGTCCGAGCGGGCCGTCCCGACGCTCCCCGACCGGCCCGACTACGAGGGCATCCTCCGCTTCGCCGAAGAGACGGCGGGCGGATGACACGGGCGCGGCCCGCACGGGAGGCGGCGGCCCCCGTCAGCCTCGGCATCGACTTCGGCGCCACGGGCATCCGTGCGCTCTACGCGCTGCCGGACCGGCCGGGGCGGCGCCTCGACGCGGAGTGGGGCGACGGGCCGTGGCTGCTCTGCGAGCAGGCCGACGTGGGCGAGCTGCCGGTGACCTTCCCGAGCCTCAAGAGCCGTCTGGGCAGCGGTCGTCCGGTGCACATCGGCGGCAAACAGCTCGACGCGGACCGGGTCGTGGTGCGCCTGCTGCGGTCGGTGCGGGAGCGGGTGGAGGCGGCGGCGCCGGGCCGGGTGGCGCAGACGGTGATCAGTGTGCCCGCGCGGTTCGGCTCGGCCCAGCGGGCGGCGCTGCGGGATGCGGCGCGCGAGGCAGGGCTCGACCCGACGCGCCTCGTCAGCGACTCCATGGCCGCGGTCATCGGCCACATGACGGAGCGGGACAGCGGCACCTGCCTGGTCTACGGCATGGGGTACGAGGGGTTCGAGATCGGTCTGATCCGCAGTGTGCGCGGGCACTTCCGCTCGCTCGGCTACGAGGGCGGGGCCACGTCGGGAGGGCGGGCGTTCGACGCGGAGGCGCTGTCGTCGGCGGTGCGGCTGCTGCGCAGACACCGCGGCGCGGGCTCGGTCCACGGGGTCGACGCGGCCGTGTGGCAGGGCCTTCGCGCGCGGGGGCAGGAGGCGCGGGAGGCGCTCGGCGTGCCGGGGGGCCCGGAGGCGGCGCTGCTCGATCTGGAGCTGGGGGCCGGGCCCGCGCTGTGGGTGCGGTTCGCGCGGCCCGATCTGGACGCGTATCTGGAGCGGCACGTGGGGCGCACGCTCGACCGGGCCCGGGCCCTGCTCGACCAGTCGGGGATGACGCCGACGGACGTCGACACGCTGCTGCTCGTGGGCGGCAGCACCCGGATGGAACAGGTGCGTTCGCGCGTCGCCACGCTCGGCAGGGAGAGCGTGCAGGCGCCGCCCGAACTCCTCGCGCTGGGCGCGCTGAAGCACGCGGTGCGGCTGGCGGGCGGTGCGGCGTCCTCGGGGCCCGCAGCCCTGGAGGAGGGCCCGCTGGAGCCGGCCAGTGCGGCTCAGGACACCCTCTCGGACGCGCCTCCGCTCACGGCGACGCTGGTGAGCGCGGAGGGGCGGGCTCCGGAGCAGGGGGGTACGTGGGC
>NZ_LIPN01000414.1 GCF_001418325.1 Streptomyces atriruber | reverse complement strand
CCCCCCAGGAGTCCCGCACCGCCCTCGTCCGCCGCGCCCGGCGGATCAACCGCGAGCTCGCCGAGGTGTATTCGTACGCACACCCGGAGCTGGACTTCGAGAACCCCTTCGAGCTCCTGGTCGCCACGGTCCTCTCCGCCCAGACCACCGACCTGCGCGTGAACCAGACGACCCCGCGCCTCTTCGCCAAGTACCCCACTCCGGAGGACCTCGCCGCGGCCGTCCCCGAGGAGGTCGAGGAGCTGATCAGACCGACCGGCTTCTTCCGCGCCAAGACCAAGTCGATCATGGGCCTGGCGAAGGCGCTGCGGGACGACTTCGGCGGCGAGGTCCCGGGCCGCATAGAGGATCTCGTGAAGCTGCCCGGAGTGGGCCGCAAGACCGCCTTCGTGGTGCTGGGCAACGCCTTCGGCGTCCCGGGCATCACTGTGGACACCCACTTCGGCCGCCTGGTCCGCCGCTGGAAGTGGACCGAGGAGACCGACCCGGAGAAGGTCGAGACGGCCGTCGCCGAGCTCTTCCCGAAGAGCGAGTGGACGATGCTCTCGCACCGCGTGATCTTCCACGGCCGCCGCATCTGCCACTCCCGCAAGCCCGCCTGCGGCGCCTGCCCGATCGCCCCGCTCTGCCCGTCGTACGGGGAGGGCGAGACGGACCCGGAGAAGGCGAAGAAGCTGCTGAAGTACGAGATGGGCGGCCTCCCGGGCCAGCGCCTCAAGCCGCCGCCGGACTATCCCGGCAAGCCGGCGCCCCCGCTCGCCGCGGGCTGAGGTGACGCCGGAGCAGGGTGGAACGAACCGCAGGGGAGAGAGCGTTGTCCAGACACGGACGGGGGTGCCGATGACGCACGCGAGCGAGACGACGAACGCCATGGACGGCGACACGAACCATTCGACCCGCGCGGGCCGCACGCCGCACGCGGATCACGCGGGCCGCGCGCCGCACGAGGCCAGGACCCACGACGAGCACGGCAGACGCACCGCCCAGGCCGCCCAGGACGGCACCCCCTTGCTCAGTACGGCAGGCCTGCCCTCCTGGCTCGACCCGGTCGTCCACGCCGCCGAGACCGTCCAGCCGCTCCAGCTGAGCCGCTTCCTGCCTCCGGAGAGCGGTGCCGGGCGCCAGTCCGCCGTGCTCATCCTCTTCGGAGAGGGCGATCAGGGCCCCGAGCTGCTCCTGATGGAGCGCGCCGGGTCCCTCCGCTCGCACGCCGGCCAGCCCTCCTTCCCCGGCGGCGCCCTCGACCCCGAGGACGGCGACCCCCAGGGCGAGGGGCCGCTGCGGGCCGCCCTGCGCGAGGCCGAGGAGGAGACGGGACTCGACCCCCGGGGCGTCCAGCTCTTCGCCGAGCTGCCCCGCCTCTTCATCCCCGTGAGCGACTTCGTCGTGACACCCGTGCTCGGCTGGTGGCGCACGCCGACCCCGGTGGGCGTCGTCGATCCGAACGAGACGGCCCGGGTCTTCACGGTTCCCGTGGCCGATCTCACGGACCCGGCGAATCGCGCGATGGCGGTGCACCCCAGCGGTCACCACGGCCCCGCGTTCCTCGTCGAGTCCGCTCTGGTCTGGGGTTTCACGGCCGGAGTGATCGATAGAATCCTGCACTTCGCGGGCTGGGAGCGCCCTTGGGACCGCAGCAGGCAGGTCCCGCTCGACTGGCGCGCATGACAAGGTTGCGTGGAACGGGCGACCGCGATGCGAGGCGAGGATTGAATCGGTGAACGTGCTGGACGTCCTGCTGTTGCTCGCCGCCGTGTGGTTCGCGGTCGTGGGCTATCGCCAGGGCTTCGTGGTCGGCATCCTCTCGGTGATCGGATTTCTCGGCGGCGGCATCATCGCCGTCTATCTGTTGCCGATCGTCTGGGACGCGCTCACGGACGACGACGCGGCCGCGGTGAGTACGACCGCGTCGGTGGTGGCCGTCGTCATCGTGATCGTCTGTGCCTCGATCGGCCAGGCCTTCACCACCCACCTCGGCAACAAGCTGCGCAGACACATCACCTGGCAGCCCGCCCGTGCCCTGGACGCCACGGGCGGCGCCCTGGTGAACGTGGTGGCGATGCTGCTCGTCGCCTGGCTGCTCGGCTCTCTCGTCGCGGGCGCGACGCTGCCGACGATCGGCAAGGAGCTGCGCAGCTCCAAGGTGCTGCTCGGTGTCGACCGTGCCCTGCCCGGGCAGGCCGACACCTGGTTCTCGGACTTCCGCTCGGTCCTCGCGCGCAACGGCTTCCCGCAGGTCTTCAGCCCGTTCTCGAACGAGCCGATCAAGGACGTCCAGCCGCCGGACCCCAAGCTCGCCAAGAGCGAGGTCGCCACGAAGGCCAAGCGCTCCATCGTGAAGGTCCGCGGTGAGGCCCACAGCTGCGGCAAGGTCCTCGAAGGCACCGGATTCGTCTTCGCGGACCGCCGCGTGATGACGAACGCGCACGTGGTCGGTGGCGTGGACGAGCCGACGGTCCAGATAGGCGATCAGAACCAGATGTACGACGCGAAGGTCGTGCTCTACGACTGGGAGCGGGACATCGCCGTACTGGACGTGCCCACGCTGAAGGCGCCGCCCCTGCAGTTCACGTCCAAGGACGCGCCCAGCGGCGCGGGAGCCATCGTCGCGGGCTTCCCCGAGGACGGGCCCTACGACGTCCGTCCCGCGCGCGTGCGCGGCCGCATCACGGCCAAGGGCCCGGACATCTACCACCGCGGCACCGTGCGCCGCGATGTGTACTCGCTCTATGCGACCGTCCGCCAGGGCAACTCCGGCGGCCCGCTGCTCACGCCCGACGGCAAGGTCTACGGCGTGGTCTTCGCGAAGTCCCTCGACGACCCGGACACCGGTTATGCGCTGACGGTGGACGAGGTGCGCGCGGACATCGAGCGGGGCCGCACCGCCAACCAGGAGGTCGACAGCCAGGGCTGCGCGCTCTAGAGCGGCGGTCGGGGGGCCCGGAGAACGGGATCAGTCGCGGAACAGGTCAGTCGCGCGTGTGCCGGAGCCGCGCGGAGACCCAGCGGGCCCTCCGGCGGAGAATGCGGGGAATGCCCATTTCTTGAGGGGGGCCGTGGTGGCCCGGATCCTGTGGCCCGCCCCTCTCACGGCTGTTCAGCGCTGTGGCCGAGCGGCGATTGCGTGCTACGTCACTGTAGTCGTGCGTCCAGCCCATACCCCGACGTCTGCCCGTGCCTCATGGTCGGTAACCGCGCACAGGGGCCCCAATTGGCCTATGCGCGAGGCAATTGGCGTTCGTAGGACAGGCGTTCGCATGCGGCTCGGGAAAACCTCGGAAATCTCCACGCCCCACGCCGCGAACCCTCACCGGTCCGGCTCGGGATCCTTCAGCCAGTTCACCAGTTCCGTGGAGAACGCCACCGGATCCTCCTCGTGCGGGAAGTGTCCGAGGCCGTCGAACAGCCGCCAACGGTAGGGCGCTTCGACGTATTCGCCCGATCCCGCCGCGCTCCTCGTGCGCATCACGGGGTCCAGTGAGCCGTGCAGATGCAGCGTCGGCACCCGCACCGGGCGCTTCATGCGGCGGTTGAACTGGATGCCGTCGGGCCGTGCCATCGACCGCACCATCCAGCGGTACGGCTCGATCGAGCAGTGCGCCGTAGACGGGATGCACATGGCACGCCGGTACGTCTCGACCGCCTCGTCGTCCGGCAGGCTCGGACCGGACCAGTCCCGCACCAGACGGCCCACCAGGGCTCCGTCGTCGGCGACGAGTTGACGCTCCGGCACCCAGGGGCGCTGGAAGCCCCACACGTACGAGGCCGAGGCGCTCTGCTTGCGGTCCGACAGCATCGCCGAGCGCCAGCGCCGCGGGTGCGGCATCGAGGAGACGGCGAGGCGGCGCACCAGCTTGGGCCGCATCACGGCCGCCGTCCACGCGAGGTATCCGCCCAGGTCGTGCCCGACGAGCGCGGCATCCGGCTCGCCGAGGGAGCGCACCACGCCCGTGATGTCGAGGGCGAGGTTCGCCGGGTCGTAGCCGCGGGGCGTGCGGTCGCTGCCGCCCACGCCCCGCAGGTCCATCGCGACGGCCCGGAAACCGGCGTCCGCGAGCGCCACCATCTGGTGCCGCCACGTCCACCAGAACTGCGGGAAGCCGTGCAGGAGCAGGACCAGCGGCCCGTCCCCCATCTCGGCGATGTGGAAGCGCGCGCCGTTGGCGGCCACATCCCGGTGGGTCCAGGGTCCCTCGATGCGTACGACCGAGGCGGTGGGTTGGGCCGATGGGGCGGCGGGGTCCGTCATGAGGACGAGCGTGCCACAGTGGCCCCCGTCTCACCGATTCGGACGTCGACTGCACCCGCAGGGCTCACCGTGCGGGGATGCGGTTTGACGTTCCCCAGTACGGCGGCCGTCTCCTTGGCCGAAGCGGCGACCTTCTGCGGGCCCTTGCCCTTCTTGGCCTTCTTGGCGAAGACGACGCCGATCAGCGCGAGCAGCCCGGCCACCAGCACATTGGCGGCGAAGGACAGCAGGAAGCAGACGGCGAGGTTCCAGTCGCTCCAGGTCCGGATGCCGTACGCGAGCGCGAAGCTCAGCATGGGCAGCGAGAAGATGAGGACCGCTCCGGCCGCGGCGAACGCGCCACCGCCGATCGCGCCGCGCTTGACGTCCTGTCGCAGCTGAGCCTTGGCCAGCGCGATCTCGTCGTGCACCAGCGCGGACATCTCACCGGTCGCCGTGGCGACCAGTTGGCCGAGGCTGCGCTCGGCGCCGACGGGGCCGTCGGGTGAGCTCATCGCGTTCTCCCCTTTTTCTCTTCTGATCTCTTCTGAGATATGTCTGCTCAGATCATGCCGGACCGCTGCCATCCTCGCGTTCCCCACCCGCTACTTCGGCAAGCCTTCGGTGCTCCGCGGCCTTCTTCTCGTAGATGACGGCCATGCGGCGGTGGTACTCCGGGTCGTCCATCTCGTAGATGTCGGGGACACCACTGAGGTCGTCGTCGCGCTCCTCGTCCTCGCACAGCTTGCGGTACTTGGCGTTGCGCATCTTCAGGAGGATCCCGGAGAGCAGGGCCGCTATCAGGGAGCCCGTCAGGACGGCCGCCTTGATCTCGTCGGTGAGCAGCGGATCCTCGGTGAAGGCGAGCTCGCCGATCAGCAGCGAGACGGTGAAGCCGATGCCCGCCAGTGAGGCGACGGCGAACACGTCGGGCCAGGCCAGGTCGTCGTTCAGCTCCGCCTTGGTGAAGCGTGCCGCGAGCCAGGTGCCGCCGAAGATGCCGACCGCCTTGCCCACCACCAGGCCGAGGACCACGCCGAGCGTCTCCGGCTTGGTGAACACGTCGCCGAGCGCGCCGCCCGAGACCACCACTCCCGCGCTGAACAGGGCGAACAGCGGCACGGCCAGGCCCGCGGAGAGGGGACGTACGAGGTGTTCGATGTGCTCGCCGGGGGAGTGCTCCTCGATCTCGGCGCCCTCGCCCTCCTTGTGGCAGCGCAGCATCAGACCCATGGCGACGCCCGCGATGGTGGCGTGGATGCCGCTGTTGTACATCAGGCCCCAGATGGCGAGCGCCAGCGGAACGTAGATGTACCAGCCCCGCACCCGCTTCCTGAGCAGCAGCCAGAACACGACGAGGCCGAGGACGGCGCCGCCGAGCGCGGCGAAGTTGAGGTCGCTGGTGAAGAAGACCGCGATGATCAGGATCGCGAAGAGGTCGTCGACGACGGCGAGGGTCAGCAGGAAGGCGCGCAGCGCGGACGGCAGCGAGGTGCCGATGACGGCGAGGACCGCGAGCGCGAAGGCGATGTCGGTGGCGGTCGGCACGGCCCAGCCGTCCATCGAGCCGCCGCCGACGGTGTTGGTGAGGAAGTAGACGAGCGCGGGCACGGCCATGCCGCAGAGCGCCGCGACGACGGGCAGCGCCGCCGCCTTGGGGTCGCGCAGATCGCCCGCGACCAGCTCGCGCTTGAGTTCGATGCCGGCCACGAAGAAGAAGACGGCGAGCAGGCCGTCGGCCGCCCAGTGCTGGATGGAGAGGCCGAGCCCGAGGGAGCCGGGGCCGAGGTGGAAGCTCCGTATGGAGTCGTAGGAGTCGCCGGCCGTGTTCGCCCAGATCAGTGCGGCGACCGCGGCGATGAGCAGCAGGACACCGCCGACGGTCTCGGCGCGCAGGGCGTCCGCGACGAAGTTGCGCTCGGGAAGGGAGAGACGTCCGAGCACCTTGCGGTTGTTGCTGCGGTCGGGGGCAGGGGCGGTCACGAGATTCGACCTCCGGTCGGGCGGGCAGGGCAGAGCACATGCCGACCAGACTTCCCGGCGCACCTAGGTACTTCTCGTCGCGTCCCGTCACGTTCTTGACGCGCTGTTGACGCGATTCTTAGCTTACCTAACGTACGCCCGGACGTATCCGGTGATCTTCACCTTAAGCACAGCGGAGCCGTCCGGCACGCTGCCGGACGGCTCCTTTGTGCGTACGTGAACCCGCTGCTTCCCTGGGTCAGTCCTCGCTCGGCGCGGCCGGGAGCTTGGTCTGGATGAGATCCATCACGGACGAGTCGGCGAGCGTGGTGACGTCACCCACCGCGCGGTTCTCCGCGACGTCCCGCAGCAGCCGGCGCATGATCTTGCCGGACCGGGTCTTCGGCAGCTCGGCCACCGGGAGGACCCGCTTCGGCTTGGCGATCGGGCCGAGCGTGGCACCGACGTGGTTGCGCAGCTCCGCGACGAGCCCCTCGTCCTCGGCGTTCGCCGTGCCCCGCAGGATCACGAAGGCGACGATGGCCTGTCCGGTCGTCTCGTCCGCCGCGCCCACGACCGCCGCCTCGGCGACCGCCGGGTGCGAGACGAGCGCCGACTCGACCTCCGTGGTGGAGATGTTGTGCCCGGAGACGAGCATCACGTCGTCCACCCGGCCGAGCAGCCAGATGTCGCCGTCGTCGTCCTTCTTGGCACCGTCACCGGCGAAGTACTTGCCCTCGAAGCGCGACCAGTACGTGTCGATGAACCGCTGGTCGTCGCCCCAGATGGTGCGCAGCATCGACGGCCACGGCTCGGTCAGGACGAGATAGCCACCGCCGCCGTCCGGCACCTCGTTCGCCTCGTCGTCGACGACGGTGGCGGAGATCCCCGGCAGGGCGCGCTGGGCGCTGCCCGGCTTGGTCTCGGTGACGCCCGGCAGCGGCGAGATCATCATCGCGCCGGTCTCGGTCTGCCACCAGGTGTCCACGATGGGGCACGTGTCGCCGCCGATGTTCTTCCGGTACCAGATCCACGCCTCGGGGTTGATCGGCTCACCGACCGACCCGAGCACCCGCAGGCTGCTGAGGTCGAACTTCGCGGGGATGTCGTCGCCCCACTTCATGAACGTACGGATGGCCGTGGGCGCCGTGTACAGGATGCTGACCTTGTACTTCTGGACGATCTCCCAGAAGCGGCCCTGGTGCGGGGTGTCGGGGGTGCCCTCGTACATCACCTGCGTCGCGCCGTTCGCCAGCGGGCCGTACGTGATGTACGAGTGGCCCGTGACCCAGCCGATGTCGGCCGTGCACCAGTAGACATCGGTCTCGGGCTTGAGGTCGAAGACGGCGTGGTGGGTGTACGCCGCCTGCGTGAGGTAGCCGCCGGAGGTGTGCAGGATGCCCTTCGGCTTACCCGTGGTGCCCGAGGTGTAGAGGATGAAGAGCGGGTGCTCCGCGTCGAAGGCCTCGGGGGTGTGCTCGGCGGACTGCTTCTGCGTGACCTCGTGCCACCACACGTCGCGGCCCTCGGTCCACGCCACGTCCTGCTTGGTGCGCTGGACGACCAGGACGTGCCGGACGCCGTCGACGCGGCTGACGGCCTCGTCCACGGCGGGCTTCAGCGCGGAGGGCTTGCCCCGGCGGTACCCGCCGTCGGAGGTGATGACGACCTTGGCGTCGGCGTCCTTGATGCGGGCGGCGATGGCGTCCGCGGAGAAGCCGCCGAAGACCACCGAGTGGGCGGCGCCGATGCGGGCACAGGCCAGCATCGCGACGACCGCCTCGGGGATCATCGGCAGATAGACGGCGACGCGGTCGCCCTTCTCGACGCCCAGCTCGGTCAGGGCGTTGGCCGCCCGGCTGACCTCGTCCTTCAGCTCGGCGTAGGTGATGGCCCGGCTGTCGCCGGGCTCACCCTCGAAGTGGATCGCGACCCGGTCGCCGTTGCCCGCCTCCACATGGCGGTCGACGCAGTTGTACGCGACGTTGAGCTTCCCGTCGGCGAACCACTTGGCGAACGGCGGGTTCGACCAGTCGAGCGTCTCGGTCGGCTCCGTGGCCCAGGTCAGCCGGCGGGCCTGCTCGGCCCAGAAGCCGAGCCGGTCAGCCTTGGCCTGTTCGTACGCTTCCGCCGTGACGTTGGCGGCGGCTGCCAGCTCCGCCGGCGGCGCGAAGCGACGCTCCTCCTTCAAGAGGTTGGCCAGGCTTTCGTTGCTCACGACATCTCCCTTGCGCTGCTTTGCCGGGGGCACCGTTGTGTCCGAAGCCACAGCTCATCAGACGCAACCCGTGGTGACAAGGGTCTGCCGAAAATTGGTTTAGACCTTTACCCGGAGGGGGTCCGCTCGGCCTCCGCCTGCGCTGTGGGCGCCACCTGATCGAAGACCTCGTCGGGAAGCGGCTCGGCACCGCTGCCCTCCGTCAGCAGATAGGACTGCGCCTCTCCGACGTGGAAGTACATACCGTGCAGCTCAAGATCACCTTCGGCAAGTCGGCGCGCCACCGACTCGTGCGCCCTCAAGTGCTCCAGTTGCTGCACCACATTGGTGAGGCAGAGCTGCTCGACCGCATCGGCAGGCGCGCGACCGGCGAGGCGTGCCCATGCCCTGTCCTGCGCGCCCATGCGCTCCAGGCTCGGCAGGCCGTGCCGCAGCCACCGCTTCAGCGGTGTCTGGGCGCCGCCCGGCGGAGTGCTGAGCAACGCCTGCATGGCACCGCATCCGGAGTGCCCGCACACGGTGATGGACCGCACCTTGAGCACATCCACCGCGTACTCGATGGCGGCGGCCACCGAGTCGTCACCGCTCTCGGCGCCCGGCAGCGGCACCAGGTTGCCCACGTTGCGGACGACGAAGAGATCGCCGGGGCCGCTCGATGTGATCATCGATGTGACGACCCGGGAGTCCGCACAGGTCAGGAAGAGCTGTGCGGGCTGCTGACCCTCGCGCGCGAGCCTGGCCAGCTCGCCGCGCACATGGGGCGCAGTGTTCCGCTGGAAGGCGCTGATCCCGCTGGCCAGTTGGTGCCCGCTGGGACGCCTCCCCTCCAGTCCGTCCTGCCCCTCCTCCTGAGGGCGGTCGCAGTGGTGGTTGCGCCACGGCGCCCACGGCCTGCAGCAGGAGTGGGACGCACCCACCAGCTCCCGGCTGCGCGGGCCGGAGGCCCCGGCGGGGACGGCGATACGGGTCCCGGCGCGACCGGTGACCTCGACGCTGCCGCCGTGCGCGGTGTGCGAGTCCTGCCAGCACTGCAGCGATTCGTACGCCGCATGGTCCATGAAGGATCCGTCCAACTCCACCATTGCGTCCGCCCCGTGGGGCACCTGGTGCAGCGCCTTGCTGAGCCGCGGCACCGCGAGGAACGTCAACTGCCCGCGCACCCGCACGTGATGGACGCCCGCGTCCTCGCAGTGGGTGATCCGGGTGCGGGCGAGCCGGTGCAGCGAGACGCCGACGGCCACGGCGACACCGAGCGCCACACCCTCCAGGACGCCGAGGAAGACCACACCGAGGCTCGTGACGGCATAGACGACGATCTCGCGGTGGCGGGTGATGGTGCGGATGTGGTTCAGGCTGACCATCTGGATGCCGACGACCATGACGAGGGCGGCCAGGGCGGCCAGGGGGATCAGCTCCAGGACGGGGACCAGGAGCAGTGCTGCCACTACTACCCAAACGCCGTGCAGCATCGTGGAGTTCCTGCTGACGGCGCCCGCGCGGACGTTGGCCATGCTGCGCACGGCGACGCCTGCGACAGGGAGCCCGCCGAGCGCTCCGGACACGATGTTCGCCGCGCCCTGGCCGAGCAGCTCGCGGTCGAGGTCGGAGCGGCGCACGCCCGGGTGCAGCTCGGCCTGGCCCGCGACGACCTTGTCCACGGCGACGGCGCCGAGCAGCGACTGCACGCTGCACACCAGCGTGATGGTGAGCACGGCGGCGACGAGCCCGAGCGCGGGCCCTTCCGGCAGCCCGACCAGTGCGTGGCTGCGCCAGGACGGCAGGTCGACCTTGTCGACCCGGAGTCCGGCGAGCGCGGAGAAGGCCGTCGCGGCGGCGACGGAGATGAGGGCCGCGGGCATGACGCGGGTGATGCGCCCCACCCGCCCGGGAATCCGTGGCCAGAGCAGCAGGATCGCCAGGGTCAGCACGCTGATCGTCAGGGCGGCCGGATGCAGGTCGGCCAGCTGGGAGGGGAGCGCCCGGAGGTTGTCGAGCACGGAGCTCTGCGGGGTGCTGCCGAGCACGATGTGCAGCTGGGCGACGGCGATGGTGACCCCGATGCCGGTCAGCATGCCGTGGACGACGGCGGGGCTGACGGCGAGCGCGGTGCGCGCCACGTGCAGGCATCCGAGGCCGAGTTGGGCGAGTCCGGCGAGGACGGTGATGGCGCAGGTGGTGCGCCATCCATACCGGTGGATGAGGTCGGCGGTGACGACGGTGAGGCCGGCGGCGGGGCCGCTGACCTGCAGCGGTGATCCGCCGAGCGCTCCGGCGAGGATGCCGCCGACGGCGGCCGCGACGAGGCCCGCCTGGAGCGGTGCTCCGGTGGCGAGGGCGATGCCCAGCGACAGCGGCAGGGCGATCAGGAAGACGGCGACCGACGCGGAGAGGTCGGCACCGGCGATGCGGAACCTCTTGCCGGGCGGTGGGGCGTGGGGGTTGTTGGCGCTGGGCGTATGAGCCGAGTCAGGGGTGCGAGTGGGGACGCAGGCAGACATGTTTCCCGTCTCCTCCGGGGCAGCGCGGTCGCGGGACAAGGGGTCCTCCGAAGGTCGACGGAGGGCAGATCGCGGCCGTGGGTCACGGCGTGCAGCGGCGGGATTTCTCAACTCTCGGTAAACGGATCGTAATCCAGGGTAAAGGTCTGGGAGGGATTTTTATGGCAAATGGGGCAATTAATCACCCCAGTGAGTGAATAAGAAATTTAATCGGCTCGTCGGAACATCAGATTCCGGCCACCGTGCGAGGTTCGGTCGAAACTGTCCCGACTTGCACGGAAGTAGGTGGGCGGAACATGGCCGCCACCCGGAGGATCACCGCGAGCCTGACCGCCCTCGTGGCGTGCGGAGCGGCACTGGCCGGCTGCGCCGACGGCAGCACCGGTGCGAAAGAGGGCGCCCAGGGCGCGAAGAAGGGGGCCGGTGCCCCCGCCCCCAAGAGCGCCGTCCGCATGATCGGCGACGGCTCCACGGCCTTCACCGGGAAACAGCCGAATCTGCCCAGACCCGCCCGTCTGAAGCCGGGCCAGAAGCCACCGCAGTTCGTGGTCTTCTCCTGGGACGGCGCGGGCGAGGACAGTCAGAAGCTGTTCTCGCACTTCCGCAAGGTCGCCAAGCGGAACGACGCGACGATGACCTACTTCCTCAGCGGCGTGTACATGCTCCCGGAGGGGAAGCGGAGCCTCTACAACCCGCCGCGGCACATGGCGGGCAGCTCGGACATCGGCTTCAACGACCGCAAGGGAATCAAGGACACCGTGGAGCAGCTCCGCGGCGCCTGGCTCGAGGGCAACGAAGTGGGCACCCACTTCAACGGTCACTTCTGCGGCGCCGGCCGCGGGGTGGGCGAGTGGTCCGTCGAGGACTGGAAGAGCGAGATCAACCAGGCCAAGTCCTTCGTGAAGGCCTGGAAGACGAACACGGGCATGAAGAAGGCGCACCCCCTGCCCTTCGATTACGACAAGGAACTGATCGGCGCCCGCACGCCCTGTCTCGAAGGCCAGAAGAACTTCATGCGCGCGGCCCGCGAGCTGGGCTTCCGTTACGACACCAGCGGCGTCAACAACCAGCTCTGGCCCAAGAAGAAGGAAGGCCTGTGGGACCTGTCGATGCAGCTCGTCCCGGTGCCCGGCCGCAAGTTCGAGACGCTCACCATGGACTACAACTTCATGGTCAACCAGTCCGGTTCGACCTCGCACGGTGACCCGTCCAAGCATGAGTACTGGGGCGACCAGATGCGTGACGGCCTGCTCCAGGGCTTCGACCGCGCCTACAAGGGCAACCGCGCGCCCTTGATCATCGGCAACCACTTCGAGTCCTGGAACGGCGGCACGTACATGCGCGCCGTCGAGGAGACCATCGAATCCGTCTGCACCAAGCGGGACGTGCGCTGCGTCTCCTTCCGCCAACTCGCGGACTGGCTCGACGCACAGGATCCGAAGGTGCTGGCGAAGCTGACCGGGCTTCCGGTCGGCAAGGCGCCGAAGGAAGGCTGGGCGGCGTTCCTCTCCGCCCAGCCCGCACCGGCCCCGAAGGGCGTCCCGGGCGCTCCGGCGGCCAAGCAGTAGCACCCTGCGGCCTGTTCAGGCCGTGGCGGTCATCCGCTCGCGCAGCACGAAGGAGGGGTCGACCTGGGCGGCCAGGTCGGCTCCCGTCCGCTCGTTGCCCCAACTCTGCGCGTTCTTCAGGTGGAAGTGGACCATCTGGCTGGTGTACCGCTCCCAGTCCCGGCGCTCGTACGAGCCGTCGACCGCTGCCTGCAGCGCCTGGAGGGAGCGGCGGTTCTCCTCCTCCAGGAGCTCGAAGCGGGGCGGGCGGCCCTTCTCCATGGCACGCACCCAGTCCGAGTGCCCGACGGTCACCAGGAGGTCGTCACCGACCTGCTCGCGCAGGAAGTCGATGTCGTCCTGGCCCTGCACCTTGTTCCCGACGACGGCGAGGCTGACGCCGAAGTCCCGGGCGTACTCCTTGTACTGGCGATAGACGGAGACCCCCTTCTTCGTCGGCTCGGCGACCAGGAACGTCATGTCGAAGCGCGTGAACATGCCGGAGGCGAAGGAGTCCGAGCCCGCGGTCATGTCCACGACCGCGTACTCATCACGGCCGTCGACCAGGTGGTTCAGGCAGAGCTCCACCGCTCCCGTCTTGGAGTGGTAGCAGGCGACACCGAGGTCGGCTTCGGTGAACGGCCCGGTGACCATCAAACGGACGGTGGCGTCGTCGAGTTCCACGGGCCGCGCGCATGCGTCGAACACGGGGTTCGCCTCGCGCACGCGCAGGAGACGTGATCCCTCACCGGGGGGTGTTGTCTTGATCATCGTGTCCGCGGAGGCGATCCGTGGATTGGAGCCCCGCAGATAGTCCTTGATCAGCGGCAGCCGCGCGCCGAGGGCGGGCAGCTCGGCGGCCTCTGCCTCGTCGAGGCCCAGGGCGGGGCCCAGGTGCTGGTTGATGTCGGCGTCGACCGCGATGACGGGGGCGCCGGTGCTTGCGAGGTGGCGGATGAAGAGCGAGGACAGCGTGGTCTTGCCGCTGCCGCCCTTCCCGACGAAAGCGATTTTCATAACCACGAAGCGTAGCGGCTCGCTCACCCTGTGTGCGGCATGTGCGTGAAGAAGACCACTCCTTCGTGGAGCGGGGCCCGGAAGTACGTAGGGTCGTACTCATGAGTACGACAGCCGATCCGCTCGCGGCCCTCGGGGCACTCCCCGGCGTGGCCGACTCCGTGGACTCCGTGCGCAAGGCCGTGGACCGGGTCTACGGACACCGGGTCATGCGACGCCGCAGCAACGAGATCACCTCCGAGGCGGCGCTGCGCGGTGCCCGGGGCTCCGCGGCGCTCTCCGGTGCCGAGTGGGCCCTCGAAGAGGTGCGTCGGCGCACCGACTTCAGCGGTGACGGCGAGGAGCGCACCGTCGGCGCGGCCCTGCGGCTGACCGCGGAGGCCGGCCAGCTCCTGTCCATCTGGCGGCAGTCGCCGCTGCGGGTCCTCGCGCGCCTGCACCTGGTCGCCGCGGCCGACTCCGCGGAGGGCGCGGGCCGGCCGCGCCTTGCGGGCGAGCCCGTCGACGAGCCGTTGGTCGAGCTTCCGCTGCCGGACGCGGACGAGGTGGCGGGCCGCCTGGAGGGGCTGGCCCAGCTGATCATCGCGGGCAGCTCGGCGCCGGCGCTGGTGACGGCGGCCGTCGTCCACGGCGAACTGATCAGCCTGCGCCCCTTCGGCTCGCACAACGGCCTGGTCGCGCGCGCGGCCGAGCGCATCGTCCTGGTGGGCAGCGGCCTCGACCCGAAGTCGGTCTGCCCGGCCGAGGCGGGATACGCGGAGCTGGGGCGGGCGGCCTATGTCGCGGCCCTCGACGGCTATGCGTCCGGCAGGCCGGAGGGGATGGCCGCCTGGATCGCCCACTGTGGCAAGGCGGTCGAGCTCGGCGTCAGGGAGTCGACGGCGGTCTGTGAGGCGCTGCAGCGCGGCGCTGCGTGAGGGGCTGGCCGAAAGGGGCCCGAACAGGGTTGCGGCGGTACGGAATCCGTACCGCCGCTGGCATGTTCACCGGGTTACCAAGCGTCCTCGAAGTGTTGCCCATCAGGTCGGGACATTGCCCGTCACCTGGTGCGGCTGGCCCGTAATCGACGGGTCGACGTCGCGTGGGTGCTCGATGTCCATGCTTCGGTCCGTGGGGCCTTTGCTGCGTTTGAAGGTGATCCTCTCGGATGTCCTTGGTCTCGCGGGCCGTTGACTCCTTTGTACTCCTGTCCTGGGATAAGCGGAAGTGCTGGCCGCACTTCTTTACTTTTAGGTTCAAACAGGCGTGAATCGGACGAGCTCGTCGAGTGGGCGTGGGCGGACTTGCGGGGCCGCGCTGTGCTTGCCGGGCCACGGGGGTGCGCGGGCTGCGGAGACGTCCGGGCGGCCGGGCCGCGCGGCGGCAGGGCTCTCGGTCAGCCGGTGGCCGCACGGCGCCGGCTGGCGAACCAGACCAGGCCCGCCGTGGCCGCGGCGGCACCCACCGCGGCGGCGGCGACGAGGGCGGGCCTGGGCGGCGCGGGCAGGCGCTGCTTCAGGCGCACCGGACGGTGGAAGTCGAGGATCGGCCACGCGCGCGTGAGGGCCTCGCGGCGCAGCGCGCGGTCCGGGTTGACCGCGAAGGGGTGCCCCACCGACTCCAGCATCGGCAGATCGGTCGCCGAGTCGCTGTAGGCGTAGCAGCGGTCGAGGTCGTACCCCTCCGACTGCGCGAGCCCCTTGACCGCCTCAGCCTTGGTGGGGCCGTACGCGTAGTACTCCACCTCGCCCGTGAAGCAGCCGTCGTCCCCGACCACCATGCGGGTCGCCACCACCCGGTCCGCGCCGAGGAGCTCCCCGATCGGCTCGACGACCTCGGCGCCCGACGTGGAGACGATGACGACGTCGCGGCCCGCGGTGTGGTGTTCCTCGATGAGGGAGGCCGCCTCGTCGTAGATGATGGGGTCGATCAGGTCGTGCAGGGTCTCCGCCACGATCTCTTTGACCTGCTCCACGTTCCATCCGCGGCACAGTGCGGACAGGTATGAGCGCATCCGTTCCATCTGGTCGTGGTCGGCGCCGCCCGCGAGGAACACGAACTGCGCGTACGCGGTCCGCAGTACCGCTCTGCGGTTGATCAGGCCACCTTGGTAGAACGACTTGCTGAAGGTGAGAGTGCTCGACTTCGCAATGACCGTCTTGTCCAGGTCAAAGAACGCGGCAGTGCGGGGCAAGGAGTGGTTTTCCACGAGGCCGAGCATAGGCGCCCACCATTCGGCGTAAGCTGAGGCGCGTGGGTTTGCCTGAGAAGGCTCTCGGGTACACCATGGAAGTCACGGATCGTTCGCGACCGTGCTAACCCGGTCTGGCTCCTCCCCCCCCGAGTCGGACCGTGGGGACGACCCCCGCTCTCCCCCC
>NZ_LIPN01000413.1 GCF_001418325.1 Streptomyces atriruber | reverse complement strand
CGGCCCGCGAGGCGCAGTAGGCCGCGCTGCCGCGTCCGCTGCCGTCGCGCTCCCTGCGTACCGAGAACACCACGAAGCCCGCGCCCAGGCCCAGGAACGCCGTGCCGCCGATTATGTACGGAGTCGTGTCGAAGCCGCCCCCCGTCTCCGCGAGGCGCCCGGAGGCCGCGGAGGCCGTTTCGTGGCGGTTGGGGGAATCGGCCGGGGCGGCGGGCGCGGGCGACGTCGTGGAGCTGTTGTTTCGGGGGGCTTCGTGGGCCGCGGGCGATGTCGCGTTGGCGGAGGGGACGAAGCACAGGGCGCCGAGGAGGGCTCCGGCGGCGGCGGTGGTCAGCAGTGATCGGCGTGCGGACACGGAATCGGATCCCCCTTGTGGCGCTGGCGAATTGGCCGTGTGGGGCGATGCTAATGAAAGGTGCGGGTCGCGGGAAAGTCGCGAGCTCCGGGGGCCGTACCCTCCGTCGTATGAGTGGAGACGAGACATCACGGTTTGTACGGCTGCGGGTCGAAATGGTCGTCGAGGTGGGTGACACCGAGAAGCTGACCGGTGCCGCGCTGGCCCGCATCGGCGAGGACGAGCAGATGCCGGGCGAGGAGCGGGCGCACGCCGAAGCCGCCGTCCAGGAGGACGTCGCCGAGGCGCTCGCCTACCTCGTGGACCCCTTCGACCTGGTCAGTCAGGTGCCCGGCACCGAGCTCACCCAGGCCTCGTGGAGCAGCGAATCGATCGACTACGACCCCGATTCGCCCGACTGGGACCCGGACGAGGATGATGGCGAGGGCGACGACGTGTTGTAGTCCGGATTGAAGAATCCGGAATCGGGAACCCCGGGCAGCAACCGCCGCTCGGGGTTCCGTCGTCTCACCCGGCACGGTCGGCACGTGTGGCGACGGGAGATGATTCCAGTACCGCGAACGTGGTGTTCCCCACACTCTTCGCGGTTGTGGAACGGGACGAACCGGGCAGGACGTTATGCGGGATTACGGGGACTCTCGGGGTTGGTTCTGGGGATTCGGCAACTATGGAGATGCGTGTGATGACGGACAGTAGGCGGCGCGGGCTCGGACGCGGGCGCAAGAGCGTCGCGGCCGTATCCGCTCTGGTGAGCGGCGTGCTCGTGCTCTCGGCGTGCAGCAGCGACGACGGCGACAAGGCTTCGGGCGG
The DNA here is from genome assembly GCF_001418325.1 of Streptomyces atriruber. Lineage (GTDB taxonomy): Bacteria > Actinomycetota > Actinomycetes > Streptomycetales > Streptomycetaceae > Streptomyces > Streptomyces atriruber. Next base: position 118 of record NZ_LIPN01000413.1, on the reverse strand, counting down.
CAAGGAGTCGCAGAACCAGGTCGACGAGGCGGCGGCCAAGAAGACCTCTGCCGCCCAGATCAAGATCGCGCCGAAGAACGGCTCCGACAACGCAAGCATCAACAGCGCGGCCGCCGTC
>NZ_LIPN01000412.1:353-24134 GCF_001418325.1 Streptomyces atriruber | reverse complement strand
GCCGCGCTGCGCCACCAGGGCGCTCACCGGGACGACGAGCACGTCCTTGCGGGACTCCGCCTTGAGCGTGACCTGGACGGCGGCAGCCTGGTAGCGGCCGAGGCCCTTCTGGTCCTTCACCGTCAGCTCCAGGGGGAGGGTGGCCTTGTCGTCGGATCCTCCGGAGCCGGAGTCGCCGGATCCCGAACTGTCCGAGGAGTCGTCGGCCTTGGAGGTGGAGGGCGTCCCGATGTCCGTCACCTCGGCCTTGACCGTGGTGTTGTCGGGGAGTTCGACGGCGACCTCGGTGCCCTTCTCGACGAGGTCCTCGAACTGCACGTCGAGGTCGACGGCGACGATCCGCTCGGTGCCGGTCCAGGAGAGGATGCTGCCGCTCGGCGCGGCGCCGGGCGAGGCCTTCACGTCCGCGACGCGCCGGGCACCGGAGGCCACCACGGCGTCGCCCGCGGCCACGGTGCCGGTCTCCTTGCGGTTCAGGTCGTCCTGCCACTCCTTGACGGCCGCGGCGGTCGCGGAGTCGTAGGTGTCGTCGACGGTGAACCCCTTGTAGCCGAGGGCGCGGAGGTTCTTCTCCAGCATCGTGACGTCGTCGCCCTCGCTGCCCGACGCGAGCGTGCGGTACAGCGGGAACGAGCCGTACAGGAGCGGGATCCGCTGCTGGTCGACGCGGTAGACGGTGTCGCCACGTTCGATGACCTTTCCCTCTTCGGGCACCCAGGTGACGATGCCGTCGCTCCCGGTCGCCCCGGAAGAGCCGGACTGACCCGACTGGCCGGACTGGCCGGACCCGCCGTTCTGCGCGGACTGTCCGTCTCCGTTGCCGGACGACGAGGCCGGTGCCTGCACGGTGGTCGCGTCGCCGTAGCCGAGGTTTCCGTCGACGGTCTCGGTGTTGGTCAGCGTCGTGCGTTCCACCTTCGCCGTGGCCGGCGGGCCGGAGGGAGCGGAGCCCGCCGAGTCGCCACCGTCGCCGCCGATGGTGCCGGTGGCGGCGACGCCGGCCGCCGCGGCCACGGTGATCGCGGCGAGCGCGATCAGCGAGGTGCGCAGGGGGCGGCGCCTGCGGCGGCTGCCGGGCGGTGTGCCGTCCTCGTCCGGGTCCTCGGCCGAGGCGGTGTCCGGTGTGGCTTCCTCCGGCGTCAGGGCGGTTTCGAGGTCGCGGGTCCTCGGTCCCGTGTCTGGGGACGGCTCCTCGGCCGTGTCGACGGCTCCGGCCCGCTTCGTCGACACCTCGCCGGAGCTGTGGCGCTCCAGCGCGCCGGACGGCTCGCCTGCCACGGGCAGCGCTTCGGTCTCGTCGCGGCCGGTCACTGCGGGACGCCTCCCCCTTGGCCGTTGTTCATCATCATGCCGCCGCCGGGGTACTTGCTCTGGCAGGCGCCCATGGCCTTGGTGAACTCGGCGCCGCCCGGGGTGATGCCGGTGCCATTGATGTCGATCTTCATGTTGCTGCCCTCGATCTCCGGGTCGGGGAACTTGGGGAGCCCGTTCTTGCGCAGGCACTTCGCCCAGGCCGACACCTTCTCCGAGTCGAGGGCGGCGCCGCCGCCACCGCCGCCCAGGCCCTGCGGCGCCTTGTCCCGGCAGGCCTCCTCGGCCTTCTTGAACCCCTCCGAGTTCGGATCGGCCCCCTCGCCGGGGGTGAGCCTGACGCCGCCCGTGTCCTGCTGCGGATCGGGGTAGTCGGGCGCGCCGTTCTCGCGCATGCACTTGGAGTACGCGAGGCCCTGGTCGAAGGGGCTCGTCGGGGACGCGGACGAGTCCTTCCCCGACGAGGCGGCGGAGGAGTCTCCCGAGCAGCCCGTGAGGAGGGATCCGGTGACGAGGGCGGATGCGGCGAGGAGAACGGGTGCAACGGCTCGCTTGCGTGCGAATGCTCGCTTGTGTGAGGTGAACATGGACCCAACTTCTACGCGGCGGGCGGTCACACGGCGGGCACAAAGCCGGGCGTCCGCACAGTGCCCTGAAGGGTGGGGGATTCCGCGCCGGGGCAGGCCGGAACGGCCGCCCACCAGAGGTGCGCGGCCGTTCCGGTTTCCCCGTGGGACACACGGCCGGGGAAACCGGTCAGGTTTCGGCCCGCTCCGGGCTCCCGCGCGCCGGTGCCCCGCGCCACGCGGTGAGCCTGCGCCGCTCCTCCGGCGTGCAGTCGATGCGCTTCATGGCGGCCTTGAGCAGCGGCGGCGCCATGACGGAGGTGACCACCGCGACCAGCACGATGATCGTGTACGTCCTGGTGTCGAGGATGCCGAGCCGGAGCCCGACCATCGCGACGATGACCTCGATGACGCCTCGGGCGTTCATGCCCGCACCGAGCGCGAGGGCCTCCCAGCGGCTCAGCCTGCTGAGCCGCGCACCGATGTAGGCACCCGCGAACTTCCCGAGGACGGCGATCGTGAGCACGATCAGCGCGGCCCCCAGCACCGTGGGTTCGGTGAGCGCCCGCAGGTCGATGCGCAACCCCGCGGTCGCGAAGAAGACGGGCGCCAGCACGGCGAGGACGACCATGCGCAGCGACACGGTGCGGGCCCGGTCGAACTCCCCGCTGGAGCCGATGAGCATGCCGCACAGGTACGCCCCGAAGACCGCTTCGAGGCCGAGCGACTGGGTGCCCGCCGATGCGAGCAGGATCATCGCGGCGGCCGCCGAGACCGTCCGCTCGTCCGACCCCTTGCACAGCCGCAGGGCCCGGCGCACGACCGGGCGACCGATCAGCAGCGCGATCAGCAGGACCAGCAGGAGCGACCCGATGGCCTCGGCGAACACGCCCGCGGTCAGGCCGCCCACGGTCATCGCGGAGACCACGGAGAGCATGAGCCAGCCGAAGGTGTCGTCGATCATCCCCGCGGCCAGGGTCAGTTGGCCCACGTCACGGTGGATCAGGTCCATGTCCATCAGCGTCTTGGCGATGACGGGGATGGCGCTGACGCACATGGCGACGCCCAGGTAGAGCGCGAACATCTGCCGGTCGGAGGCGCCGATGTCGAGCATGCGCGCCAGCGGATGGCCCAGGCCGATGCCGAGGGCGAGGGGCACGAGCAGCCCGGCGAGGCTGACGCGCAGTGCCGTGCCGCCCCGGCGGCGGATCATCCGCAGGTCCATCTCGATGCCGGTGAGCCCGACGAGGAGCAGGACCGCGATCTGTCCGACCGCGTCGAGCAGGTGTACCTGGGCCGGGTCCGACGGCAGCAGCCAGGCCGCGGCGTCCGGCGCCGCCCAGCCGAAGAGGGACGGGCCGAGGAGCACGCCCGCGCTCAACTCCCCCACGATGGCGGGGAGTCCGCAGCGCGAGGCCAGCCTGCCGAGCATGATGGCGAGGAGCAGCAGCACGCCGACCTGCAGCAGGAAGAGGAGCAGGGGGTGGGCCGCGATCGGCGGCACGGGAGCGGCGCCCAGGACTTCGGCGGCCACGCCGACACCATGCATCGCATTCACCCGCCCCGTTCGGAGAGGGCCCCGCGTCCACCGACCACGGTCGGCACGCCCGGGGCGAGTTCGCCGTAGCGCCGGAATCCGTAGAGCAGCGCGCTCCCGTGGCGGTAGCGCTCGACGGACCGCACCGCTCCGACGACGATCACATGGTCGCCGGAGGGGTGGGTGCGCTCCACGGTGCACTCGGCGACGGCGTGCGCGGCCTCGACGAGCGCGGGGCTGCGCGTGCGGCCGAACGGCCGCCAGGCGACGCGATCCCAGCGGTCGGGCGCCCCCGAGGCGAAGAGCGCCGCGACCCAGTCGGCTTCACCGTGCAGCAGGTTGACCGCGAACGCGCCGCTGTCGACCACCGCGCCCAGCGTCGGGCTGCCGCTGCGCAGGCACGTCAGGAGCGTCGGCGGGTTCACGCTGAGGCTGCACAGCGACGAGCACGTCATCCCCCGGGGCTCCGCGTTGCCGTCCCGGGCCGTCACGACCGACACACCGGTCGGGAACGACGCCATCATGTCGCGGAACTCGATGTCCATGTGCCTCGGTCACACCCCGTCGCGCATGCGCTTGAAGAAGGCGTTCTGCGTCGGCAGCGTGCGGACCAGCGACCGCGCCTTGTCCTTGATCGCCTGGAACTCGGCCAGCGCGGCCTTCTCGTCGACCAGGTCGAGGGCGGGCGACGGCCTGACGGGGATGCCGCCGGTGCCGAGCAGGATGCAGTTGTACGAGTAGGGCGGCAGGCCGTGGTAGCGGGGGTAGACCGTGCCGGTGTCGGGGACCTTGCTCCCCCACAGCTCCAGGCGCTCGGCGAGCGCGTCGGGCACGGCGCGGGTCTTGGTGTCCCGCCAGTACTGGTTGTCCGCCCGCTTCGCGCCGCGGTAGTGCAGGACGAGGAATTCCCGTACGCCGTCCATCACGTTCATCACCGAGCTGTTGTACTGCTCGCGCAGGGAGAGGTCCCAGTCGGCCGCCGGGTAGTACTTGACCAGCTGCTCGATCGCGTAGTGGATGAAGAAGATCCCGGTCGACTCCAGCGGCTCGACGAAGCCGCTGGACAGCCCGATGGCCACGCAGTTGTTGACCCACGAGCGGCGGCTGCGGCCGATCCGCATCCGGATGTGGTTGGCGGGCACGTCGGCCGCGGCGGGGCCGACGAACTCGCGCAGGGTGCGCTCGGCCTCCTCGGGGTCCAGGTAGTCGCGTGCGTAGACGTAGCCGGTGCCGATCCGGCTGATCAGCGGGATGGTCCAGATCCATCCGGCGTCCTGGGCGGTGGCCGTCGTGCAGGGGCGGATCGGGTCCTTGTCCATGTCCATGGGGACCTGCAGGGCGACCGCGCTGTCGTTGGGCAGGGTGTCCTGGTACGACACGAACGGCTCCTCCAGCGCCTTGTTGAGGAGCAGCCCGCGGAAGCCCGTGCAGTCGACGAAGAGGTCGCCGTCCAGGCGCCCGTGCTCGGCGGTCCGCACGTGCGAGAGCCAGCCGCGCTCGTCGAGGCCGACGTCCACGACGTTGTCGACGACGTGGTGCACGCCGCGCTGTGTGGCGTACTTCGTCAGGTACTTCGCCAGCAGGTGTGCCTCGAAGTGGTAGGCGTACGGGAACTGCGCGCCCTGGTACTCGGCGATCGTGTTCGGCGCCGCCTCGCCCTCGACGAAGTCCTGCTCCAGAAGGCGGTTGTCGAGGTAGCGGGGGCTGCGGTTGCCGTCGATCAGCGAGGCCATCACGAAGCAGTCCACGTCGAACCGGTCGCTCGTGGGATAGCGCAGCCACCAGTCGGTCAGCGGGAAGCCCTTGACCGACCTGAGCTGCTCGAAGGGGTGGTAGAAGTGGTGTCCGGGCTCACGCCAGTTCTCGAAGCGGACCGCGAGTTTGTACGTGGCGTTGCAGGCGGGCATCCAGTCCCGCTCGGCCAGGCCGAGGAACTCGAAGAAGTGCCTGATGTCGCTGAACGTGGCCTCGCCGACGCCGATGGTCCCGACGTCCGCCGACTCCACGAGCGTGATGTTGATGCGGTCGCCGAAGGCCGCCGTCAGATACGCGGCGGTCATCCAGCCGGCCGTGCCGCCGCCGACGATGATGACGTCGCGTACGGGAGCATGCGTCATTTCCCCACCCCACATTGATGATTGAGCACCGATCGTGATGATTGAGCGCGCCACCGCACCGGCCGCAGGCGTCCCGGCCTCGGTCTACCGGCCGCGGGCGTCCCGGTCGCTCAGCGTGATCGCGCCGGCCGGGCATCTGGCGGCCGCGCCGCGCACCGCCGCGGCCGAACCGGCCGCGGGCCGGGCCGATTTGAGCAGCACTTTCCCGTCGTCCTCCGACTGATCGAACACGGCGGGTACGTAACTCATGCACAGGCCGGAGCCCGCACACCTGCCGCGGTCGACATGGACCTCCATCTCTCTCCTCTCTCTCACCGGGCTTGCCCGGTCTCACCAGGTGACCGGCAGCCGTTCCACTCCGTAGGCGGTCGAGCGGACGCGGAACCGCACGTCCGGGGCGGGCACCGCGAGGCGCAGTCCGGGCAGGCGCCGCAGCAGCGCCGTGTACGCGATGCGCAGCTCCATCCGGGCCAGCGCGGCGCCGATGCAGTGGTGGATGCCGTGCCCGAAGGCAACGTGCGGCACGGGTTCCCTGGACAGGTCGAGCCGGTCGGGCTCGGCGGTCAGTGCCGGGTCTCGGTTGGCCAGCGGGATCGAGCAGACGACGGTGTCCCCGGCCCTGATGAGCCTGCCGCCGAGCGTGATGTCCTCGACGGCGGTGCGGGGCGTGGGGGCGTGCGGCACCGACAGATAGCGGAGCAGCTCCTCGACGGCCCGGTCCAGCGCCGCGGGATCGTCGCGCACCAGGGCGAGTTGGTCCGGGTTCTCCAGGAGCGCGAGCGCGCCGAGGCCCAGCATCCCGGAGATGTTGTCGAGGCCGGCGAGCATCAGCAGGACGCAGATGCCCCGCAGCTCCTTGTCGGTGAACTCGGATCCGTGGTCGCGCACCAGCATGCCGAGGAAGCCGTCGTCGGGGTCCTTGCGCTGCCGGGCCACCAGTGCGGCGAGGTAGCGGGTGAACGAGGACCCGGCGGCCGTGCGCTCCGTGCGGCCGCGTCCCGTGGCCAGGTGGGCGTGGCAGCGGCGCAGGAAGTCGTCGCGGTCGTCGCGGGGCACACCGATGAGTTCGCACAGCACCGGGCCCGGGATCGCCGACGCGAACAGCTCGGCCAGGTCGGCGGGTCGTCCGGCCCGCTCCATGGCGTCGAGGCGCTCGGCGACGATGGTCTCGATCCGCGGCCCGAGTCTGCGCATCCGCCGTACCGTGAACTCAGGCGTCAGCATCTTCCGCAGCCGGGTGTGCTCGGGAGGGTCGTAGTCCATCAGGAGCCCGACCCCTTCGTCGGGCCGCCCGCCGTCCCCGTCGGCCGGTTCGCGCGAGCCGAAACGGCGGCGGGTGGAGAACCGGACGTGGTCGCCGAGGACTTGGCGCACTTCGTCGTGGCCGGTGACGAGCCACAGGGGCTCGCCCCCCGTGCCCGGGGCCAGGCTGACGCGGGTGACGGGCCCGTCGGCGGCGAGGCGGCGCAGGTCGTCGGCGGGATCGAAGTGCGTGCGGCGGGTGTGCAGCGGCACCGGTACGGTCTCGTGCGACATGTCGCCCCTTACCAGGCCACCGGCAGCGTCTCCACGGCCTTCGACGTGAAGCGGAGTGTGTCGCGCGGCGCGGCTAGCCGCACCTCGGGGAACCTGCGCAGCAGTTCCGCTATCGCGATGCGCAGTTCCATCCTGGTCAGGGGCGCGCCGAGGCAGTAGTGGATGCCGTGGCCGAACGCCATGTGACGGCTGTTGTCCCGGGTGATGTCGATGGGCTCCGTCGGCTCACCCGGCGAGTGCGTGTTGTTGGCGCCGAGCAGGGAACAGGCCACGGGCTCCCCCGCCTTGACCACCTTGCCCGCGATGCTGACGTCCTCCCTGGCGGTGCGCGGCGAGGCGTGCGAGATGATCGAGACGCTCCGGATCAGCTCCTCCACCGCGTGGTCGATGAGTTCCGGGCGCTCCTTGAGCAGGGCGAGCTGGTCCGGGTGCTCCAACAGGGCGAGGATGCCGAGCCCCAGCGTGCCGCCCACGTTCTGGATGAAGGAGGCGAGGAGCGTCGCGGCGGTCCCCGTCAGCTCCGCCGGGGTGAGGTCGGCGCCGTGCCGCTGGATGAGCCGCCCGAGCAGGTCCTCGCCGGGGTTGCGGCGCTTCTGTGCCGTGAACTTGCTGAGGTAGACCAGGTACGAGTTGCCTGCCGCGTCCCGCTGGTCCCTGTCGGGGTTGTCGACGCGGTTGGTGTCGAGGTGGCGGGCCAGCTCGGCCTGGTCGTCACGGGGGATGCCGAGCAGCGCGCAGCCGATCAGGCTGGTGGTGGGCCACACGAAGTGCGGTACGAGGTCGATCGGCTGCCCGGCGCCCTCCATGGCGTCCAGACGCTCGGTCACGATGCCCTCGACGAGGGGTTCCAGGGTGCGCACCCGCCGCAGCGTGAACTCGCCCGTCAGCATCTTCCGCAGCCGGGTGTGCTCGGGCGGGTCGTAGTGCAGCAGGTTGCCGGGCTGCACGAGGCGCCGGGAGTCCTCGATGTTGTCCGCGGGCGGCAGCGTGGTGAACCGGTCCGTGTCGCCGAGGATCGCCCGCACCTCGTCGTATCCGGTGGCGAGCCAGGCGCGGTCCAGCGTCCCGGGAGGGGTGGTCTCGACGAGCGGCGACTGCTCGGTTTCGTCCAGTGGCTTGGGCATTCTCGGAATCCTTTCGCCCTATGTCACGAGTCTGAATTCGGCTCCGCACACCCGTCAAGGATGTCCAATCGGGCGTGCTCACCAGTTCACGAGGAGTTCGTCGACGCCGTAATTGGGCGTCCAGGTGCGGAATCGAATTTCGTCGGCCGGTACCGCGACGCTCAGGTCGGGGAACCGGCGCAGCAGGGCCGATATCGCGATGCGCAGCTCCACGCGGGCCAGCACCGCGCCGATGCAGTGGTGCACGCCGTGGCCGAACGACAGGTGTCCGGAGTTGTCGCGGGTGATGTCGAGCGTGTCCTGTGGGGCACCGTTCACCGGATTGCGGCTCACCCCGAGCAGGGAGCAGATCACGGACTCGCCCGCCCGGATCAGGTGCCCGCCGACGGTCACGTCCACCAGGGCGGTGCGCGGTGTGGCGTTCTGCACCGACGAGACGTAGCGGATGAGTTCCTCCACCGCCGAGTCGAGCAGGTCGGGCCGCTCCCGGAACAGGGCGAGCTGGTCGGGGTGGTCGAGGAGGACCAGCGGACCGAGCCCCAGCATGCCGCCGATGTCCTCCAGGCCGGAGCCCATGATCGCGGCGGCCATGCCCGTCAGTTCTTCGTCGGTGAGGTCCTCGCCGTGCCGGCGGATCAGCATGCCGAGCAGGTCGTCGCCCGGGTCGCGGCGCTTCTGCCGGATGAGCCTGCCCATGTAGGTCATGTACGCGTTCACGGCGGCCCGCTGGCGTTCCCGCTCCTCGCGGCTGGTGTACCGGCCGAAACCGGTGCCGGTCCTGCTGATGTTCAGGTTGCGGGCGATCTCGGCCGCGTCGTCGCGGGGCACTCCGAGCAGTGCGCAGCCGACCAGGCCGGGGATGGGCCAGGCGAAGTGCCGTACGAGGTCGGCGGGTCGGCCCGCACTCTCCAGGGCGTCGAGGCAGTGCTCGACGATCTCCTCGATGAAGGGTTCGAGCCTGCGGATCCGCCGCATGGTGAACTCGGGGGTGAGCATCCTGCGCAGCCGCGTGTGGTCCGGCGGGTCGTACTGACGCAGGTTGCCGACCTCGATCGGCGGCTTCCCGCCGCCCCTGCCGTCGTCGGGCGGCAGCATGCTGAACCGGTCGTCGCCGAGGATGGCCCGCACCTCGTCGTAGCCGGTCGCGAGCCAGTGGCGGCTCGGGGAACGCCCGCCGGTGTCCAGTTCGACGAGTGGGTCGTGCGCGCCGAGTTCGACGAGTTCCGGCACGGGTTCCACCCCGTCCCGGCGGGTGTGCGCGGAGGTGCTCACTGCCTTCGACATTCAGGGGCCCTTTCGCCCTTTCCGCGCGACGGGGACAGCACCGCACCCTTTTCCGTCCCCGTCCGCGAAATCCGTAGCAATTCACGATTCCTGGAGCGCCGCGGTCCGCCGTGCCAGGAATTCCGTTCGCCTACTCCTTTCCGGTGTCGGCCGCGGACCGGAGCCTGTCCGCGATGACACCTCCGATCCGTGCCGAAGGCGCGGGCTGCAGCATCGTGTAGTGGCTGGCGGCGATTTCGTGGGACTCGATGTCGCCGGTCACGTAGGGCCGCCAGCTCTCGCCCGACACCGCCGCCGGGGTGTCCGCGGGCCGGTCCTCGGCCGCGACGAAGAGCAGCAGGTCGCCGTCGAATCGGCGCGGCGTGTGGCGCGGCGTGAGCCGTCCCACGTTGTCGATGACCTGGCGCATGTTCGCCCTGAGTCCCTCGTCCATGTCCTCGCCGATGTTCTCGTCGGGCGGCAGTCCCAGATCGCTCGCCCGCGGCGCGGACGTGTCGTCCCGGCCCGCCTCGGGCTGGACGTTGCTGTACTGGGCGCCGCCGAAGCCCTCGGGATAGCCGTCGATCACCGCGAGGAGTCGGACCTGCTCGCCCTGCTCCTGCAGGTGGGTGGCGACCGCCTGAGCGATGAGGCCGCCAAGGGACCAGCCCAGCAGGTGGTACGGGCCCTCGGGCTGGACGGTCCTGATCTGCTGGGCGTAGTCGGCCGCCATCTCCGCCAGGCTCTGCGGCAGCGGCTCCGGTTCGGCGAGTCCGCGGGCCTGCACGCCGTACACCGGCCGGTCCTGCGGCAGGTGCCGCAGCAGCGCCGCGTACGCCCAGCTCAGCCCCGTACCGGTGTGCATGCAGAACAGCGGCGGAAGGCCGCCCTTGGGCCGCAGCGGCAGCAGCATCTCCAGGTCGCCGTGGTCGCCGCCCGCGCGCCGCCCGGCCGCCCGGGTTCCGCCCGGTCCCCTGCCGTGGAGGGTGAGCAGACCGTCGGCGGTCCGCCGCGCGCGTTCGCCGGTGCGCAGCATCCGCTCGCCGTCGGCTCCGAAGGGGCAGGCGACGAAGCGTTCGCCGGTGAGCCCGGACGCCTCCGCGTAGCCCCGCGCGAGCGACGAACCGGCGACGTACAGGTCGCCCGTGCCGCCCGGCGGGACCGGGCGCAGATAGTCGTCCAGGACGTAGGCGCGCGTGTTGGGCACGGGCGTGCCGGCCGGGGCCCGGTCGGGCGGGGTCTCGCCCGGCCCCGTCCGGTGGTCGAGCCAGGGGCCCCCGGTCTCCGCCGTGCCGTGGGCGCTGACCAGGGTGGCCCGCGGATGGGCGGCCGACCAGGCCCGGATGTCGTCGACGGTCGCGGTTCCCCCGTGGTCGACCACCGTCACCTCGGCGAACGGTGCTTCCCCGGTGGCTCGTTCGGCCGTACCGGGCAGCAACTCGCGCGAGGTGACCAGACGTTGCGCTCCGCCCGGCCCCGCGGCCGGTGTCGCGTCCTCCCCGGGGGTGCCGAGCCGGACGCCGCCGCCCGTGCACAGGGCGGAGAGCAGCGGGGTCACCAGTGCGGAGACCGGGGCGCGTACGTCGAGGAACGTCACCCCGTGGTGCGTGGGGGCGGCGTGCTGGTGGTGCACCGTGTGGTCGACGAGCGTCCGGTGTTCGACGACGGCGCCCGTGACGGTGCCGTCGGCGCTGTCGGGCGCCGAGGTTCCGAGGACGAGCGCCGCCTGCCGCGGCAGGGGTGCCGCGATCGGTGAACCGGCCTGCGGGGAGGCGCCGTTGGTGGCGGCGAGCCTCGGGTCGTCGAGCAGCAGGACGGGCACCGTCACGCCGTCCCCGAGGAGCGGCGCCATGGCCGTCGCACAGACGAGGGCGGCGGGCGTGACCTGGCGGAGGCAGGACGCCACGTCCTCCATGGGCCGGTTCGGGTCGGCGATCAGGCAGGCGGCGCCTGACCTGAGCACGCCCAGAAGCGCGACGACGAGCCCCGAGGCGGGCGGCAGCGCGAGGACCACCACGTCCTCCGCGCCGATGCCGTGCTCGGCGAGGCGCCGGGCCAGCCGGGCGGACGCGGCGTCCAGCGCGCCGTGGGTGAGCAGCCCGTCGTGGTCCATGACGGCGACGGCGTCGGGGGCCAGTGCGGCCTGTTCGGCGAGCAGCTCGACGACGGTGCCGTCCGGGATCGGCGCCGCTGTGGCGCCGACGCTCTGGAGGGCCTGTCGGCGCTCGGCCTCGTCCAGGAGGAGTTCCACCTGGCTCAGCTTCAGTTCCGGGTCGTCCGCCACCTGCTGGAGGACGCGGGCGAGCCGCTGGGCGAGCGCGGCTGCGGTGGCACGGTCGAACAGTTCGGCGGCGTACCGGATCGCGCCGTCGACTCCGTCCGGGCCGCTGTCCGAGCCGTGCCGTTCGGTGAGGCCGACCACGAGGTCGGCCTGGGTGGCCGGGGTGCCCACGGGCAGCCGGGTGGTGCGCAGGCCCGGCAGTTCCGGCGACTCCCACATCTCGGCGGAGTCGCTGAGGATCTCCAGGACCACCTGGAACACGGGGTGCCGCTGCTCCACGGGCAGCCCCAGGGTGTCGACGAGCCGCCCGAAGGGGACGTCCGGGTTCTGGACCGCGCGCTGATAGGTGTCCCGCGCGCGGCGGAGCAGTTCGCGGTACGTCGGGTCGCCCGAGGCATCCGTGCGCAGGACCAGCGGGTCGGCGAACGGCCCGACGACGCCGTCCAGGTCTCCTTCCTCGTCCCGGCGCGGCAGCACCGTGCCGAGGCTGAGGTCGGTGCCCGCGCCGAGCCCGGCGAGGAGCAGCGCGAGCGCGGCCTGCACCACCATGAAGAAGGTCGCGCCGTCGGCCTCCGCGATCTCGGTCAGCCGGACGTGCGTGGCACTGTCGAGGGCCAGCGGCACCTCGTCGGCGCGGTGGGACGGCAGCGGGGGCCGCGGCCTGTCGGCCGGGAGCGGCTGCTCGGCGGCGGCGTCCGCGAGGGCCTTCTTCCAGTGGGCGAACTGCTCGCCGATCAGGCTGTCGCGGTCCTCCTCGTCGCGGAGCATCTCCTGCTCCCAGAGGGCGTAGTCGGCGAACTGCAGGGGCAGCGGCGCCCGTTCGGGTGCGCGCCCTTCCCTGCGCGCGCCGTACGCGGCCGCCAGGTCACGGAGCAGGACGATCAGTGACGCGTCGTCCGTGGCGATGCGGTGCACGACGAGGAGCAGTACGTGTTCGGTCTCCGCGAGCGCGAACAGGCGTGCCGTCCACGGCGTCTCACGGGCGAGGTCGAACTCGTGCCCCGCGTGGTCGGCGAGCAGCCGCGGCAGCTCCTCCTCGGTGGCCGTGGTCACGGGCAGCGCGGGCCGGGCGGCGTCGACATCGGGCTCCAGGACGCACTGGTGTACGTCGGCAGTGGCGGCGGAGTTGTCCGTGTCGGCACCGGTGCCGGTACGGCCGGGTTCCCCGTCCGTGCCGACGAAGACCGTGCGCAGGATGTCGTGCCGCGCCGCGACGTCTCCCAGCGCGGCCGCCAGCGCCGCCCTGTCGAGCCTGCCGCCCAGGCGCAGCGCGATCGACACCCGCTGGGCCGCGGAGCCGGGGTTGGCCCCGGCGAGCCGCCAGGTGCGCAACTGGCCCGCGGTGACGGGTATGTCGTCGGGGTGGTCGACGGGCCGCAGCTCCGGGAGCTCCTTGGACGTCAGCATCCTGGCCACGCCGAGCGGCGTGGACTCGCCGAAGAACCGTCGCATGCTCAGCTCGCTGCCGAGCTCCTCGCGGATCCGCGCGGCGAGGCGCATCGCCAGGCCCGAGTCACCGCCCAGGTCGAAGAAGTTGTTGTCGACGCCCACCCGTTCCAGGCCGAGGACTTCGGCGAACAGCGCGCACAGGGTCGCTTCGAGCTCGGTCTCCGGCTCGCGGCCCGAGATGCGCCCGGCGAAGTCGGGTCGGGGCAGGGCCCCGCGGTCGACCTTGCCGTTGCTCGTCAGCGGCATCGTCTCCAGGATGACGACGGATGCGGGCCGCATGTAGTCGGGCAGCGCCTTCGCCAGGTGGTCGTGCACGGACTGGATCTCCAGATCCGGGGTCTCGGGCACGACGTATCCGACGAGGCGTTTGTCGCCGGGCCGGTCCTCACGAGCGATCACCACGGCCTGCCGCACCCCGGGATGCGCCGCCAACGCCGCCTCGACCTCCCCCGGCTCCACCCGGAAGCCCCGCACCTTCACCTGCTCATCCGCACGCCCCACGAACGACAACTGCCCGTCAGCCGCCCACCGAGCCAGATCCCCCGTCCGGTACATCCGCTCCCCGCCACCCGCAAACGGACACGCCACAAAACGCTCCGCCGTCACACCGGGCCGCCCCACATAACCACGGGCCACCCCCGGCCCGGCGACGTACAACTCCCCCGTCGCACCCACCGGAACCGGATGCAGAAAACCATCCAGGACATACGTCCGTACGTTGTCCAACGGACGCCCGATCGCGGGCGGCCTGTCCTGCGACCTGATGTTCTCGTCGACGGGCCCCGCGGTGGCCATGACGGTGGCTTCGGTGGGCCCGTAGGTGTTCCACACCCGCGCCTGTGTCGTCCACCGGCTCGCGAGGCCCGCGGTCATGAGTTCCGCGCCGAGGATCCAGTTCTCCACTCCGGTCACGGAGCCGGGATCGAGCATGGTGAGCAGGGAGGGCACGACGCTGGCCGTGGTGACACCGGCTGCCTCGATCATGTCCGCCAGCGCGGCAGGCTCCGCCCGCTCTCCAGCCGAAGCAACCGCCAACGTGCCCCCACCGGACAGTGTCACGGCCACGTCCAGCACCGCCGCGTCGAAACTGAACGACGCGAACTGCAGGACGGTGACACCCACACCCACACCCAGCACCGGACGCATCGCCGCCGCCAGATTCGCCACGCCACCATGCGCAACAGCCACACCCTTGGGACGACCCGTCGAACCCGACGTATAGATCACATAGGCAAGTTGATCCGGGGACAGCCGCACTCCGAGAGAAGCATCGGACTCCGCGGAGACCGTGCCGTCCTCGTCCAGCAACACCACTCGCGCATCACCGACCGACACCTCGGCCAGACTCTCCCCCACACCCACCACGACCCGCGCACCACTGTCGCCCACCATGAACGACAACCGGTCGGCCGGATACTCCGGATCCAGCGGAACGAACGCACCCCCCGCCTTCCACACCGCCAACTCCGCGACCACCATGCCCACCCCACGCGGCAGACACAGCCCCACCCGGGACTCAAAACCCACCCCCGCACACACCAACCGCCGCGCCAGCCGATTCGCCCGCACCTCCAACTCCCCGTACGACACAGCCTCCACACCACACCGCACCGCCACCACGTCGGGCGAGTTCTGCGCGTGCGCGGCGAACAGTCCGGGGACCAAGGTGTCCGGGTGGGACACGGCTGTGGCGTTCCACTCCTCCAGGACGCGGGAGCGATCCGTGGCGTCGGAGAGCTGCAGCCTGCCGACGGGCGCCCCGGGGTCCGCGGCCATCTGCCGCAGCGCCCGCAGGAGCCGGTCCAGGAGGGCCTGGGCGGTCTGCTCGTCGAAGGCGTCCGGGCGGTAGGTCAGCCGCATCCGCAGGCCGTTGAGGGGGTCCACCACCAGGCCGAGTGGATAGTTGATCGACTCGCGCATGCCCGCTTCGGTGAGTTCCACACCGGCGGGGCCCGGCTCGCGGGTGCTCCCGTCGTCCTCCGTGGCCGGGTCGGTCCCGGTGGGGAAGCTCTCGAACGCCATGAGGGTGTCGAACGTCGCTCCGCGGCCCGCGACGCGCTGGATGTCGCCCAGGCTCAGGTACTGGTGGTCCATCAGGGCGGACTGGCGGCCCTGGACCTCCGCGAGGACCTCGGCGACGGTCCGTGCCGGGGCGAACCGCACCCGTACCGGGACGGTGTTGATGAACAGGCCGAGCATGTTCTCCATGCCGGGCAGGTCGGCGGGACGACCGGCCACGGAGGCGCCGAACACGACGTCCTGGCGTCCGGCCAACTGTCCCACGACCAGGGCCCAGGCGGTCTGGACGACGGTGTTCAGCGTGACGCCGTGGGCGCGGGCCAGCTCGCCGAGCCTGCGGTCGAGCACCGGTCCCGCCACGGCGAAGACCTCGCCGGACGCGGCGTCCGGATCTGTCGCGGCGACCGCGCCCGGCGCCATGGGCACGACCTGCGTCGGCTCGTCCACACCGGCCAGCTCCGCGCGCCAGGCCTCCTGCGCCGCGTCCTTGTCCTGCCGTGCCAGCCAGGACAGGTAGTCGCGGTAGGGGGTCACCGGGGGCAGTCCCGCCGCGGTGCCGCCCGCTTCGTAGCAGGCCCACAGCTCGCGCCGCAGGACGGGCAACGACCAACCGTCGAGCACGATGTGATGGAGCGTCACCATCATGCGGTAGCGGTCCTCGGCCGTCTTGGCCAGGAGCACCTTCACCAGCGGCGGTTTCGCCAGGTCGAAGCCCTTGGCACGGTCCTCCCTGCCGAGCCGCTCGGACTCCTCCCACGCCGCGTCCTCGTCGAGCCCGGAGAGGTCCGCCTCGCGCCATGGCAGCGTCGCCCGGTCCGCGACGACCTGCACGGACTGTCCGGAGCCCGCCACCTGGCGGAAGCCCACCCGCAGGCTGGCGTGCCGGTCCAGGAGCGCCTGCCAGGAGGCGCGCAGGCGCGCCGCGTCGAGCGGCCCTTCCAGGCCGACGATCATCTGCTCGACGTAGACGTCGGTGCTCTGCCGGTCGAACAGGGCGTGGAAGAGGAGGCCTTCCTGGAGGGGTGACAGCGGCCAGATGTCGACCAGGTCCGGGGCCGCGGTCTCCAGCTTGTCGATCTGCGGCTGGTCGAGGGCGACCAGCGGGAAGTCGGAGGGGGTGTGGCCGCCCGCCGTGGGCTCCTCGACGTGTGCGGCAAGGCCGCTCAGCATGGCGGCCCAGCCCTCGACCAGGGCACGGGCGGCCGTCTCGTCGAGCAGGCGGTGGGGCCAGTCCAGGCTCAGGGTGAGCCGGGGCCCGTCGGGGCCGTCGTGGACGACGCAGGCGAGCTCCAGCGGATGGGCGACCGGGAACCGGCCGTCCGCAGGGGTGCTCGCGGGGCCCTGACCCTCGCTCGGCGGTGCGTCGGCGGCTCCGTCCGCCGCTGCGGACGGGATGCGGCCGAGGTAGGTGAAGCCGATCCGGGCCGTGGGCAGGGCGGCGAGTGCGGCGGCGGTCTCGGGGTTGAGGTGGCGCAGCAGGCCATGGCCGAGGCCGTCGCCGGGCACCGCGCGCAGCTGTTCCTTCACGCGCTTGACGGCGAGCCCCGCGTCCGGGCCGCCTTCCCGGAAGTCCTCGAAGTCGGGCTTTCCCACGTCGAGCCGCACGGGATGGGTGTCGGTGAACCAGCCGACCGTCCGCGAGAGGTCCATGGTCTCGGACAGGGCGACCCGGCCGTGGCCCTCCACGTCCACGAGGAAGCCGCCGTCGGGCGCGCCCCCGTCGCACCACTCGGCGACGGCCGCGGCGAGTCCGGTCAGCAGTACGTCGTCGACGCCCGCGTGGAACGCTTCCGGGACGCCCGTCAGGAGTGCGGACGTGACGGGGGCGGGGACGGTCACCGATGCCCGCCGCAGCGTGTCGGCGAGGTCGAGCGCCGGGTCCAGGGGCAGCGCGGTGAGCTGCGGGTCGGGTCCCTCGATCAGCTGCGTCCACGCGTCGAGTTCCGCCGTCCGCTCCGCGCTCGCCGCCTGTTCCGCGAGGGCGCGGGCCCAGTGCCGGAACGACGTGGGCACGGGCTCCGGTTCGGGTGTGCGGCCCGCAGCCGTCGCGGCGCAGGCCTGCTCCAGGTCGGGCAGCAGGATCCGCCACGACACGGCGTCCATCACGAGGTGGTCGACGACCAGGACGAGCCGCCCCGCGACGTCCGGGCCCAGGTCGAGCCAGACCGCCTGGAGCATGACTCCGGCCCGCGGGTCGAGCCGCGCCACCGCGGCGCGGGTCTCCTCCGCGATGATCTGCGGGAGGTCCTCGGGGGCCGTGCCGGTCGCGTCGTAACGGCGTACGAACGACCCTGCGGGTACGGTGCCGGGCCCGGACACCACCAGGCGCCGCGCCGGTTCGGTCTCGAGGCGGGCCCGCAGCACGTCGTGGTGGTCGACCACCGCGCGCACCGCGTCGGCCAGGGTGTCGGCGCGCAGGCCCGCGGGTGCCTCGACCACGGCGGTCTGGACGACCCGGCCCGCCGCCTCGGCGCCGACCCGGTCGAGCAGTTCGTGCATCACCGGGGTGAGGGGCACCTCTCCGGTGCCGGAGTCGCCGCCGCCCGCAGTCGTGGCCCGCGACGGGACCGCGACGAGCGCGAGGGCTGCCGGGGTGCGGTGCTCGAAGACCTGGCGCGCGGTGATCGCGAGGCCCGCGCGGCGGGCGCCGGACACCAGCATCATCGACGAGATCGAATCGCCGCCGAGCGCGAAGAACGAGTCCTCGGCGCCTGCCCGTTCGGTGCCGAGCACCTCCGCGAACAGGTCGCACAGGACGGTCTCGACGGGTGTTCGCGGGGCCCGGCCGCCGGGGACGGCCAGCTCGGGGGCGGGCAGCGCGGAGCGGTCGAGCTTTCCGTTGACGGTGAGCGGCAGGGCGTCGAGGACGACCGTCGTCGACGGGACCATGTACTCGGGGAGCCGGGTGGCGGTGAAGGCGAGCAGGGCTTCGGTGTCGAGGACGGGCAGGGCCTCGGTGTCGGGGTCTCGCGGGGCTTCGGTGTCGAGGCCGTGGCGCGCCGCCTCGTCGGGCCCACCGTTCACCGCCGGGACGACGTACGCCACGAGGCGCTTGTCGCCCGGCAGGTCCTCGCGGGCGATCACCGCGGTCTCGCTCACGGACGGGTGCGCGGCCAGGACGGCCTCGACCTCGCCGGGTTCGATGCGGAAGCCGCGCAGCTTCACCTGCTCGTCCGCGCGGCCCGCGAACGACAGCTGTCCCTCCGCGGTCCAGCGGGCCAGGTCGCCGGTGCGGTACATGCGGCCGCCCTCGCCGAACGGGCAGGCCACGAACCGCTCCGCCGTCAGATCGGGCCGCCCGACGTACCCTCGGGCCACCCCCGGCCCCGCGACGTACAGTTCGCCGCTCACGCCCGGCGGCACCGGGCGCAGGAAGCCGTCGAGGACGTAGGTCCGCATGTTGCCCAGCGGGCGCCCGATGGCGGGCGGGGCGTCCACCGGCTTGATGCCCTCGTCGACCCGGCCCACCGTCGCCATCACGGTGGCCTCGGTGGGGCCGTAGGTGTTCCACACCCGTGCCCGGCCGATCCAGCGGCTCGCGAGGTCGGCGGTCAGCCACTCGCCGCCGAGGACCCAGTTCCGTACGCCCGCGACCGCCTCGGGGTCCAGCGTGCGCAGCACCGACGGCACGACGCTTGCCGCCTCGACGCCGGTCGAGCGGATCATGCCCGCGAGCGCGTCGGGTTCCGTGCGCTCCTCGGCGGAGGCGATGGCCAGGGTGCCGCCGGCCGCGAGGGTGACGGCCACGTCGAGGACCGCCCCGTCGAAGCTGAAGGCGGCGAACTGCAGCATCACGACGCCGTCGCGCAGGTCCAGCGCGGGCCGCATCGCCTCGGCCAGGTTCAGCACGCCCCGGTGGGCGAGGGCGACGCCCTTGGGGCGGCCCGTCGAGCCCGATGTGTAGATGACGTAAGCGAGTTGGTCGGCGCCGACCGGCACGCCCAGCGGCTCGCCCGGCTGCTCCGCGATCGTCCGGGCGGTCTCCGGCTCGTCGAGGCGCACCACGCGGGCGGCGCCCACGGGCACTCCGGCGAGGGCGCCGCCGGTGGCCAGGACGACGTCGGCGCCGCTGTCGGCGATCAGGTGGGCCAGCCGGTCGGCCGGGTGGTCGGGGTCCAGCGGGACGAAGGCGCCGCCCGCCTTCCACACCGCGAGCTCCGCCACGATCATGTCGGTGCCGCGCGGCAGGCAGAGGCCCACCCGGCGTTCCCGGCCGACGCCGAGTCCGGCCAGGTGGCGGGCGAGCCGGTTCGCCCGCTGTTCGAGCTCGCCGTACGTCAAGGTGTCCGCGCCGCAGCGGACGGCGGCCGTGTCCGGTGCCCTGCGGGCCCGCGCCTCGAACGCTTCGACGACCGATCCGGCCGACAGCGGCTGTCCGGTCGCGTTCCAGCGCTCGGTCACCGCGGACCGCTCCGCCTCTTCCAGTACGTCGATGTCGCCCACGCGGGCCGACGGGTCGGCCGTGACCTGTTGGAGGACGCGCACGAACCGCTGGACGACGGCCTCCGCGGCGGCCCGGTCGAACAGGTCGGGCCGGTAGTCCAGCTTGAAGCGCATGCGGTCGCCGCCCGGGACGGCGACCAGGGTGAGCGGATAGTGCGAGGCGTCGCGCGACGCCCCCGCGGGCCTGATCGTCACATCGTCGGGCCCGGGCTCGGGACCGGCGGGCGGGAGCGGGTAGTTCTCGTAGAGGACGAGCGTGTCGAAGACCGCGCCGGGCCCGGCGAGTTTCTGCACCTCGGCGAGCCCGACGTGCTGGTGGGCGATGAGCCCCGACTGGGCTTCCTGCAGCCCCGCGAGGAGTTCGGCGACGGGCTGCGCCCCGTCGAGGCGTACGCGGACCGGCAGGGTGTTGATGAACAGGCCGATCATCGACTCCACGCCCGGCAGGTCGGCGGGGCGGCCCGCGACAGTCGCGCCGAAGACGACGTCCGTGCGTCCGGCGAGGCGGGCGAGGACCAGGGCCCACGCGCCCTGCACCAGGGTGTTCACCGTCAGCCCGTGGGCGCGAGCCAACTCGGCCAGTGCGCCGGTGAGTTCCTCCGGAAGGTCGGTGAGGACGTGGTCGGGCAGCACCGGGGCGCGGCCCGGGTCCTTCGGCGCGACGAGCGTCGATCCGTCGGCCCCGGCCAGCTGTTCGCGCCAGGCCGCGCGTGCCGCGTCCTTGTCCTGGCGGCCGAGCCACGCCACGTACTCGCCGTAGGGTGCCCCGCGCCCCAGCACGGAGGTGTCGCCGCCCGCCGCGTACACCTGGGAGAGCTCGTTGAGGAGGACCGGCATCGACCAGCCGTCCATGAGGATGTGATGGAACGTCACGACGAGCCGGTGCCGCCGGTCGCCGAGGCGCACGAGCAGGAGCCGCAGCAGCGGGGGGACGGCGAGGTCGAACCGCCGCGAGCGCTCCCGTGCCGCGAGCCGGCCGATCTCGGCGAGCGCCTCGGACTCCACGAGCCCGCTGACGTCCGCCTCGCCCCAGGGCAGCGCGACCTCACGGGGGATCACCTGGACCATGCGGGCGCCGGTCACCGGGCGGAAGCAGGCCCGCAGCGCCGCGTGCCGGGCCAGCAGCGCCTCCCACGATGCCCGCAGCCGTTCCGTGTCCACGGGACCGGCCACGTCGAGCGTCGACTGCACGGTGTAGACGTCCGGGCCCTGGTCGTCGTAGGAGGCGTGGAAGAGCATCCCCTCCTGCAGCGGCGAGAGGGGCCACACGTCCTCGACGAGGGATCGGGATCGGGTCGTCATCGCTCTGTCTCCTCACAACGGCTGGTGCCTGTCGGTCATGGCTTCTCGCCGGCGAATCCGGCTTCGAGTTCCTCGATCTGGTGTTGTGCGAGGTTGAGGAGGTGGAAGTCGGATGGGGTGTGTCCGCCTGCCGTGGGGTCGGCGGTGTGGTCCGCCAGGCCGGCCAGCATGTCCAGCCAGGTCCTGCCGAGCCGGTCGGCGTCGGCTTCCTCCAGCAGCCGGCTCGCCCAGCTCAGGGTGATCGTCAGTGCGGGGCCTTCGGCGGTGTCCCGGACCACCGCACCGGCGTCCAGTGCGTGGGTGGCGGGCATGTCCGGGTCGACCGAGCCGCCGATCGCGGTGTCGCCGGCCATCTCCCAGGGGCCGGGCGGGCCCGCGGCACGGCCTCCGCCGACAGCGAACCGGCCGAGGTAGTTGAAGCCGATCTGTGCCGCCGGTGCGGCCTCGAACCCGGTCCGTGTCGCGGGGTTCAGGTGGCGCAGCAGTTCATGGCCGAGTCCGTCGCCGGGCACCGCCCTCACTTGCTCCTTGACGGCCTTCACCAACGTACCGGCAGCCCCGCCACCGGCCATAGCGCCGTCCAGGTCGGTGCCGGTCACCTCCAGCCGCACCGGGTGGGCGCTCGTGAACCAGCCCACGGTCCGTAACAGGTCGGCGCCGTCGAGCGGCTGGCGTCCGTGCCCCTCGATGTCGAGCAGCAGCCCGGTGGCGGTGTCGGGCCGCCAGTGCGCGACCGCGCCCGCGAGGGCCGCCAGGAGCACGTCGTCGACGCCGCAGTGGTAGGCGGCCGGAGTGCGGCCCACGAGGGTGGCCGCGTGCTCGGGCGGCACGGTCCACGAGCGGTGACGCAGGGTGCCTACGGTGTCGACGGCGGGGTCCAACTGGCGTGTGGCGACCACCTGTTGCTTATCACCCAGGAGGGCCAGCCAGTCCTCGGCCTCGGCGACCCGGCGTTCATCGACCGCCTGAGCGGCCAGCAGTTCCGCCCAACGACGGAACGACGTTCCGACGGGCTCCAGGCGTGGTGTGCCTCCCGCGGCCGCCGCTTCGCACGCCGCCCGCAGGTCGGGGACGAGGACGCGCCACGACACGCCGTCCACCACCAGGTGGTGCACCACGAGGATGAGGCGTCCGGTGCGCCCGGGGCCCGCGTCGACCCATGTCGCGCGGGCCATTGTTCCAGCGGACGGGTCGAGCCGCTGCGCGGCCTCTTGTGCCGCCCCGGCCGCGACCTCGTCGAGCGATTCGGCCGCGGCGGCTGTCGCGTCGACGCGGGTCACCAGCGCCGTCGCGTCGACCGAGCCCGGTTCGGCGACGACGAGCGTGGGCTCGCCGGGGACAGTGCGGGCGCGCAGCATGTCGTGCGTGTCGAGGACGGCGGCGAGGCCCGTGGCCAGGACGTCGAGGCCGAGCCCGGCCGGGGCGCCGACCACCACCCACTGCGCGAATCCGGGGCTGGTGGCCCGCTCGCCCAGCGCGTGCATCACGGGGGTCCAGGGCACCGCGCCGACGCCGATGTCGTCGGGCACGGCCTCCGGTTCGGCGGTCTCCGCGACCTCCGCGAGGCGTTCGGGGGTCTTCTCCTCGAACACCTGCCGGGGCGTCAGCACGAGCCCGGCCCTGCGCGCCCGCGAGGCCAGCTGCATCGAGCTGATCGAGTCGCCGCCCAGCTCGAAGAAGCTGTCCTCGACGCCGACC
This sequence comes from Streptomyces atriruber, assembly GCF_001418325.1. Taxonomy (GTDB): domain Bacteria; phylum Actinomycetota; class Actinomycetes; order Streptomycetales; family Streptomycetaceae; genus Streptomyces; species Streptomyces atriruber. Next base: position 1,488 of record NZ_LIPN01000412.1, on the reverse strand, counting down.
CGTTCCAGTCCCAGCACCTCGGCGAACAGCTCACACAGGGTGCGCTCGGCCGCCGTGCGCGGCTCGCGCCCCGTGGCCCGACCCGCGAAGTCGGGGGCGGGCAGCGCGGCCCGGTCCACCTTCCCGTTGGGGGTCAGCGGCAGCCGCTCCAGCGGGACGAACGCCGTCGGGACCAGGTACTCCGGCAGCCGGTCGCGTACGTATGCGGGGAGTTCCGGAGCTCCGGACGTGCCGGTGCCGGGTTCCCCGTGGGGGTCGGAGGCGCCGGGCAGCGCCCCGTTGCCGGTGACGACGTACGCGATCAGACGGTGGGCGTCGTCGGGGCCGTCGCGGCGCGCGACGACCACGGCCTGTGCGACGTCCGGATGCGCGGCCAGTACGGCCTCGATCTCGCCCGGCTCGATGCGGTGTCCGTGGATCTTGATCTGGTCGTCGGCGCGGCCCACGAAGACGAGCTCGCCCTCGTCGGTCCACCGGGCCACGTCGCCGGTGCGGTACATCCGCTCGCCCGCGCCGAACGGGCAGGCGACGAAGCGTTGCGCGGACAGCGCCGGGCGCGCCAGGTAGCCGCGGGCGAGTCCCGCGCCGGTCACGTACAGCTCGCCGGTCACGCCTGGCGGCACGGGCAGCAGGAACTCGTCCAGGACGAAGGCCCGCATGTTCGCCATCGGGCGTCCCAGCGGCACGATGTCGCGTCCCGGCGCCAGCGGCTCGCTCATCGCGGCGCAGACCGTCGTCTCCGTGGGTCCGTACGCGTTGACCATGCGCCTGCCGGACGACCACCGGTCGACCAGGCCCGGCGGGCAGGCCTCACCGGCCACCACGAGGGTTTCGAGGGCGTCCGGCAGGGAGTCCTCGGCCGCGAGGACACTCGGCGGCACGGTCACGTGGGTCGCGTGCGACGCCCGCAGGGCGGCGGCCAGCGATACGCGCGGCGGCAGTTCGTCCGCCGTGGCGAGGACCAGTGTGCCGCCCGAGAGCAGCGCCATGCACAGTTCGGAGATGGCCGCGTCGAACCCGAGCGAGGCGAACTGCAGGACGCGCGAGTCCGCCCGCACACCGAAGCGGTCGATCTGGGCCCGCGCGAGGTTCCGCAGCCCGGCGTGGGTGACGACGACGCCCTTGGGGGTGCCGG
>NZ_LIPN01000412.1:0-288 GCF_001418325.1 Streptomyces atriruber | reverse complement strand
GCCCCACACGCCCCGATCTCCGCCGCCACCACCGGGTCGTCCACCACCACCACCCGACCCGCGAAACCCCCAGGCACCACACCCCGCGACGCCAACGAGCACACCACCACCGACGGGCCCACATCCCCCAGCACAAACCCAACCCGCTCCGCCGGATGACCCGCATCCACCGGAACGAACACACCCCCCGCCAACGACACCGCCAACAACGACACCACCAAAGACACGGACCGCTCACCCACCACAGCAACCCGCACCTCAGGCCCCACCCCCACACCCACCAAATAC
>NZ_LIPN01000411.1 GCF_001418325.1 Streptomyces atriruber | reverse complement strand
CGAAGACCTGCCGTACGACCGCGGGCACGCACCACGACGCGGCACTTCCCGCTCTGTGCGGACTGCGCGTCGGAGTACGAGGGTCCCGACGACCGGCGGTTCCACGCCGAACCACTCGCCTGCCCCGCATGCGGGCCGCAGCTCTCCCGGGGCGAGCTGCGGGCGGAGGCCACCGGCTGGTGTGTGACGCGACTGACCAGCAGGCAGTGCGGGTCTCTCTGTTTCTGCCCACCACCGGGCTGCACCACCTGATGCTCCGCGAACTCGCCCGCCCGCTCGTCGTCACCAGCCGCAATCTCACCGATGAGCCCATTGCCACCGACGACCGAGAGGCCCGGCGCACCCAGACCACCGTCGCCGACGGCTTCCTCGGCGAAGACGTCCCCGCGCTCGCCGCCGCATTCCACCTGACCCTCGCACCGTCTGTCCGGTCGGCGGTTGCTTCCTCAGCCATCGGCTGCTCACCGAGGTCCGCGACCGCCTGCGGGTGCCGGTAACCGAGTCCCTGCCGGTCGGCGATAGCCGCCGCACGGCTTGCGCCGCGACGCCTGCCTCGCCCGAGGCCGAACTCGGCGAGTCGCTGCCCGGCCCGGCACTTTGGGCCGGTCGGCCCGGGCCAACGACCGGTCGGCCCCTGGGCCCGCGGTCCGCGGAGCCCGATGCTCGTAGCGTCAACCTGACACGGGAGGCCCGACATGACGGACGACGAGCGCAACCGGCCCCCGGCCCACGCCCTGCTCGCCGATGGTACGACCGTCTGCATCCGGACCACCCGGCCCGGCGATCACGCGCAACTACGGGGACTGTACGAGGAGATGTCGCCGGAGAACCTCCGGCTGCGGTTCTTCGTCGTCAGCCGACGGGCCGCGGAACAAGCTGCCGATCGCGCCTGTGCTCCACCCCGCCCCGGATACCGCGCGCTGCTCGCTGAAACCAAGGGACAGATCATCGGCCTGGCTGAGTACGAGACAGTCGGCGAAGCCACTGCCGCCGAGATCTCACTCGCGGTCGCCGAGGGTCTCCACCACCGAGGGATCGGGACCCTGCTCCTGGAGCATCTCGTGTCTGCCGCCCGTGCCGACGGCATCGAGACGTTCACCGCCGACGCACTTGCCGAGAACCACGAGGTGCTGAAGGTCTTCGCCGACCTCGGCCTGCGCACCACCCGTCACTTCGACGGCCCTGAACTGCGCTGTGTCATCCAGCTGGCGGAGAACGAAACTTATCTGACGGCGGTCGAGGCACGCGGCCTCGCTGCCGATGTGGCAAGCCTCGAACCGCTCCTGCGCCCCCAGTCGATCGCTGTCGTCGGTGCGGGCCGCAAGCCCGGCTCCGTCGGCCGGGCGGTGCTGCGCAATCTGTGCACCGGCAGCTTCACCCGGCAGCTCTTCGCCGTCAACCCGAGCGTGTCCTCACTGATGCACGTGCCCGCCTACCCTTCCGTCGCCGCGCTGCCCCTGGTCCCCGACCTGGCCGTCCTCGCGGTTCCTGCCGCGGCACTGCCGGACACGGCCGAGGACTGCGGCAAAGCGGGCGTGCGCGCGCTCGTGGTGGTCACGGCGGGACTGGACGCCGGCCAGTCCGCCGCCCTCCTGGCCACCTGCCGACGCTACGGAATGCGACTGGTCGGCCCGAACTGCCTCGGCATCGCCAACACCGACAAGCAGCTGTCGCTCGATTCGACCTTCGCCGCCCGGCATCCGCGGGCGGGTACGGTCGGCATCGCCGTGCAGTCCGGAGGCGTGGGAATCGCCCTGCTCGACGGCCTGACGCGGCTGGGCCTCGGCGTCTCCAGCTTCGTCTCGCTCGGCGACAAGTACGACGTCAGCGGCAACGACCTGCTCCAGTGGTGGGAGCACGACGGCACCACGGACCTGGCGCTGCTGCACCTGGAATCCTTCGGGAACCCCCGGGCGTTCTCGCGCACGGCACGGCGTGTGTCCCGGAGCATGCCGGTCCTCACCGTCGACGCAGGACGTACCGCGGCCGGCCGGCGGGCCGCCGCGTCGCACACCTCCGCGGCCGCCACGCGAACCATGACGCGCCAGGCCCTGTTCACGCAGGCAGGCATCACCGCGACCCACAGCGTCAGTGAACTCCTTTCGGCCGCCGCCCTCATGCACGCCCAGCCGCTGCCTGCCGGAAGCCGCATCGGCATCGTCACCAACGCGGGCGGCGCGGGCGTCCTCGCGGCGGACGCCTGCGCCGAAGCCGGGCTCGCCCTGCCCCCGCTCTCCGCCGATCTCGTCGACGCGCTGCGTGCCGTGCTGCCCATGGGAGCTTCGGCCGTCAATCCGGTCGACGCCACGGCCGCGGTCAGCGAGACGGAGCTCAAGAGGTGCGTGGACCTGCTCGCCCGCGACCCGGGCATCGACGCCGTCCTGGTGGTCCTTGTCCCCACCGCGGTCGCCGCCGCGACCGGTGACGACCTCGTCCGAGCGCTCACCGACACCCCCGGCCGCCCCAGGACGGTCGCTGCGGTGCGGCTCGACCAGGCCCTGCCTGTACGGCTGTTGTCGACCGAGGGAGCCGGCGCCGTTCCGTCCTACGCCGATCCGCAGACCGCCGCGGGTGCGCTGGCCCATGCCGTCCGCCGCGCCCAGTGGCTGGCCCGCCCGCCCGGAAGCGTCCCAGAACTCGCCGGTGTGGAGACACCACGTGCCCGCACCGTGGTCGAGAGCTGGCTGGCCCGGCACCCGGACGGGGGCTGGCTGGAGCCGCGCGACTGCGCCGAACTCCTGTCCTGCTACGGGATCCCGCAGCTGCCCTGGGCCTGGGCCGAGACCGAGGACGACGCGGTCCAGGCGGCCGACCGGCTGCGGGGTCCTGACGGCCGGATCGTGCTGAAGGCGCACTGGCCCGGGCTGCTGCACAAGAGCGAGCAGGGCGCCGTGCACCTCGACCTCCAGGGGGAGAGCCAGGTGCGCGCGGCTTTCCGGGACCTGGAGACCCGGTTCACGGGCCTGCTGACCGGGGTGGTGGTCCAGCCGCTCGCCGAGCGCGGCACCGAGTTGTTCGCCGGTGTCGTACAGGACGAGGTCTTCGGTCCGCTGGTCCTGTTCGGCCTCGGCGGTACGGCCACCGAAGTGCTCGCGGACCACGCGGCCCGCCTGGCTCCGCTCACCGACCTCGACATCCATGACCTGATCACCGCGCCGCGCTGTGCGCCGCTCCTCTTCGGGCACGGCGGCCGTGGGCCGGTGGACCTCGAAGGCTTGGAGCAGCTGCTGTACAGGCTGTCCCGCATGGCCTGTGACCTGCCGCAGCTCGCCGAAGCCGATTTCAACCCCGTCCTGGCAGGACCGGGCGGCATCACAACGCTCGACGTGCGCGTACGGCTGCTGGCGCGGACGACCCGGGATCCGTACCTGCGCCGACTGCGCTGAGAGGAGACGGAAAATGAAGCACAGCAAGATCGGCTCGGTGATGATCAGCGACGTCATCAGTGCTCAGCGCGGCACGCCCTTCAAGGAGGTGGCGCGACTACTGTCCGAGCACTGCATCAGCGGACTGCCCGTGATCGACTCCGACGAGAAGGTCATCGGCGTGATTTCCGAGACGGACCTGCTGGTGCGAGAGGCCGAGGCCCCTGGCTCTTATGCGCCTTCTCGCCGGTTCCGGCTCCTCAAGCAACATTCCGTCGCACGCAAGGACCGTTCCAAGAGCACGGCGCGAACGGCGGGACAGCTCATGTCGACACCTCCCATATGCGTCCACGCCGAGCAGACCATTGCCGAGGGGGCCCGCCGGATGGCGGAGCACCGGGTGGAAAGGCTCCCCGTCATCGATGACGAGGACCGACTCGTCGGCATCGTCACCCGGCGTGATCTGCTGCAGATGTTTCTGCGTCCCGACGACAGCATCCGCCATGAGGTGATCGAACAGGTCCTGGTCCGGACTCTGTGGCTGTCGCCTCGGACCATCACCGTCGAGGTATGCGAGGGAGTGGTGACCCTCGTCGGACAGTTGGAGCGCCGCAGCGAGGTTCCCATCGCACTGCACATGACGCGTGAGATCGACGGCGTCGTCGCTGTGGTCGACCAGCTCAGCTACCGCATGGACGACTCCCACCTGCAGCCGAGCGACCAGGCCATGCGGGGCGTGGCCGACGAATGGCTGCGCAAACTCTGAGAAGAAGGCGGATCCCCATGACCACCAGAGTGCTCATCGCCTCGGGGCGGGTTCCGCCGGGGCGGGTTCGGCACCCCGCATGGGACTGGTAGTGACGCCATGGGCACCCTGCCGCACAGCCGCGTTCACCCGGTGGGTTGGCGATGGCGGAGAAACCCGCTCAGGCGCCGCAGTGATGCCGTGGAAGCCTGGACCGTACTTCTGCTGGGGACGGCGGTGCTGGTCGTCGCCCCCGTGGCCGGGGCGTTCGCCGGATCCGCCTCGTACGACAGCCGGCATGCCGAAGCCGAACGGCAACGGGCCGACAACCGCGTCGTACAGGGCACCCTGACCGAGGACGCCCCGTCGGCCGACCGTTTCAGTTCTCGGATGAGGCATCCGGTCGAGGTGCGCTGGACCGACCCCGCAGGCACCGTGCACACGGCCGAGGTGAAAATCGAGGCAGGGACCAGCAAAGGCAGCAGGACCGACGTCTGGCTCGACGCCCGCGGGCACCTCACGACGGCTCCGCCGACCGAAGACGACCAGTGGACCACCGCGATCGCCGCGGGAAGCGGGGTGGCCTTCGCGATCTGGGTGGTGAGCGGGGGCTCTTGGCTGGCCGTACGCGTCGTGTCCGGCCACCGACGGATGGCGGAGTGGGAGCGTGCATGGGCACGAATCGAACCGCGCTGGTCGGACAAACGGCCCTGAACTCGGCCTGGCCGGCCGCGAATGGAGCCGCTCGGCTCTGCGTTTGGGCCCCGTTCCGGGGCAACTCAGCCCAGGCTGCGGACTCCCTCTGGCGGGACAGTGAATGGCGAGAGGGCGAGGGGAACGGTGAGGAGCCGCCGCGCCTGATACGTGAGGAGACCTCCATGGGCACCGTGGCACGTCTCGAACCACCGATGCCGCCGCACAGCGCCCCGCAAAGGAAGGCCATGGACCCCAGTCATGAGCTCTCGGGCCTGCTGCGTCTGTACCGCCTGATCACCCCCGGTCCCATCAGGCGGATGGTCGTGGCCCACCTTTCCATCGCTGCCCGCGACCGCTTGAAGCAGTACGCCGCTTTCGCTCCGTCCGTCCGCCGCCTGGCGGGTCGATCACGCGCAGCCTGGCTGGCGCACACGCGCTCTGACATGGTTGCGGGTCCGCACCGTTCGGTGCGCTTGGTGCGAGGCGTGCCCAAGGCGACGTTGGTGCGGGAGGACTTGTCCCCCCTGCAGGCGCGAGAGGCCAATGCCAGGTCGGTATGCCAGGCCTTCGACGCCTTCGGACTGGACTACTTCCGCGTTCGTGGAAACAGCCACACGTCGACCGTGGTTGCCGTCGACGCCGATCACCGGGAGACAGCCCTCCAGGCCCTCGCGCAAGCATGCAGATCAGAGCCGGGATACGTCTGCGCGCCTGATGCTCGTTGGCGGAAACGACGGGCCACCAGCCCGGGGTTCCGACGCGGCGCGTGGCGAAGGCTGGCACGGTCCGATGTCATCCGAACGACCTGGTACTACAGCGATCCGCAGGGGCGCATGACACTCGGGCCGAAGTACGGATGCGACGTCGAATTCTGGACAGCGGACGAGACGCGACTGCTGGCGCCGCGCCCCAACCGCCGAGCTGTTCAGGTACCGCGCACCGACATCCCGGTTCACGCGTCAGACTCGTTGTTCACCTGGATGGCCTCAGGTGCCCGTCCCCTCCCTGCCGTCCGCACCCGCAAGGAGTTCGCCCGCCCCGGTCCCGAGGACATCCGCTTTCCGGTGGACGTCGTCTACACGTGGGTCGACGGCAGCGACCCGGAATGGCAGCGCCGCCGGGCGGCCTGCACCGGGCAGGGCTATCACGAGGAGGCCGCGAATGCGGCGCGCTACCTCGATCGCGGCGAACTGCGTTACTCACTGCGTTCCTTGAGCCAGTACGCACCCTGGGTACGCACCATCTATCTGGTCACCGATGAACAGACGCCGTCCTGGCTCGACGTTCACGCCACCGGCCTCCGTGTCATCAACCACAAGCAGATCTTTTCCGATGCGAGCTGGCTTCCCACGTTCAACTCGCATGCCATCGAAAGTCAACTGCACCACATCGACGGCTTGTCCGAGCACTTCCTGTACCTCAACGACGATGTCTTTCTCGGGAGGCCCACCACACCGCAAGACTTCTTCTTCGCCAACGGGCTGACGAAGTTCTTCCCCTCGACAGCACTCGTTGCGCCCGGCCCGCCGTGTCATGAGGACGCACCTGTCGCAGCCGCGGGCAAGAACGTCCGCGTCCTCATCGAGGTCGCCTTCGGCACAGTGATCAGCTGCAAGATGAAGCACACGCCGCACGCACTCAGGCGCGACGTGCTCTACGAGATCGAGAAGAACTTCACGGACGCGTACCGGTCCACTGCGAGCCACCGGGTGCGCAGCGTCGATGACCTGGCCATCGTCTCGTCCCTGTACCACTACTACGCCTTTCACACGGCTCGCGCCGTTCCGGGCCGGTTGCGGTACGCCTACGTTGATCTCTCCCATCCGGCGCTGGCCACGCGCCTGGGCGCTTTACTGGAAAGGAGGGACCGGCAGGTCTTCTGCCTCAATGACACCGTCTCCGGAGCAGGAGACGCGTTGACCCAGCAGTCTGTGCTGAGCCCATTCCTGCAGAGCTATTTTCCGGTGCCAAGCCCCTATGAGACGACATCGCACACGGCCTGACGCCGCGCAGCGAACGGTGATGCGGAGCACGGAACTCTGGCGCAGGGGATGGCGAACATCCGCCGTGTGGTCGCACATGACAGCGGCAATGGTGATCTCTGAATCCGGCGAGCACGCTCCCCACCGCCGATGACCTCATGGCGACTGGTTCGCCGCACGCCACGTCGCCCTCCGGAGCGCGGACCGTGCGCAGCGACAGGCTGGCCTCAGGAAGCCGGAGGGGAGGAGCAACGATGAAGGATTCGGTAGCCGAACACGGACCGCGGACGCTTCATCCGAAACTGACGGGTACGGAGGGCCGCGTCGATGTGCCCCAGGCAGCCTGTGAGTTCAGGGATCCACATTCCTTCGAGGTGAGGGCATGCATGTATGGGTCGGGTACGCCACCGCGCACGGCTCGACCCGGGATAGCGCACAACGTATCGGCATGCGTCTCAGTGCTGCGGAACTGCACGTCGACGTACGCGCGATGAGGGAGGTCCAGGCAGCGCCCGCATACGAGGCGTTCGTGCTTGGGAGCGCGATCCACAGCCAGGCATGGCTGCCCGAGGCGAAGGACTTCGTTCGTCTTGACGGCGTACTGCTGGGCATCCGTCCGGTATGGCTCTTCAGCGTCGGGATGCCCGGCGCGTTGCGCGGACTGGCGTGCGAGACGGTAGTTGGGTGGAAGCGCGTCCCAGGTCCCACGGAAGTTCTGGAGGGATTATGAGCAACCGCATCGATCAACCCCGAAAGCTCGACCTCGTCGGCACACCGGTCCTCATAGCCGGTGTCGGCACCGGGCATGAGGCCACGTTGCACTACCGCGTCAGCGACGGCCACGAGGAAGTGACCGGTCACTTCAATGCCGGAGGCGGTGCAGGAGAGGTCGGTCAATTTCAGGTTCAGGCAAACGTAGGTCGTACCAGTTTTAAGACCGACCAACTGCTCGTCCAAGTCTTCGAGAAAAGCCCCAAGGACGGCAGTGAGATCAATGTGATGACGGTTCCTGTCCTGTACGGGCCGCGCATTGTTACTGGCTACCACGGTTACCGTGAGCACAAGGTGGTCAAGGGAGATACCTTGTCGGGGCTGGCTAAGACGTATTACGGAGACGTGTCTCTGTACAAACGCATTCAGCGTGCCAACCTGGACCAGATAAGCGACCCCGACAAAATCACTCCCGGACAGGTGCTGCGGGTTCCCATGGGCTCCTGAACGTGGGTGGACGCGAGCTGCGATACCCGTGCGCACTCGCGGGCCTCGGGCCCCGTCTCCTCAAGGTGGGGGCGGTGCCGTACGGGCAGTATTGACATTGCGGCAGCGAAGGCCTCGTGTGCGGAGGGAAGCCGAGTGCCGCGATGCGGTCGCCTGCTTGCCGCCTTGCCGCCGCCTGGTTGCTGCCTAGTTGTGGAAGGTCGTGGTCGCGTCCAGGGCGGCGCGTCCGGTCGTCACTCGGTTCACGGGCGCGCTCTCGTCGGCGTAACCGAACGAGATGCCCACGAGCAGTCTGCCTCCGGTGACGCCGAGTTCGTGCCGGACGGTGTCGGCGTAGAAGCTGAGCAGTCCCTGCGGGCAGCTGTCCACGCCGTACGCGGTCATCGCCAGGAGCAGGGTCTGCATGTAGGCGCCGACGTCGGCGGCCGACCGCGCCGTGCCGTCGCCGTCGACGAAGAGGAACGCGGCGTGCGGTGCGCCGTAGAAGCGCAGGCTCTCCGCGTCGTAGGCCGCGCGTGCCGCGTGGTCGTCGGGCGCGATGCCCAGCGTGCCGTACAGCTCGGCGCCGAGCGCGGCCCGGCGCGCCCGGTGCACTTGCGTGTACATCTCCTCGGAGTACGGGAGGTCCACCGAGGTGCGCCGCTCGGCATGGGCCGTCTGCAGGGCCGTCGCCAGGCGCTCGCGCGCCGCGCCGCTCACGACCTCCACCTGCCAGGGCTGCGTATTGGAGTTGGAGGGCGCGGCGCCTGCCAGGGAGAGGATCGCGCGCATCGTGTCCGCGGGGACGGGCTCCGGACGGAACGCGCGGGTCGCGTGGCGGCCGCGTATCAGCTTCTCGGCGCAGCCGCTCAGTTCGGTGGCGTCGGTCGGTTCGGTGGGGACTCGGCTTCTCATGGCGCACTCCTTAGTGAGGACGGAAGTAAACGGAAACGTTTACTTGAGGGGGATCGTAACGGGTCGCCCTCTCTGAAGTAAACGCAGACGTATACTTGCGTCATGGCTACGACGACCACCGCACCTCAGCAGCGGGGACGTGGAGGGCGGGAGCGCATTCTGGCCGCCGCCGCCCAGCTCTTCGCGTCCCAGGGGATCAACGCGACCGGCATGGAACAGGTCGCGGACCGGGCGCCGGTGTCCAAGCGCACGCTCTACGCGCACTTCCGGACCAAGAACGACCTGGTCCTCGCCCACCTGGAGAGCCTCGCGTCGTCCGGTGCCACCCTGGAGGGTGTGCTGACCCGCGAGGACATCCCCCCGCGGGAGCGGATCCTGCGACTGTTCGACCAGCCCGCGGTGGACGCGGCTCCGGTGCGCGGCTGTCCGTTCATCGATGCCGCCGCCGAGTTCCCCGACCCGGAGAGCTCGGTCCACTCCTATGCGCGCGAGCAGAAGATCCGGATGGTTCGACTGGTCGCCGCGCTGGTGACGGAGCTGGGCTGCCGGGAGCCCGCCGCACTCGCCGAACAGCTGGTCACGCTCGCGGACGGGGCGGCCAGTCGCGCCATGGTGCTGGACGACGCGGACTACGGCCGGTACGCGCGAGCGGCGGCGGAGGTCCTCCTCGAACGGGCTCTGCCGGGCGCGGGTTGACGCGGCGGGATGCCTCCAAGACCGTCGATCTTCAGCCGTGTTGGACGTCGGAAGCCGCGAGCACCTTGTCGCCGGGCTACGATCACGGGGTGATGACGGCCTGGTCTCCTTTCGGTACGCGCGGGAGCCGCTCGACGGCGGCTCTGTTGCGGGTCGTGGGGCTGGGTCTCTTCCTTTTCGGGCTGGTGTTCGCGCATGCGGCCAGCCCCGAGGCGACGAGTCGTCACATCGGGGCCGGGAGCGGTGCCGTGGCGGCGCATCTCGTGGCCGGCGCGCCCACCGCGTCCGACGCCATCGTGGGCGGTGACGCTTCCGCCGTCGCCGCGGCGCCGGGAAGCCATCGGCACGACCACCCCCAGTCGCACACCGTCGAGGAGTGCGCCCTGGGTCAGCCCCCGCAGGGGCCCGACGTCGACCTGCCCTGCCTCTCGCCGCTGGGTGCGGCGCGGCAGGCCGGTGCGCCCGTGGCCGCGGGCGCCCAGCGCGTCGCGGGCCGCGACTTCGTCGTGCCGATAGCGCACGCGGCCGACTCCACGATCCTGCGCATCTAGACCGAACGGTTCCCCGACCGGTCTGTCCTCGTCCCGGCCATGGGTGTCAGCGCTGCGCGTCCCGCATGCGTGCCACCGCCGGGCAGTTGTCGCGCGGAGGATCTGTGCTGCCTCGGCTCTTTGTCCGCAATCTGTTGTACGTCCTGCTGCTCGCCGCGGTGCTCGTGTGCTCCGGCGGCCATCACCACGGCCAGGAAGGGCCGCACGCGCCGTCGACGTTCCAGGTGGCCGACGCGCCCGCTTCTCCCGGTCACTGCCACGAGCTCGGTTCAGGGCCTGGTTCCGGTTCTGGTTCCGGTTCCGTCGCGCAGTCGTTCGTACGTCTCCTCGCGCTCGTGCCCACCACCGCACCGGTCGTGCATGCGGTGCGTGCCTCGGCGGCGCGCCCCCTGGGCGTCGCGCGGGGAAGGGACCCGGGCGGTGGCAGGGCCGCCCTCAACTCGCTCTGCAGGTGGCGCATATAGGGGTCCGTCGCGATCCCCGTACGCGTCCACCCCCCCCGAACGAGAGCGAAGAAGCGAAGAGATGCATTCTCCGATCGCGCACGACTCCACCCGCACCACCCACTCCACCTCCACCCACGCGGGCCACGCGGCTCAGGCCACGCACACCGTCCAGTCCGCCCCTGCCGGATCCACCCTCCCCGGCCTCGTC
>NZ_LIPN01000410.1 GCF_001418325.1 Streptomyces atriruber | reverse complement strand
GTCGACGGCGCGCAGCCGGACCTGCACCAGCTGGATGCCCGCGTACATCTCGTCGACGGTCTTGCGCAGGATCGCCTCGACGGCGAGCTCGGTGACCATCGAGCGGACCGCGTCGTCGGGGGCGGCATCACGGACGCGTACGAGGTATTCCTGCGGGTCCTGTGCGCCGTACTCCGCGCCGCCCGCCTCCTCGATGGCGCGACGCACCGCGGCGTAGGGCGGGGCGGTGAACTCGTCCGGGCCGTACGCATCGAAGGCCGGGGAGACCAACTGCGGGTACTGCAGAGCCAGTTTGATCAGTTCGCGCTCGGTGCGGTGGGCGGGGCTGCGCAGGTTGAGCGCGGGGCCGCTGAAGCCCTGCGGCGCGGCCTCGTACGCCGGGGAGGAGCGCTGGGCAGCGGGGGCGGGGCCCCGGCCGCCGCGGTCGCGGGCCCAGCGGGCCAGCTGGGCGACGCGCTTCACGACGAACTGCGTGTCGAGGATGCCGAGCATTCCGGCGAGCTGCACGGCGACCTCGTGCTGCGCGCCGCTGTTCTTGATGCGGGCCACCACGGGGGCGGCCTCGTCCAGGGCGGACGCGCGGCCGGCGGGGGTCTCCAGGTCGTACCGCGCGACGATCTGGCGCAGCGCGAACTCGAAGAGCGGCGTGCGCGGTTCGACGAGGTCGGCGACTGCCGTGTCGCCCTTGGCGAGGCGCAGGTCGCAGGGGTCCATGCCGTCGGGGGCGATCGCGATGTACGTCTCGGCGGCGAACTTCTGGTCGTCCTCGAAGGCGCGCAGGGCGGCCTTCTGGCCCGCCGCGTCACCGTCGAAGGTGAAGATCACCCGCGCCGAGCCGTTGTCCATCAGGAGGCGGCGGAGGATCTTGATGTGGTCGCCGCCGAAGGCCGTGCCGCAGGTCGCGATGGCAGTGGTGATGCCGGCGAGGTGGCAGGCCATCACGTCCGTGTAGCCCTCGACGACGACGGCGCGGCTGGACTTGGCGATGTCCTTCTTGGCGAGGTCGATGCCGTAGAGGACCTGGGACTTCTTGTAGATCGCCGTCTCGGGCGTGTTCAGGTACTTGGGGCCGTTGTCGTCGTCGCGGAGCTTGCGGGCGCCGAAGCCGACCACGTCGCCGCCGATGTCGCGGATCGGCCACATGAGGCGGCCGCGGAAGCGGTCGATGGGGCCGCGGCGGCCCTCCTGGGAGAGGCCGGAGAGGGTGAGCTCCTTGTCGGTGAAGCCCTTGCCGCGCAGGAAGCGGGTGAGGTGGTCCCAGCCGGCCGGGCTGTAGCCCACGCCGAAGTGCGCGGCCGCCGCCTGGTCGAAGCCGCGCTCGGCGAGGAACTTCCGGCCGATCTCGGCCTCGGGGCTCTCCAGCTGGTCCACGTAGAACTGCGCGGCGATCTTGTGGGCCTCGACGAGGCGGATCCGCTCGCCGCGCTGGTGCGCGGGGTTGTACCCACCCTCTTCGTAGCGCAGCGTGATGCCCGCCTGGGCGGCGAGGCGCTCGACCGTCTCCGAGAACGTGAGGTGGTCGATCTTCATCACGAAGGCGATCGTGTCGCCGCCTTCCTGGCAGCCGAAGCAGTGGAAGAGACCCTTGCTCGGGCTGACCTGGAAGGACGGGGACTTCTCGTCGTGGAAGGGGCACAGGCCCTTGAGGTTTCCGCCTCCCGCGTTGCGCAGCTGGAGGTAGTCGGAGACCACGGCGTCGATCGGGACCGCGTCCCGAACCGCCTTCACGTCTTCGTCATTGATCCTGCCTGCCACGTAGGAATACTACGGCTCCCCTGTGACACTCCCGCCCGGCCGGTCACCCCAGGAGCGACGCCAGGGGGGTCGACGGGTCGGCGAGGGCGTCGGGGTCGGGCCGTGCGCCCTGCCGGATCAGCTGCTGGATGGGGTCCGTGACGTCCCACACATTCACGTTCATGCCCGCGAGGACCTGCCCGTCGCGCAGCCAGAAGGCGATGAACTCGCGCTTTCCGGCATCGCCGCGCAGCACCACTTGGTCGTACGAGCCCGGGGGCGCCCAGCCCGAGTACTCCAGGCCGACGTCGTACTGGTCGGAGAAGAAGTACGGCACGCGGTCGTACGTGACGTCCTGGCCGAGCATCGCGCGGGCGGCGGCGGGGCCGCCGTTCAGGGCGTTTGCCCAGTGCTCGACGCGCAGCCGCGCGTCGAAGAGCGCGTGGTGGACGGCGGCCACGTCACCCGCCGCGTAGATGTCGGGGTCGGAGGTGCGCAGCGACGCGTCCACGGCGATGCCGCCGCCGTCGGCGCGGTCGACCAGGTCCAGGCCCGCGGACTCGGCGAGGGCCGTGCGGGGGGCCGCGCCGATGGCCGCGAGGACGTCGTGCGCCGGGTGCTCCTCGCCGTCGTCCGTGCGGGCGGCGAGGACCATGCCGTCCTGGCCGGCGATCTCGGTGAGCCGCGCGCCGAAGTGGAAGCGGACGCCGTGCTCGGCGTGCAGGTCGGCGAACATCTGGCCGACCTCGGGGCCGAGGACGGCGTGCAGCGGGGTCTGCTCGGACTCGACGACGGTGACCTCCGCGCCGTACTCCCGGGCGGCCGCCGCGATCTCCAGGCCGATCCAACCCGCGCCCGCGATCACCAGGTGGCCGTTGTCCCTGCCGAGGGAGGCCAGGACGTGCCGGAGGCGGTCGGCGTGCGCGAGGCGGCGCAGGTGGTGGACGCCGGCGAGGTCGGTGCCGGGGACCTCCAGGCGGCGCGGCTCGGCGCCGGTGACCAGCAGGAGCTTGTCGTAGCGGATGACGGCTCCGTCGCCCAGGCGGACGGCCTTCGCCTTGCGGTCGATGGCGACGACGGTCTGGCCCAGGTGCAGCTCGACGTCGGCCTGCGCGTACCACCCCGGCTCGTGGACGAAGACGCTGTCGCGGTCCTCCTTGCCCAGGAGGTATCCCTTGGACAGGGGCGGGCGCTCGTAGGGGTGGTCACGCTCGTCACCGATGAGGATCACCCGGCCGGTGAACCCTTCGGAGCGGAGCGTCTCGGCCGCCTTGGCGCCGGCCAGCCCTCCTCCGACAATGACGAACGTCTGATCCGCGTCGACCACTTGATGCCTCCTTGCCCGGGGTACCGGGGGCGTCCCCCGGAAGAACACAGTCTTGCCACACTTGCCAACTGGGCTTGCCGCCACTGGGAGCGTCCCGCACGCAGCGTGATGGGGGAAGGGGGCCCGCCCCCAACTGGCCACATCACGTCACACCCTGTGGTCGCTCCAGGGTCCTTCCATGGCCTTTCCATGGTCATTTGCTCTCGATTTGTCAGCACCTCATGTCAGGGCCTCGCCGTCAGCCGGGTGTGCAGGGCGCGGGCCGCGGCGTCCGTGAGGGACGCGATCTGGTCGATCACGACGCGCTGCGCGGCGCGGTCGTCGGGCGCCGCGTCGTACAGCGCGCGGAACTGCGGGTCGAGTCCGTCGGGGGCGCGGACGGTGAGGGCCTCGGCGAGCTCGGCGACGACGATGCGCTGGTCCGCGCGGAGCCGCTCCTGGGCGGGGCGCTGCATCACATAGCGATCGGCCACGGCCTTGAGGACCGCGCATTCGTGCCGCGCCGTGCGGGGAACGACGAGCTCGGCGGCGTACCGCGTGAGAGGGCCCTTGCCGTACCGCGCGCGGGTGGCCGTCTCCGCGGCCAGGCAGAAGCGGCCGATGAGCTGGCTGGTGGCGTCCTTCAACCGGGCCTGGGCGACGGCCGATCCGTCGTACCCGTGCGGCCACCACTCCTGGTCCAGGAGGCGGTCGAGGGCCTGGGCGAGCTCTTCGGGGTCGGTGTCCTCGGGGACGTACCGACCCAGCGCCACGGCGTAGATGTCCTGGCGCTCGGGCTCGGCGTGCAGCGCGTTCGGATCGATGTGCCCGGCGTGCAGGCCGTCCTCGAAGTCGTGGACCGAGTACGCGACGTCGTCGGACCAGTCCATGACCTGCGCCTCGAAGCAGGTGCGCTGGCCCGGCGCCTCTTTGCGGACCCAGTCGAAGACGGGGCGGTCGTCTTCGTAGACACCGAACTTGGCGGACGCCGGGTCGGTGGGGTGGGCGCCGACCGGCCAGGGGTACTTGGTGGCGGCGTCGAGAGCGGCACGCGTGAGGTTGAGCCCCACGCTGACGAGTTCGCCGGTGGCCTCGGAGCGGATGAAGCGCTTCGGCTCGATGCGGGTGAGGAGCCGGAGCGACTGGGCGTTGCCCTCGAAGCCGCCGCAGTCCCGCGCCACTTCGTTCAGCGCCTGCTCGCCGTTGTGCCCGAACGGGGGGTGGCCGAGGTCGTGGGAGAGGCAGGCCGTCTCCACCAGGTCGGGGTCGCAGCCCAGGGCGGCACCGAGCTCCCGGCCCACCTGGGCGCACTCCAGGGAGTGCGTCAGCCGGGTGCGCGCACTGGCGTCCCAGGCCTGGCTCCTGGTGCCCGGCGTGACGACCTGGGTCTTTCCCGCGAGGCGGCGCAGCGCGGCGGAGTGCAGCACGCGCGCGCGGTCGCGCTGGAAAGCCGTGCGCCCCGGCCTCTTGTCGGGCTCGGCGGCCCACCGCTCCGCGGCTGCCTCGTCATAGGCGCTGTAGGCCTCGTATCGCGCGTTCGGTGCTGTGCCTTCCATGCACCGACAGTAGACGCAAGCAGTGACAAACAAGGATCTGGCCTCATGGATTCGGCCTCTGTCAGACGCTGCTGAGGGTGCGTCGGAGGGCCGCTGCCGGGGCGGTGCGTGCCTCGTCGTAGCGGTGCAGGACGAGGTGGGCGAGTGCCGCGTGGGGGCCGAGGGGGGCCGCGGCGATCCAGGGAGCGGCGGTCGCGCTCTGCGTGGCGAAGCGGCCGGGCGCGGTGAAGTAGGAGGCGACCGCGGTGTGCGTGCGCCCCTCCGCGGCCAGCGCCGCGACCGCTTCCGGCACCGTGCGGGGGCAGGCGGCGGTGGGCGCGGCGAAGGCGGGCACGACGGGGACGCCCAGGCGTTCGGCGAGCAGCCCGGCCGCGGTCTCCGTGTCGGCGGCCGACTCCGGGTCGCGGGAGCCCGCGGCGGCGAGGACCACGCCGTGCCTGCGCCGGGCGCTCACGCCGGGCGGCCGCTCGGGCCAGCCCGCCTGGACGAGCCGGGCGTGCAGCGCCTCGGCGAGCAGCGGGTGGGGGCCGAGCGGGGCGGCGACGCGGGTGTCGAG
>NZ_LIPN01000041.1 GCF_001418325.1 Streptomyces atriruber | reverse complement strand
CTCATCGTGGGCGCCCTGCTCGGCGGCGTCCTCACCGAGCTCCTCGGCTGGCGCTCGGTCCTGTACGTCAATGTGCCGCCGGCCCTGATCGCGATGGCCGCCGCCGTCCGCCTCATCGCCCCGGACACCGCGGTCCGCGCGGGCCGCCGCATCGACCTGCCGGGCGCGCTGACCTCGACGCTCGGCGTCACCGGACTGGTCTTCGCCCTCGTCCAGGGACCCGATTCGGGCTGGCTGTCGGCGACCGTCGTCCTCCCGGCGGCGGCGGGCGCGACCCTGCTCGCCGCGTTCCTCCTCACCGAGGCGCGCACCCGCGACCCGCTCATGCCGCTGCGGCTGCTGCGCGGCCGCGCTCTGCGCACCGGCATGGCAGTGACGTTCCTCTTCATGGCGACGATCGGCAGCCTCGCCTATTTCCTCACCCTCTACTTCCAGAACGTGCTCGGCTACAGCGCCCTGCGCACCGGTCTCGCCTACCTCGTCCCGATGGCGGCGATCACCGCGGGCTCGCTCCTCGCGGGCCGGATCACCACGCGTCTCGGCACCCGCACCGCCATGACGGGCGCCCTGGCCCTCGGCGCGGCGGGCACCGCCCTGGTGGCCTCGACGATGTCCGCCGAAGGCTCGTACGCCGTACTGGTCCCCGGCTTCCTGATCCTCGGCCTCGGCCAGGGGGCGGGCTACACCCTGATGTTCGGCGCCGCCTCCGCGGGCATCGCGGGCCACGAGCAGGGCATCGCCTCGGGCATGGCGTCCACGGCCCAGCAGGTCGGCGGCGCGGTGGGGCTCGCGGTCCTGGTCGGCATCGCGGGGCTCGGCGAGGACGCCTCGGCGGCGGCCACGGCCGACGGCACGCGCGCCGCCCTCTTCGTCGCCACGGCGGGCATCGCGCTGACGGCTCTGGTGGCGCTGGGCTTCCCCCGCCGGGCGGAGCGGTGAGGCGACCGAACGGCGAAGGGCCGGTTCCCCCTCCAGGGAGAACCGGCCCTTCGCCGTACTACGAGGCAGACCTGGCTCGGATTCAGCCCTTGAGCCGCGCCATCCACGCCTCGACGTCGTCCGACGTACGCGGCAGCGCGGCGGACAGGTTCTTGTTGCCGTCGGCGGTCACGAGGATGTCGTCCTCGATCCGGACGCCGATGCCGCGGTACTCCTCGGGCACGGTCAGGTCGTCCGCCTGGAAGTACAGACCGGGCTCGACCGTCAGGCACATGCCGGGCTCCAGTGTGCCGTCCACGTACGACTCGGTGCGCGCGACGGCGCAGTCGTGGACGTCCATGCCGAGCATGTGACCGGTGCCGTGCAGCGTCCAGCGGCGCTGCAGGCCCAGCTCCAGGACGCGCTCGACGGGGCCCTCGACGAGGCCCCACTCGACCAGCTTCTCGGCGAGCACGCGCTGCGAGGCGTCGTGGAAGTCGCGGAACTTGCCGCCCGGCTTCACCGCCGCGATACCGGCCTCCTGGGCCTCGTACACGGCGTCGTAGATCTTCTTCTGGAGCTCGTTGAAGCGGCCGTTGATCGGCAGCGTCCGCGTGATGTCCGCGGTGTAGTACGAGTGCGTCTCCACACCGGCGTCGAGCAGGAGCAGCTCGCCGGAGCGGACGGCGCCGTCGTTGCGCACCCAGTGCAGGGTGGTGGCGTGCGGGCCCGCGGCGCAGATCGAGCCGTAGCCGATGTCGTTGCCCTCGACGCGGGCGCGCAGGAAGAACGTGCCTTCGATGTAGCGCTCGCTGGTGGCCTCGGCCTTGTCGAGGACCTTCACGACGTCCTCGAAGCCGCGAGCGGTGGAGTCACAGGCCTTCTGCAGCTCGCCGATCTCGAACTCGTCCTTGACCAGACGGGCCTCGGAGAGGAAGACGCGCAGCTCCTCGTCGCGCTCGGCGGTGACCTTGTCGGTCAGGGCCGCCTCGACGCCGGCGTCGTAGCCGCGCACGACGCGGACCGGGCCGGTGGCCTCGCGCAGCTTGTCGGTCAGCTCGCGCACGTCGGACGCGGGGATGCCGTAGAGCTTCCCGGCCTCGGTGAGGGAGTGGCGGCGGCCGACCCAGAGCTCGCCCTGGCCGTCCAGCCAGAACTCGCCGTTCTCCCGGTTGGAGCGGGGCAGCAGGTAGATCGTCGCGTCGTGGCCCGTGGCGGTCGGCTCCAGGACCAGGACGCCGTCCTCGGTCTGGTTGCCGGTCAGGTAGGCGTACTCGACGGACGCGCGGAAGGCGTACTCGGTGTCGTTCGAGCGGGTCTTCAGGTTTCCGGCGGGGATCACCAGACGCTCGCCCGGGAAACGCGCGGAGAGCGCGGCGCGGCGGGCGGCGGTGTTCTCGGCCTGCGCGATCGGCTGCAGGTCGTGCAGCTCGGTGTCGGCCCAGCCGGACTTCATGCTCTCGGCAAGCTCGTCGGAAACGCCCGGGTACAGGCCGTTCTTGCGCTGCTTGATCGGCTCTTCTTCGGTCTCTTCCGGGGTCGCCGGGTTGAGCGCCTCCGACACGATCTGCCTCCTATGTACGACACTGGGCCGTCCTCCATCGTACGGGCGTACGGAAGGGGTCCCAGGGCCGGAAGGCCACTTACCCAGCGTGCCCGGCGCCTCACACGGACGCGGCCCGGCGCCTCACCGGGATGCGGGCCCGGCGCCCCGCACGCGCGCGCCCCGCGCTCACGCGAAGCGCGCCGCCAGCAGCACCACGTCCTCGTCGCTGTCCACGGCGTCCAGTCCGTCCGGCAGGACGGTGTGCAGCACGTGGTCGGCGATCGCCCCGGGGTCGTCCCTGATGGCCTTGGGGACGCTCGCCGCCGCCGCGTGCAGCCGCGCGAAGGCCCGGTCCATCGGGTCGCCGGTGCGGTGCAGAAGCCCGTCGGTGTAGAGAAGCACCGTTTCTCCGGGCTCCGGGCTGATCTCCACGCTCGGCGCCTCCCAGCAGGCGAGCATGCCGAGCGGCGCGGACAGGGAGGTCTCCACGAACTCCGTGCGCCGCTCCCCGACGATCAGCGGCGGGCTGTGCCCGGCACCGGCCAGGACGATCTTGCGCAGGGCGGGCTCGCAGTACGCGAAGAGTGCCGTCGCCGACCGCGCGGGCTCGGTCAGCCGCAGCAGCAGCTCCAGGTCGGACAGGACGGCGACGGGGTCCTCGCCCTCCATCACCGCGTACGCCCGCAGGGAGGCGCGCAGGCGTCCCATGGCGGCCACGGCGCTGGGGCCCGACCCGGTGACGGAGCCGACCGCGAGGCCGAGCGCCGCGTCCGGCAGCGGCAGCGCGTCGTGCCAGTCGCCGCCGCCGCGCGGTCCCGTGCGGTGCCGGGCGGCGAGCTGCACTCCGGCGACCCGGGGCAGCCGGGAGGGCATGAGCTCCTCGCGGAGGGTGGCCTCGGTCGCGCGGGCGCGGTCCAGCACGAGCAGCTGCGCCACGTGCTCGGTGGCCTGGCGCGCGTAGAGCCCGACGACGTGGCGTCGGCGCTCGTCCGGTTCGGCGGGCTCGTCGTACAGCCAGACCGCGGCGCCGATCCGGCCCGCCGCCTCGGTGGCCAGGGGCAGGGCGTAACTCGCGGCGTACCCGAGGATGGCGGCTACTTCGCGGTGGCGGGGGTCGAGGCCCTCGTCGGCGAGCAGATCGGGCTGCGCGATCCCGCCCGGCACGGCGCCCGCCTTGCCCTCGGCGGCGTCCAGGATCCTGCCGTACGAGGTGGCGCCGCGCGGCACCGTCTCGATGTGCCCGAGCTCGGCGCGGCCGAGGCCCAGGCCGAAGGTGGTCTCGGGGCCGAGGCCGTCGGAGGGCTCGATGACGGCGAGCCCGCGCCGGGCGCCCACGAGGGACGCGCCGGCGCGCAGGAGTTCGCGCACGGCTTCGTCCAGGGTGGCCGTGCGGGCGAGCCGCTCGGTCAGTTCGTGCAGCGTGGTGAGGTCGGAGACCCAGCCGGCGAGCCGGTCCTGGATCACGGCGCCGGGCGCGCTCGGGACGGAGGTGCCCGGCGCGTGTGCCGCGGAGGGCGTGGTCTGCGCGGCGGGCGCGACAGTGTGTGCCGGTGGCGGAACAGTGGAATCGATTCCGGCCACTTTCGGAAGGTGCGGGGCGTTCATTGCTGACGGCTTTCCGGCCGGTGCGTAATGCTCAAAAGCATCGCAAACCCCCATGTCATCATGCGCCGCTAGCTATGTCTCCAGATGTACACGCACTGGTAAGGGGATGTCCAGCATTGTCCTGCCGGGATTCATGGTGTTCGGGGGAATTCCGGGAACCGCGAAAGATCTTGGAAAGATGGCTGAAAACAGCGCCGGGTTAGGGCATATTAGGATCGACTGACGTTGTTCGGTAGAGCGTTGCAGTGGTCGCGCTGGGTACGTACTCAGTGATGGCCAGGGGCAGTTGGGACAGATCCGGAACCTGCCGAAGGACCCGGGCGTCCTAACTCACGACGACCGTGCCCCATCCTCCCGTGGCGGAGGCGGCAAGCAATATCGCGGGACGGCAAACGCCAGGCGCCGCCACCCCACGCCACGTCAACGCTCGGTTCAGAGTGGTTCCCCATGCCGCAGGCTGGGTGCAGATGTGCCAGCTCGTACGTACAGCGAAGTGATCCACACATGGTGTGATGTGGCCCGCAGTCTCCCCGGCTAACGCCGGCGTGCAACGGAAAGGAACGAGCGCTCATGCGCGAGATCCTCGGAAGGCGACGCAGGCTCCTGTCCTGGCGAATCGGAAGGAAGCCCGGCCGGAGCGCCGGACAGCTCGGCGCGGCTCTGACCTTCGCGACCGCATGGCGGTGGCCCGTCCTGCCGGGAGTCGGTCTCGACCGGCGTGACGGCAGCCGGTGCGCCTGCCCCGACCCCGACTGCGCGGTACCGGGCGCGCATCCCCTCGACCCCGGTCTCCTCGCCGCCACCACCGACGAGCGGATGGTCCGCTGGTGGTGGACCAACCGACCCGGCGCACCCATCGTGCTCGCCACCGGAGACCGTGCCCCGTGCGCCGTCAGCCTCCCCGCGCAAGCGGGCGTGCGCGCCCTCGCCGCGCTCGACGAGGCGGGCATCAGGCTCGGTCCGGTGGTCGCCACCGAAGCCAGACTGCACATCCTCGTCGCGCCTTACTCGATGGCCCAGTTGGGCGAGCTCCTCTACGCCAAGGACTACGTCCCCGGCTCCCTGCGCTTCCACGGAGAGGGCGGATATCTCGCACTGCCGCCCTCCGGGACGGGGCAGGGACAGGTCCGCTGGGAGCGTGCGCCGCTGCCCGGCTCGGCCGCGCCCTGGGTGCCGGACGTCGAGGCCGTCGTGGACGCCGTCGTCGACGCCCTCACTCGTACGGGTGTGAGCGCGCCCGAGATGTAGGGGAATTGGGCGCGCGGCGAGCAGGCTGCGCGCCCACTGTCGTTATCTTCGGCTCATGCAACCCCGCCTGATCATGCTTCTGGGCGTCGCGGCCGTCACGGTTCTCCTGCCGCTCGCCGGGGCGTCCGCGGGGCCGGTGGGCGACGGTGACGCGAAGTCGCCCCTCCCCTCCCCCTCAGCCGCCCTTTCGAACGCTCCTTCGGAGCCGCGCGCCGGGGCGGAGCCCGGCCTCGCGTCGTCGTCGGTCACGGATTCCGGCGCGACCACCACCGCGCGGTGCGGCCCCGAACTCTCCTCGCCCGACGGCATCGAGGCCCAGACCTGTGTGCTCGGACTGGGCCCCGACACCTGGGCGCGTACCTATTACCGCAATGCCACCGGCGAGGAGCTGACCGCCGTCCTGACCCTGATGGGCCCCGGTGGGCGCACCGTGCAGATGCACTGCGAGGTGGCGGCGGAGGACGAACCCGCAGCGTGCGAGACCCCGCGCGAGCGGTCGGCGGGGGATGCGGCGGCGTACTCGGCGGTGGCGGAGTACGCGGCGGGCGAGGCGGACGGGCTGCTGCTGCGCTCGGGGAGCAACTCGGCGCCCCCGCGGGACAGTTGAGCCCTGGACCGGTCCCCGGACATGAAAGGGCCCGGTTGCTGGCGACGGGGGATGCACCAGCAACCGGGCTACCTGAACGGTAACAAGAGATCGGCTCTTGGCAAATTCGATCCCAGTTATCCGGACAGGGATTTACGTACAGCTACGGGGAGTTGTGATTGGAGTCACGCATTCCGTTAGCTGCCGTACCGACTGACTGGTGCGTCAGTCGGTACGGCACGGCACTCGGGTGGCGGTGAGGTGCCGCCGGACGGAGCGTGCCGTGCCGTCACGCGGTCAGCTGAGCGTGACCTGGCGGTTGGTGAGGCCACCGCGCGCCCGGCGCTCGTCCGCGGTCAGCGGGGTCTCCGAGGCGAGCGCCGCCGCGAGCCGCTCGGCGAACTCCGCCGCGGGCTTCTCGACGTCCGAGGCCGTGACACCGCTCGGCAGGTCCCACACCGGCACGGTCAGACCGTGCGCACGGAAGGAGCCGACCAGCCGGGTGCCCTCGCCGAGGCTCGACGTACCGGCCGCGTGCAGCCGGGCCAGCGCGTCCAGGAGCTGCTCCTCGGGGTGCGGCATGACCCAGCGCAGGTGGTTCTTCTCCGGCGTCTCGCACCAGTACGCGGCGTCCACACCGGTCAGCTTCACGGTCGGGATGGCGGCGTCGTTCGCCCGCTCCAGGGAGGCGGACACCTCCGGCGTGGCGTTCTCCGCGTCCGGCACCCAGAACTCGAAGCCGGGGTGCACGACCGGCTCGAAACGGCCCTCGGGGTCGAGCAGATCCTGGAGCCGCGGCCCGTCGGCCGGGGCGCGGCGGCCCTTGACCGGCGTGCCCGGCTCGGCCTCCAGGGCGCGCTGCAGGGTGTCGGCCAGGTCGCGGCTGATGTCGCCGGACGAGGTGTCGTTCTGCAGGCCGAGCAGGACCGAGCCGTCGTCGCGGCGCAGCGCGGGCCAGGCCATCGGCAGCACGGTGGCGAGGGAGACCGACGGGATGCCGTCGGGCAGGCCGCCCTTGAGGGGCAGCTCGACCGTGGCGGCGGGCACCAGCTCGCGCAGCGCGATCCAGTCGCACTCGCCGGGCAGGCCCTCGAAGGGGCGCTGCACCAGCTCGGTCACCGCGTGCGCGGCCGCCCGGCCGTGACACGCCTTGTAGCGGCGGCCCGAACCGCAGGGGCAGGGTTCGCGGGCGCCGACGACCGGATAGTTCTCATCAGCGCCGCCGGTGCGGGCTCCGACCTTGACCTGCGACTGCTGCTTGCCCTTGGACTGGGGGCGCTTCTTGGCCATCTTGGGTGTCTCCCGGCTGCGGCTCTGTTGCACTCTTCCGTACGGGCGCGAGCCTAGCCGTTCGTGGATTCAGTCCAGGTCGTCGAAGGGGTCCACGAGGGCGAGCTCGGATATCGCGGCCGCCGACGGCGCGGCGACGCGCGTAGCGAAATCCTCGTGGTGGTGCCCCGCTTGTACGACGGCCCACACGGTGACCTCGCCGTGCACGTCGTCGCGGACGCCCCAGGCGTCCGAGAGCGCCGTGATGATGTTCAGTCCGCGGCCGCCGTGCGCCGTCACCGACGGAGTCGCCGGCACCGGGCGGGTCGGCCCGCCGCCGTCCGTCACTTCGACCGTCAGCCGGCCCGACTTGTCGACGTGCCACGCCACGCGCACGTCGCCGTCCCCGACCATTCCCCGGCCCAGTGGCCTGCCGTGCCGGCAGGCGTTGCTGAGCAGTTCCGACAGGATCAGTACGGCATCGTCGACGACCGACTCGGACACCCCGCTCATGCGCAGTTGATTGCGCATGTGGTGCCTTGCTTCCCCCACGCCCGCAGGGCCATGGGGTACGGCCATGCTCGACGACGTGGGCACCTCCCGTGCCACCACCAACGCCACCCCCGAGACCTCCTTCGCCCCACGCCACGGTGTGGATGCCCCAATGGACTGGACCGGAAACCGGCCAATCCCCGTCCGGTGACGCACTCGTAACGATCGAATACGGAGCGAACGCGCCGGGGCACACCCTGTGACCGGAGTTAACGGAGTCCCAGTTGGTCCAGCTGGGACAGAACTTGCTTCGGGCGGTTGGTGATGATCGCGTCGACACCCAGTTCGGCGCAGAGTTCGACGTCCTCGGGCTCGTTCACCGTCCAGACGTGCACCTGGTGTCCCGCGCGCTTCAGCTTCGCCACGTACGAGGGGTGGTTGCGCACGATCCGCATGGCCGGACCAGCGATGCGTACGCCCTCCGGGAGGCGGCCGTCACGGTGGCGAGGCGAGACGAACTGCATCAGGTAAACGGTCGGCAGCGTCGGCGAGGCGGCCCGGACGCGGTGCAGTGAACGTGCCGAGAAGCTCATGACGCGCACCGGCGAGGGGCCCTCGGCGGGCGGCGCGTCCAGCCCGAAGCGCTTGAGCAGCAGGAGCAGCCGCTCCTCCACCTGGCCCGCCCAGCGCGTGGGGTGTTTGGTCTCGATGGCGAGCCGCACACGGCGGCCCGATGCATTACTTTCGGCCACGAGCTCGAGAAGACGCTCCAGGGTGAGGACCGAGGTGTCCTCACCCGTGGCGGACTCCCAGTCCGGTCCTTCCTCGGCCTCGCCGTGGTGCTTCTTCCAGGAACCGAAGTCCAGGGCGGCGAGGTCGGCCAGTTCGAGGGCGGATACGGCTCCGCGGCCGTTCGACGTACGGTTGACGCGCCGGTCGTGGACGCAGACGAGGTGGCCGTCGGAGGTGAGCCGTACATCGCATTCGAGGGCATCGGCACCGTCCTCGACCGCCTTCTTGTACGCGGCCAGCGTGTGCTCGGGAGCATCTTCGGAGGCTCCGCGGTGGGCGACGACCTGGATCTGGTGCTGTCGTGCGAGGGTCACCGCGTCATGGTGCCATCACGGGGTACCCGGAGGCTCGCCGGGAGACGCCCTCCCGGGGCGCCGGACACACAGGATCGGCTTATGGTGCCCTGACAGCCCATGGGAAAAGCTGACTGCAGACACAGATGACGGAAGCGCTGACGGGCCACCGACAGAAGCGCCGACGGACGACAGAAGACGACAGAAGCACAGTTTGCACAGCCAGGCCGTGACCGAGAACGAACGCAACGACAGCATGGACCGAGGAGAAGAGCTGTGAGCACCGAGAACGAGGGCAACGAGGTACCCCAGGCCCCGTCCGCGCCCCCTGCGCCGGTGGACGCTCCCGCTGTTCCCGCCGACTCCGCCGCGCCTGCCGGGCCCGCCGCGCCCGCCGGGCAGCAGAGGCCTGAGGAGGCGCCTTCCGCTCCCGCGCACGCCCCCTCCCCGGCGCCCGAGCAGGCACCGGGTCATGCTGCTCCGGCGGCCCATGCCCCGGAGGGCGCGCCCTACGGCGCCCCCCAGGGTGCGCCGCAGGGCACTCCGTACGGCGCGCCGCAGGACACTGCTCCGCACGGTGCCCCGCAGGCCGCCCCACAGGGCGGTTCCGGCGCCGGGAACTGGCCGCCCCCGCAGCCGCCCGCCGTGCCGTCGTACGCCACGGGCGGCGGTTCCGGTTCGGGCTGGGGCGCCTCGTACCACCCGCAGGAGCCGAAGCCCGGCGGCCGGCGCGGCGGCCTGGTCGCCGCGGTGCTCGCGGCCGCGCTGCTCGCGGGCGGCATCGGCGGCGGCGTGGGCTACTGGGCCGCCGAGCGCAACGACAGCGACACCAGCTCGACCACGGTCTCCGCGCCCGACACGCCCGCCGACCTCAAGCGCGAGCCCGGCTCGGTCGCCGACATCGCGAACAAGGCACTGCCCAGCGTCGTGACGATCGAGGCGCAGAGCGGTGGCGGCGAGGGCGGCACGGGCACCGGCTTCGTCTACGACACGCAGGGCCACATCCTCACCAACAACCACGTCGTGGCGTCGGCCGCCGAGGGCGGCAAGCTCCAGGTGACGTTCTCGAACGGCAAGAAGTACGCCGCCGAGGTCGTCGGCCGCGCCGAGGGTTACGACGTGGCGGTCATCAAGCTCAAGAACGCCCCGGACGGCCTGCAGCCGCTCAAGCTCGGCAACTCCGACCGGGTGGCCGTCGGCGACTCGACCATCGCGATCGGCGCCCCCTTCGGCCTTTCGAACACTGTCACCACCGGCATCGTCAGCGCCAAGAACCGCCCGGTGACCTCCAGCGACGGCGGGCAGAGCGGCAAGAGCTCGTACATGAGCGCGCTGCAGACCGACGCGTCGATCAACCCCGGCAACTCCGGCGGCCCGCTCCTCGACTCCCGTGGCGCGGTCATCGGCATCAACTCCGCGATCAAGCCCGCCGAGAGCGGTGGCGGCCTCGGCGGCGGTGGCCAGTCCGGCTCCATCGGCCTCGGCTTCGCGATCCCGGTCAACCAGGCCAAGCAGGTCGCCCAGCAGCTGATCAAGACCGGCCAGCCCGTCTATCCGGTCATCGGCGCCTCGGTCTCCCTCCAGCAGGAGGGCACGAACGGCGCGACGATCTCCAAGGACGGCGTGGGCGGCACGCAGCCGGTCACGCCGAACGGCCCGGCGGACAAGGCCGGCCTCAAGCCCGGTGACGTCATCACGAAGCTGGACGACATGGTGGTCGACAGCGGCCCGACCCTGATCGGCCAGATCTGGACCCACAAGCCGGGCGACAAGGTCAAGATCACGTTCGAGCGTGACGGCAAGGAGCGCACGGTCGACGTGACGCTGGGCCAGCGCAAGGGCGACAGCTGACCCGCTAGTCTTGTCCCCGCGCCGTCCGGTTCCGTTTCCGGTGGACGGCGCGGGGTGGGTTGCCCGAGCGGCCTAAGGGAACGGTCTTGAAAACCGTCGTGGTGCGAGCCACCGTGGGTTCAAATCCCACACCCACCGCAGCGGGTCAGCGTGTGTGCTGGTCAGAAGGGTGTCTCTCGTTGAGAGGCACCCTTTCGCATGAGCGGTCGTCTCGCCGTGGCCCGGGCGTGGACCACATCTGTGCTCGAACGAGTGATGCCACGTGCTCAACCGCGCATACTGGCCGTATGGGGAATGAGCGCTCGGATGAAGAGCACCACTCCATCGACGGTGTGCGCCGGGACGGACGGCGGATACGAGAGGATGCCGCTGCCGCCGACCGGCGGGATGTCGCGGCTGATGATCGCGAGCGTGTCGCCGACGAGCGGGAGCTGACCGCGGACGAGCGGGAACGGGCCGCGGAGGAGCGGGAACAGGCCGCTGACGAGCGGGAAGCGCAGCTTTCGAAGCGAGAGGCTTCCCTCGAGAGTCCGACGTCCGGGACGGTGCGGCACGCCCCGACGCATCGGCAACGCGCGTACGAGAAGCTGGCCCGGGCCCGCGCTCTGGTCGAGGTCAGCGAGGAGCAGTTGACCCGCAGCGAGGCGGCATTGCGTCGGGCGGATGCGCGCGGCGAACGCGAGCAGCGCGCCATCGGGCGGGAGATGGACGCATCCGAGGCACGGCGGGTGGCGGAGGGGCCCGAACAGCAGGAGCAGGCGATCCTGGAGAACAGGGCACACCGATTGCGGGAGCACTTCACTCAGACAGGGCGCGCGCTGGCCAGGACCCACGATGCGCTGGCCCATGAGTACGAGCGGCTTGCCCTGGAGCGCCCGCAGGAGGCGGCGGAGTACCGGCGCCGAGCCGAACAGAGCCGCGAGACGGCGGCTGGGCTCCGCGGCGGGGAGTTGGCATAGGGCCACTTCGGCAGCCTCGACGCGAAGCGGTCCGGAGCGAGGCGGTCCCGAGCCGGACGAAGTCAGCGCGCGCTGTGGTTCCACTGGGCGTATTGGCCGGTCAGGCGGGCGACTTGGAGGCAGGCGGAAGCCAGGCCGGGGGAGAAGGTCTGCCAGTTCTGTGCGGTCACGCCCTCGGTGACGCCGGTGCCCCAGATGCCGGCGAGGAGCCGGGCCGAGCTGTCCCGGTCGTGCTCGCTGAGCGTGATGTTCTCGGCGGTGGCGGCGGCCTCGATCTCGCGCCGGGCCTTCTCGTCGAGTTCTGGGGTGAGGATGGACTGCAGGTCGTGGGTGAGGCCGCCCAGGACGGCGGTGAAGACGAGCAGCATGCGCCGGGACTGCGCGGGATGGCGGTGGAAGTCGGTACACGCCTGGTCGACGAAGTCGGATATCAGGTTCAGGCGCTGGGCGAGAAGGTCGCTGGGGTAGTGACCGCTGTCCTCGTGAGTGCCGGTGTCCGGTTGGTCAGGCATGGGGTGCTCCGCCCGTGTGGCGTACTGGAGCGCTGTCCCGGTGTGGCGGACGGCGGATGACGGTGGGGGATGCGGTGCTTGCCCCACCCGTGGTGGTAGGCCCTCCGGGGTGCGGAGGAGGCCATGGGCCGACAAGACGAGGGGCGTCGATGCCGGGAAGGTGGCGGCCGTCCGTTGTACGTCCCTTCACGGCTCAGCCTAGAACTCGGGGCCGGGCCAGGGCTGCCCCTGGAACAGGGGAATCTGGAAACGGAGCAGGACTGCGTCGTGCGCGTTGTGCCGGACCTCGACCCGGTCGGCCCGGACCGACAGCTGACGGCTGATCAGCTGACGTAGTGCGGCGTGCTCGTCCCGATCGTCGGGCGGGCCTTCGGACTTGCGGGACGCGGCCAGCACGAAGTCCTTGTCGGTGATGTCGACCTGACACAACGTGCCGCGGACACCCAGCCGTACCCGGAAGAAGGGGGCGTTGCTGTGGGCGACCAGATAACCGCCACCCACCTGAACGTTCTCCCGCATGGTCGCCGCCGCCGACGGGCTGACGCTCAGGGCGATGACTGCGGCACCGGCCAGCCGTCCGGCCAGCAGCACGCTGCTCTGCTCACGCGGCAGCGTGAGCGCCCAGGAGAATTCCACGGCCTATCACCGGGCCTCCCTCCGCACCGCTCAGGATGCGTACCTTCAGCATGCCTCACCGTGAACCGACTCGGCACCCATCTCGACGTGGCTCCTTCAGGTCGACGCGGCTCCTTCAGGAACGGGTGCCGGCCGGAACGGGCCCGGCTCGGCCGGAACCTGGCGACGGACTCGCTCCGGTGCCAGGCTGAAGGAGGAGCAAACGAGAACCGGTCAGGCCCGCTGCCGGGCCTCCGCCATGTGGCGACAGCCCTGCCAACCCGACGAATGGATCACCGGGAGTCGTCATGCCCGCTGAACATGAACGGGTCTCCCGTGAGGAGGAGATCACTTCCACGTTCGTCGAACTCGCCGACCCCCTGGTCGCGGAGTGCGATGTCATGGACTTCCCGCACACGCTCACCGAACGCGCCACGAGTCCCCTGCCGGTGAACGCGGGCGGGGTGATCCCGCAGGACACCCGGGGCCGCCCGGTCGATGCGACCGCATCCGACGAACGCACCCGGCTCCTGGAACTGGCGCAGATCGAGTGGCAGGAGGGCCCCCGCCGGGACTGCATCCGTACCGGCACCCCCAACCCCGACACCGCGCTGGACACCGGTGAGGCGGAGCAGCTGTGGCCGCGCTTCACCGAGTGGGCCGTCGACAGGGGTTTCACCGCGGTGGCCGCGATGCCGTTACGGCTGCGGGAGACCGTCATCGGTGCGCTGAACGTCTTCCGCGTCCAGCCCCTGCCGCTGGATGCGCGGGAACTGCGGCTGGGCCAGGCCCTGGCCGATGCCGCCACGATCGGCATCCTGCAGTACCGCACCATCCGCGACCAGACCGTCATCAACGAACAGCTGGAAGGCGCGCTGGGCACCCGGATCGTGATCGAGCAGGCCAAGGGAATGCTCGCCGAACGCCTCTCCCTCACCCCCGACGAAGCCTTCGCCCGGCTGCGGGACGGCGCCCGCGGCCGGCACCTGTTGCTGACCGACCTGTGCCTCGAGGTGATCAGCGGTCGCGATCACCCGGCCCAGTTCGGCCCGTCTGCCCCGTGAACCAGGGACCGCAGTTGGCCCGGCCAGTGGGGCCCTGACCCCGCCCCACCCTCACCAAGACGGTGATTGCATGTCCAGCTCCCCACCGTTCGCCGTCGGCCCGCGCATGACCGCACTGCTGGACATCCTCGGCAGCCCGCCCGGCCTGGGCCTGCTGCCCGCCGACGGGTGCGCGCAGGTGCTCGGCCTGTCCTGCGTCACCGTCTCCGCCGGCGCCGGGCGCCACGCCCCGGAACTGATCTGGCACGCGCCCGACGACCACCTCGGCACCCTGCTGGAAGACCTGCAGTACACCCTCGGTGAGGGCCCCACCCTGGACTGCATCCAGCACGGCCGGGCCCTGAGCATCCCCGACCTGGCCGCACTGGACGACGCCCGCTGGCCGCTGTTCCTGCCCGAGGCCCTGCAGGGCCCCGCCCGGGCCGCCTTCGCCTTCCCGCTCGGCATCGGCGCCGTCCAGCTCGGCGCCTTCACCGGCTACCGCACCGCACCCGGCCCGCTCACCCTCCAACAACAGCTCGACGCCCAGGCCTTCACCAACACCGTCACCTTCCTGCTGCTGGCCATGCTCCCCGGCGCCGACCCCCAGCACGATCCCCCCACCGACCTCGCCACCCTCCACCGCGCCGAGATCCACCAGGCCACCGGCATGCTCTCCATCCGCGAGGACATCCCCCTGGACCAGGCCCTGCTCCGGCTGCGCTCACGCGCCTACACGCTCGGGCGGCCCATCATCGACGTCGCCCGCGACATCATCGACCGTCGCGATTCCGCCACCTCCGACTGATCCCCGCCGCCGAACACGCGCCTACGCGGACGTGTTCACGGTCTCGGGCCGTCGTATCCACGCGGCCAGCAGCCGAAGCGCCTCCTCGGATCCGGAGCCTTCCGCGGCGGTGTAGACGCTCAGCCGCTGGTCCGGGTCGGCGGGCAGGGTGAGGGACTCGTAGTTGAGGGTGAGCGGGCCGACGACCGGGTGGTGGAAGTGCTTGCTGCCGTGCGTGTGCCGATGCACGTCCTGGTCGGCCCACCACCGGCGGAAGTCCTCATCCGCGATGGAGAGTTCGCCGACCAGCTCGGCAAGAAGCGGATCGTCGGGATGGCGCCCGGCATCGCGCCGGAGCGAGGCGACGATGTCCCGGGCGTGGGTGTTCCAGTGGGTGTACAGCGAGCGGGCGGTCTCGTCGCGGAACATGAACCGCACCAGGTTCCGCTCGCGGTGCGGCAGCGCGTCGAAGTCGGTGAGCAGCGCGCGTGCCATCTGGTTGGACGCGAGTACGTCGAGGCGCCGCCCCAGCACCAGGGCGGGGGTGTGTTCGAGGATCCGGAGCAGGTCGCGCAGGCCGGGGCGGACCGGCTGCGGACGCGTCGCGGTGCGGCGGGGCCTGCCCGCGGCGGGCTCGGCGAGCTGGAACAGATGGGTGCGTTCGACGGGATCGAGGCGCAGCGCGCGGGAGATGGCGTCCAGCACGGTCTCGGAGACGTTCAGCCGGCGTCCGCGTTCCAGGCGTACGTAGTAGTCGACGCTCACGCCCGCCAGTTGCGCGATCTCCTCGCGGCGCAGTCCTGGCACTCGCCGGGGGCCGCCGTCGTCGGACAGGCCCGCCTGGCGCGGGGTGATCCGTGCCCGCCGGGAGCGGAGGAACTCACCGAGAGCTGTGTTGCGGTCCATGCCGTTCACGATAGGGCCCGAGATCGCCCCGACGGCCCGCGAAAGGGGGACTGGCAGTCCCCCGGTCGGGCAGTCCCCCGGTCCGGCTGTCCCCGGGGTGAAGCGGACCTCCCGGAAGCGGATCAGCGGCCGATTCCGGTGCTGAAGTGGAACGTGTCGGGACCGGTCGGGCCCGAGCGCCCCGGTCGGCCTCTGTTCGCATCGTACGAAGGGAACTCCTGTGTCGGACACCAAGACATTCCTGATCACCGGCGTCAGCACCGGCCTGGGCCGCGCACTCGCTCGCGCGGCGCTGGCCGCGGGTCACCGGGTGGTGGGCACGGTGCGTACGCCCGCCGACGCACGGTCCTTCGAGGCGCTCGCCGGTGACGCGCACGCCCGCATCCTGGACGTGACCGACCACGACGCGGTGGACGCGGTCGTGGACGAGACCGAGCGCGACCTGGGCCCGGTCGACGTGCTCGTCGCCAACGCCGGGTACGGCCATGAGGGCCTCTTCGAGGAGTCGTCGATGGACGACCTCCGCCGTCAGTTCGAGGTGAACGTCTACGGAACCGTGGCGGTGATCAAGGCCGTGCTGCCGCACATGCGGGGGCGCCGTTCGGGCCACGTCATCGCCGTCACCTCGATGGGCGGCCTCGTCACCATGCCGGGCCTCAGCCTCTACCACGGCAGCAAGTTCGCGGTGGAGGGCATCCTCGAGACGCTCGGCAAGGAGGTCGCCGATTTCGGCCTCCATGTCACCGCCGTCGAGCCGGGCAGCTTCCGGACGGACTGGTCGGGCCGCTCGATGATCCGCGCACCGCGTTCGATCGCCGACTACGACGAACTGTTCGAGCCGATGCGCGCCCGGCGCATCCGCGGTGGCGGGCACCAGCCGGGCGACCCGGACAAGGCCGCGGCCGCGGTGCTGCGCATGGTGGCGGCCGACCGGCCGCCGAGGCGCCTGCTGCTCGGCAATGACGCGCTTCGGCTCGTCAAGGCCGGACGCGACGCCTTCGAGCGCGACATGCTGGCATGGGCCGAGCTGTCGGCCTCCACCGACTTCGACGACGTGAGCCGGTCCGCCTGACGTCGCTCGCCGTCGGGCTCCCGGGGCGGGGCTCGACGGCACTGTGTGGGACCGGCCGGGCACATGCCTACCGGCGGGGAGCGGGCAGCAGTACGCTGGTGACGGTCCGTGGTCGGTCGGCTGCCGTTGGCGCGACGGTCGACATCCGGCGCTCGCTCGGGCCGGGTTGGGGGTCCTTACGCCAGAAACTGCTTCCCGCAGGAGCCCGGCCCGCCGCACAGCACCGGATCCCGGCGCGTCACAGCCCGCCCGACTCCCGCCACCGCGCCCCTTGTCCGGTGCATCCCCCAGCCCCTGGGATGAATGATGCGCGGCTATTTCGCCGATGAACTCCTGCTCATGATGCCCCTGTTCGACGCTTCTGGCGTGCGGTTGTGGGGTGAGGTCACGGGCGCCCACTGCGGGCCCCTGGCTCTGGCGCTGACCGACGTGGCTGCCCGCACGGACGAGATCGTCCTGGATCTCACCGACGTCCAGTTCGTGTCGAACAGCATCCTGGAGATCCTGACGCTCCTGGCCCGCCGCTTCACCCCGCCCCGGAGCCTCGTCGTCAAGGCAGGGGCCGACCTCCGGCTCCGCGAGAGGACCATCGCGTACGGCTGGGAACAGCTGGCGACGGTACGCCTGGAAGAGACCTGACCCGACCCCCCTCGATCCGGGGATGGTGCCCGTGCTCCGGGCGGCCTCATCATCGGAATCGCCACCGCCGCACACGGCTGCGAGAGAGGGATTCCCATGGAGCGCACACGTCGGCTCACCGTCCTGGTCACGGCCCTGGCCGGGGCTCTGCTCGCGGGCGCGGCGCCCGCGGGAGCCGCTGGGGCCGACCCCGGGAGCCTGTTCCGCAACTCGGGCAACGGACTGTGCATGTCCACCGCCGACGACCCTGCCAACGCCATCCAGGGCACCGCCACCTTCGCGCCCTGTGACACGGGTGATCCGCGGCAGCGGTGGCGCCTGAAGCTGACGAACACTCCGGCGTGGCAGATCGTCTCCGTCGGCACCGGAAAGTGCCTGGCGGACATCGCGGGATGGGGGCTCGCCTGGCTGGGCGCGTGCGATGCGAACGACATCAATCAGCAATGGCACTTCAACGGCAACGACGCCGGTGACGTGTTCTGGGTGTCGCACGACGACGGCAAGCTCCTGAGTACTCCCTATCGAGCGGGCACGTCCTATGTGACGGTGCGCGACGACCTCGACCCGAAGGACCCGCACTACAAGTGGCGGCTCCTCCAGTGAAGGTTGCCCGCATGCCGATGGGCAACAATTCAACCGCCTTTCCTTTTAGCTTGGTTGAGAGATGTTGATCATTAGGTGCGGTCGAATCATGCACGTGACGTGCGACGTTCACGACTGGGCGGGTGAAGGTGAATATCCTCCGTCTACTCTCGGAGGCCTTTTAAGTCTTCTTGACATGCCGGTGCGGAAAACGCATGATCTCCCGGCGTCGGAAATCCGGCGCTCGTATGGTGAAACGGGAGAATGAAAATGCGTAAGGCTTGTGTGGCCGTCCTGACGGCGCTGTTCAGTGCCACCCTCTTTGTTGCCCTTCCGGGTAATCACAGCGAGGCACAGGCCATGACGTTCGACCCCAATGCGTGCCTCGACCTCTCCCAGGTCCAGGTGTGCAAGAACCACCGCATCTACAAGCACGTCCCGATGCAGGGCCCCGTGGCCAAGGGCAAGTGCCGTCCGTGGGTGCAGGTCAAGACCGCGAAGAAGTGCTGAGGCCGCGCAGGCCCGGACCGGATCACGCGTGACCCGTGAGGCGTGCCGCTGAGGCGATCGTCGAGCGGGCCTCGCGTTCCGTGAGGCCGACGCGGATCGCGGCGTCCGTGAGCCGGGGGGACAGGGCATCGCCCATGCCGTTCTCGTAGGCGCGGCAAGCGGCCCAGAAGAGCCGGGTGTTGCGCTGGCCCTCGTGCGCCGCGAGCACGAACTGCACCAGTCCCTGGCCCCGTTGGTGCGAGGGCTCGGGGCCGGGATGGTCCGCGGCCGATTGGTCGGCGGGGTGAAGTGCGAGCTGGTGGGCGCGCCGCGGGGGCGTGAGCAGGCGCAGCAGTGCGGGTGGGC